>JAJRVT010000367.1 GCA_024277175.1 Chloroflexota bacterium | reverse complement strand
TTCAATTTTCAATTTTCACCCTTCTGCCAACCGCTCAAAACTCCCCTTGAGTGCAGGGTAAAGACGCTGATATTCGGCGTAAACGCGGTCATAGCGGTCGCTGGCTGCGGGATCCGGTGCGGTGTGGCCGGTGATGCGGACGGCGGCCTCGCAGGCGGCGTCCACGTCGGGCCAGACGCCCGCGCCCACGCCGGCCAGGAGGGCCGCGCCATAGGCCGCGCCTTCGGTGGTGTTGACGGTCACCAGTTCGCTGCCCAACACATCGGCCAGGATCTGCCGCCACAGGTCGCTGCGCGCGCCGCCGCCGGAGACCCGCACCTGGTCGATCCGCCCCAGCCCCGCCCGCTTGATCAGTTCGAAGCTGTCGCGCAGACCAAAGGCTACGCCCTCCAGCACGGCCCGGGTCATGTGAGCCTGGGTGTGGCGCACGGTCAGGCCCACGAACGCACCCCGGGCCAGGGGGTCTGGGTAGGGCGTGCGTTCGCCTGTGAGATAGGGCAGGAAAATCAGCCCCTCGCTGCCAGAGGGGATGGCTTCGGCCGGGGCCAGCAGGTCGGTGTAGGAGACGTCAGGGGCCAGCGTGTCCCGGTACCAGCGCAGGCTCCCCGCGGCAGAGAGCATAACGCCCATGAGATGCCAGCGCCCGGGAACAGCGTGGCAGAAGGCGTGCAACCGCCCCTCCGGCTCGATAAAGGGTTGGGCCACCGGCGCGAAGACCACGCCCGACGTGCCCAGGGTCAGGGCGATGACGCCTTCCTGCACCGCGCCCACGCCCACGGCCTGGGCCGCCTGATCGCCACCGCCAGCCATGACCGGCGTGCCGACCTGCAAACCGGTGAGGGCCGCGGCCTCACCGGACACGCGTCCGGTGATCTCGGGCCCTTCGTGGGTGGGGGGCAGCCAGGCTGGGGGAATATCCAGCGCTTCCAATATCTCCGGGGACCAGTCGCGCGTCTTGAGGTCCATCAGAAGCGTCCCCGCGGCGCCGGCCTTGTCCGTCCCAAAAGCGCCGGTCAACCGGTAACGCACGTAATCCTTGGGCAGGAGGATATGCTCGGCCCGGGCGTAGAGGTCCGGCTCATGGTTGGCGACCCAGAGGATCTTGGGCGCTGTGAAGCCGGTCAGGGCCTCATTGCCGGTGATCCGGATCAGCCGTTCGCGACCCACCCGCTCGTGGATGGCCTGGCACTCGGCTGCGGTGCGCTGGTCGTTCCAGAGGATGGCCGGTCGCAGCACCGTTCCCTGGCCGTCCAACAGCACAAGCCCGTGCATCTGGCCGGTCAGCCCGACGCCAGCGATCCGGGCAGGGTCGACGCCGGTGCGCGTCAGCAACTGGCGAATGCCCTGGATCGCGCCCTGCCACCAGAGATCAGGGTCCTGTTCACTCCAGAGGGGATGCGGGGTTTGGAAGGAATATTCGACAGCGGCGACATCGACGACCGCGCCGTGGTCATCGATGAGCAACGCTTTGGTCGCGGTTGTCGATACGTCGATGCCCAGCATATAGGTCATGATGACTCTCCTGATGTGGATCGTAGATGAAAAGACGATTGGATGTCCGGCGGCTCTTGCCATTATATACGCAATGCCCCGACCGACGTCAAA
Organism: Chloroflexota bacterium; assembly: GCA_024277175.1. Lineage (GTDB taxonomy): Bacteria > Chloroflexota > Anaerolineae > Caldilineales > Caldilineaceae > JAJRVT01. The sequence goes on along the minus strand of JAJRVT010000367.1, from coordinate 29,145 downwards.
ATCGTGAAAAGCCTGCCGAGCACACGCAAACAGCCCGCAGATCAGGAGAGAATCCGTCTGATCTGCGGGCTGTTTTTGAAAGGTTGCGGGCGCGCTGTCAGCGCATTGCCACAGCCGATAGGTTACTGGCTATTGACCAGGGGCAGAAAAACGAACATCCGCACTATCGCGTCATTATCCGGCTCGTCATCGTCACCGATAGCCGTCGGCGTCTGGTAGCCGAAATCGACGTCGATACGATTCTGGCCCGGGTCCAAATTGACGGACGTCGTGTTGGGCGTCTGAACGCCGTCCAGATCATGGGTCGGCTTATCCAGATCAGCCGGCAGGGTGGCCGGATTGATGCTGACTGTGTAGACGGTCGGCGGCAGATCCGAGAACATAAAGCGACCATCGCTGTCGGTGGTCGCAGTCTGCACCACGCCCGGCGCATTCAACAGAACGGTCACATTCGGGATGCCCGGTTCGTTCGCATCCTGGATCCCATTGCCGTTCATATCGTTCCAGACTGTATCACCCAGGCTGCCGAGTTGTTGATAGCCGAAGTCGGCGTCAACCCGATCCTGGCCGACCGCCAACGTCAGCGTCGCTTGGTGGGGCGTGCCGATGCCGTCCAGGTCGTAGGTTGGAATCACATTAGCCGGCAGGGTGGCGGGATCGATGGCGACTACATATTGGCTGGCCGGCAGATCATCGAAGCTGTATTGGCCATCGGCGCCGGTGGTCGTGGTGCGTTGGACATTTTCAGCGTCGGTCAGCGTGACGGTGACGTTCGGGATGCCAGGCTCGCCCGGATCCTGAATTTGATTATTGTTGTCGTCCCGCCACACGACATCGCCAATGCTGCCTAGCACGCGCATGTACCCGAAATCCACGTCATCCCGGTCTACGCCCACGCTCATGACTACCTGGGTGGTATTGGGCGTCTGGATCCCGTCCAGGTCATAGGTCGGTCCATGGCCAGGCGGCAGTGTCGTCGTGTCGATACTGACGGTATAGGTTCCAGCCTGAAGATCGATAAAGTTATAGAATCCGCTGGCATTGGTGATCGCGCTCAGTTCCGCGCCGTTGGCGTCTCTCAAAATGACTCTGACGCCGTTCAGACCCGGTTCGCCAGGGTCCTTGATCTGATTGCCGTTTAAGTCATCCCAAACCGTGTCTCCCAATGTCACCAACAGGCTACGATAGCCGAAATCGATGTCTTCTCGAACCTGGCCGGGCCCCAAAAGCAGCGTCACCTGATCCGGCGTATCAAGGCCGTCCGGATCATAGGTGGGGATCATGTTCGGTGGTAAGGTGGCGGGATCGATCACAATATCATACTCCCCAGTCGGCAGGTTGGGGAAAGTGTAAAATCCGTTTTGGTTGGTCACCGCAGTTGCGATGGGGCCGGACGCGTTGCGCAAGGTTACAGTGACGCCCGGGATACCCTGTTCGTCGCCATCCATGGCGCCGTTGCTGTTTTTGTCATTCCAGACCGTGTCGCCGATGCTCCCCAGGGGTTGATAACCGAAGTCCTGGTCCAGGTTGTCCACACCCGAGGCCAGGTTCACCGTCGACTGGTTGTCAAAACCGCCGTCCGGATCGCCGGTCTGGAGCCATGATCCTGAGGCCAGGTCACCGCTGGCCGTATCCACAGCCACAGTGTAAACGCCTGCGATCAGGTTCGGAAAAAGATAAAACCCATTGGCGTCAGTGGTGACCTGTTGGGGTGCAGCGCCGCCGGTGAGCGTCACCTGGACGTTGGCCAGGCCCGGTTCGGTGGGATCTTTGACGCCATCACCATTGATGTCGCTCCAGATCAGATCGCCGATGCTGGCCACAGGCACATCCAGGGTAGTGTTCAAACTCAGCCAGCCACCGCTGACGCCGCCAGGAGGCGCGCCAGGCGTGGATTCAATCTGGAAGCAGGCGTAGTTGTCACCTGGATCGACGATCAGTTGGTTGCTGTAGATGTCCCATTCGTGACCACCGTGGCCAAATGGATTGGCAATAGATGCAGCGAACGCTTCATTCACCAGGTTATTGGGCAAACTGTCGCTGGGTGTGTTGAGCGAAACCATCCAAATCGCATGGGGGCGCCCTTCGTCGGCGATACCGGCCACGATCATAGTGTAGTCCAGCGTGCGCTGTGCGGGCGCGGGCGTCAACGCCACACAGGCTACTGATGAGTTGGGACCATAGGGTTCTGCCCGTCGCCAGTAAAAGGTGTCCAAGCCATAATCCAATTCGATCTGGCTGAATGGACAATTGGGGCTTTCGTAAACAACCGTCAATGCTACGCCATGAGTATTGACGCTTCCCCCGGACGGCAATGCAAAATCGGACACCGTGTAACTATTGACGCCGGGACGCACAAACTGGAAGACGTTATCTGAAAAAATATAGGCGTACCAGCGGATATAAGACGCCGGATCGGAAGTCTCTTCCACATCAGCGGTGATCGTCTGATCGATACTGGATCCATCCCCCAGTGCGCCAGTTATGCGAATCTGGCTATCGCCCGTGACGGGCGGCACCGTTCCACCCTGTTGTTGAATAAAACGACCGGACCAATTCCAGAATGCCGCCACAGGCTGGCCAGGGACATCCAGATCGAATGACGCGGAGGTCGTGTTGAGCAGGCTCGCGCCTCCGCTGACCACGCAATAGTCGCCCTGATATTTGGTGACGTATTGCTCGGTCAGGGGGCGTTCCGCCAGACCACCTCCCTGGGCATAGGTTCGCATCGGCCCGGCCGCCACGCTGATCAGCAACAGCAACAGCGCCGGGAGAATCCACCGTCGTTGGGTCTTTGTTTTCATGATTTCTTCCTTCCGATTGTAGGGTGGCAAGGTCGGTATATGGGATACAAAGGCGCCGGATTTGCATCCACACCTATCATATTCATCCCTGCGCGCGTCAAAATCCTGCGCGCAGAGATGAATATGGGCTTATATTGACGCGCTCGACGGTGTATGAACCCTATCGAGGACGACTTATTATCAAATGACGGAAGTTGGCGGGAATAGTTACGGAAAAGTTGACAAATAAGGAGATCTGACGGCGACGCACCTCACGTCCACAAGGATAAACGGGGAATTGCGCCTGCAGAGAGCAAAGAGAGGCGTCTACTGCGCGTTTGCTCCTTTACCTGCGTCCTTGGCCTGGCTCTGGGTGACGCTGGCGACCACCTGTAACTTGCTGGCTTTACGTCTGCGGGATGAAGCGGGCTTTTGCTTGGGTTGATTAACCTTTGGCGATGATTTGGACGGCGCCTTAGCGCTTTTCTTTGCCGCCGCCTTTCCAGGCGCGGATGTTGGCTGAGCATTCTTCGCCGCTGCTTTCGCACTCGCCTTGGTCCCGGTTTTGACCCCGGTCTTGGTAGATTTCGGAGACGCGCTCTTGCTATCTTTAGCCGCGTTCGACTTTGACTTTACCTGGGCTGATTTCGCTGTGGTTGATTTACGGGACCGGGAAGCGGCCTTTGGAGCCGCCTTTGTCGCCTGATTTGTCTTTGCGGCCGCGGATGATGGCTGGGCGGTCTTCGTCCTCGCTTTTGCGCTCACCTTGGTCCCAGTTTTGGCGCTGGTCCTGGTTGACTTTGAAGCTGAACTTTTGCCATCTTGGGGCGCACTTGACTTTGATTTTGCCGGAGTTGATTTCGCTGTAAATGATTTCGTCGGGGTGGATTTACGGGATCGAGCAGCAGTCTTCGAAGCCGCCTTTGTCGTCTTCTTGGTTGTCGGCTTCTTCGCCTTTGCAGTGGCGGACGATGGTCGGGCGGTCTTCGTTGCTGCTTTGGCGTTCACCGTCGCCCCGGTTCTGACGCCCGCCGCCTTGGTTGAAACGGAGTGATCTCGCGCCCGAGATCGTTTAGCCGATGCGGCGCTTGCCGTCTTACGCGACGCTGATTTGGTGGGTTTATCACTCTTTGCGGGCGATGGCGTTCCATCGGGCGCGGTGACAGGCGTCGGCAGAGTGAGCATCTGCACCGCGGCCAGCGTGTCGCCGATGCCGATAGCGAAGATCTGCTTGCCCTGAACGCCCCTCCCCATCCGCGGAATATCGCCTACAGAGAGCGGCAGCGCTTGGTTCCTGGCGCTGATAGCCGCCACCCACAGATCGGCGGCAGGCGGCAGAACCAGGGCCGCGCTCACGTCGCCTGTCCTGACGCTGGGCTTGTGGGTGACCACACCGCCGCCGTTCCGCCCCTGGGTAGGATACTCCGACAGGGATGTGCGTTTGGCGTATCCCTTCTCGGTCGCTGTGAGCAGATCGCCGTCCGATTCCGCCAGCCCGGCGTAGACAACCCGCTCTCCCTTCTTAAGTTTCATGCCGCCGACGCCGGCCGCGGCCAACCCCATGCTGCGCACGCCGCTCTCTTCGAAGCGGATAGCTTTGCCGCTGCTGGAAACCAGGATCACGTTGGCGTCACCCGGCGTATGGAAGACGCACAGCAGCCGATCCTTCCCGTCGACATTGATAACCACCGGATCCAAGGGGGCTGCATCAAGGAAGTCACTGACTGTCACGCGCTTGACGATGCCTTGCTCTGTGACCAGGAAGAGATACCCCTGGGCGGCGTCCGCCGCTTCCCGCGGCAGAGCCAGCGCAGCAGTGATTTTATCGCGCCGGGTGAAATCGGTCATCTCGGCCAGATGCTTCCGCTTGCCGTCCTGGGGGATCTCGTGGATGGAGAGCCGCCGACACTGTCCCTTTTCATCGAACAGGTAGAGATAGTCACGCGTGTTGGCCGTCAGCATCGCCACCTGTCCATGCTTGCCGCTGCGTTTCAGGGCCGAGCTCGTCACCTTGACTACGTCGTGGCGATGCAAATCGCCGTTGGCGCCCACAGACACCCACACATCCTGTTCCGGTAACAGATCGGTGGTGGTGAGCGTGCCCTTGGTGCGATCCACGATCTGGGTGCGGCGGGGATCGGCGTAGGCCTCCTTGATGGCCAGCAGATCCTTCTTGATCACCCCCAGCACTTTTCCCGGATGCGCCAGCAGGTCCTCCAGGTAGTCAATGCGTTTCAGCAACTCTTTGTACTCATCCTGAAGCTTCTTACGTTCCAGCGCGGCCAGCCGCCGTAACTGCATGTCCAGGATCGCCTGAGCCTGAATCTTGCTAAACCCAAAACCGCGCATGAGATTAGTGCGCGCCGTCTCCACCCGCTGGCTGCGGCGGATGGTGGCGATGACTTCGTCCAGGATGTCCAGCGCTTTGAGCAGCCCTTCCAGGATGTGGGCGCGCTCCCGGGCTCGGGCCAGTTCGAACTCGGAACGGCGGCGGATGATCTCCTGGCGATGTTCGATGAAGAGGCGTAGCGCCCGCTTCAGACTGAGCAGCACCGGCTGACCGTCCACCAGGGCCAGCATCTGCATGCCAAAAGTCTGCTGGAGAGGCGTATACTTGAAGAGATGGGCCAGCACGTCCTTGGCGTCCACGTTGCGGGTCAGTTCGATGACGATGCGCATGCCCGTACGGTCGCTCTCGTCGCGCAGATCGGTAATGCCCTCGATCTTGCCGTCCCGGACCAGGCTGGCGATGCGTTCGATCAGAGTGGTCTTGTTGGTCTGGTAGGGCAACTCGGTGATGACGATGCGGCTGCGGTTGCGGCTCATCTCTTCGAAGTGGGCCTTGGCCTGGATGATCAGCCGGGCCTTGCCCACCGAGTAGCCCTGGGTGACGACGTCGTTTTCTTCTTTGGTCTTGGGGTCCACCCGGTAGCGGTAGAGGATGCCGCCGGTGGGGAAGTCCGGCCCCTTGATGTAGCGGGTCAAATCTTCGACGCCAATGTCGTCCACACGATCGAAATGATCGATCATATACGCCAACGCGTCCACCACCTCGCCCAGATTATGGGGCGGGATATTGGTGGCCATGCCCACGGCGATACCGCTGGCCCCGTTGATGAGCAGGTTGGGCAGCGCGGCCGGCAAAATGACCGGCTCCAAGAGGGAGTTGTCGAAATTGTCGCGCCATTCGACTGTGTCCTTGTCCAGATCATCCAGCATCAACTGGCTGATCTCGGCCAGCCGGGCCTCGGTGTAGCGCATGGCCGCGGCGTTGTCGCCGTCGATGGAGCCGAAGTTTCCCTGGCCGTCAATGAGCGGATAGCGCAGGCTAAAATCCTGGGCCATGCGCACCATGGCGTCATAGACTGCGCTGTCACCGTGGGGGTGATACTTGCCCAGCACTTCACCGACGATGCGGGCGCTCTTTTTGTGGGGCTTATCGTGGGTCAGATGAAGATCGTGGTAAACGGCGTAGAGGATGCGCCGGTGCACCGGTTTGAGGCCGTCGCGCACGTCCGGCAGCGCGCGGGCCACGATCACGCTCATGGCGTAATCCAGGTACGCGTCCTGCATGGTGCGGGTGATGTCGATAGGGCGGATGGATCCGGCGTTGGAGCCGTTGGTTGGTTGTGTTGTCATTGGCTATCTCTAAATTTGTAATCTTTCCTCGATTTCCAACTGCCGTAACTCCATGATCTGATCCCGCAACACAGCCGCTCGCTCGAATTCAAGCTCCTTGGCCGCTTCCTTCATCTCCTTCTCAAGCTGCCGGATCAGCCGGGCCCGCTCGTCCTTGGGCAGGGCCGCGGGGGTAAGGGGCGGCGGCTCGTCGTCCACCGTGTACTCGACCTGGGTTTCGGCCAGCACCCGCACCCGGTCGGTCAGATCACGGATGCCCTTGACGATGCTCTGGGGTTCGATGCCGTGGGCCTGGTTGTGCGCTTCCTGGATGGCGCGGCGGCGGCTGGTCTCATCAATGGCCGCCTGCATGGCCGGCGTCATCTTGTCCGCATAGAGGATAGCCTTGCCCTCCACATGCCGGGCCGCGCGGCCGATGTTCTGGATCAGCGCGCTCTCGCTGCGCAGGAAGCCGGCCTTGTCCGCGTCCAGAATCGCCACCAGCGAAACCTCCGGCAGGTCCAGCCCCTCCCGCAGCAGGTTGATGCCCACCACCACATCGTAGACGCCCATGCGCAGGTCGCGCAAAATTTCCACCCGCTCGATGGTGTGAATGTCGCTGTGCAGATAGTGGACCCGCACCCCGGCCTCGGCCAGGTATTCGGTCAGGTCCTCGGCCATACGCTTGGTCAGAGTGGTCACCAGCGCGCGCTGCCCCCTGGCCACCCGCTGGTTGATCTCCTTGAGCAGGTCGTCGATCTGGCCCTCAGTGGGCCGCACTTCCACCACCGGATCCAGCAGCCCCGTGGGGCGGATGACCTGCTCCACCACCTGTTCGGCCCGCTCCTGTTCGTAGGGGCCAGGCGTGGCGCTGACGTAGATGACCTGATTGAGATGCTCCTCGAACTCGTCGAAGCGCAGGGGACGGTTGTCCAGCGCGCTGGGTAGGCGGAAGCCATGCTCGATGAGCACGCTCTTGCGCGCGCGGTCGCCGTTGTACATGCCCCGCACCTGGGGGACCGACATGTGGCTCTCGTCGATGAAAAGCAGCCAGTCGGCCGGGAAATAGTCCAGCAGGGTCCACGGCGTGCTGCCCGGCGGCCGCTGGGCCAGGGGTCGGCTGTAGTTCTCGATGCCGTTGCAGCGCCCTACCTCCCGCAGCATCTCCATGTCATAGCGGGTGCGCTGGCGGATGCGCTGGGCCTCCAGGTGCTTGCCCTGGGATTCGAAATACGCGACCTGCTCCTCCATCTCCTTCTCGATGTCTTCCAGGGCCGCGGCCATGCGTTCGTCGGAGGTAACGAAGTGCTTGGCCGGATAGATGTCCACCTGCTGATGGTCGGCCAGGATCTCGCCGGTCAGCGTGTCGATCTCGGAGATGCGCTCGATCTCGTCGCCCCACAGGCTAATGCGATAGGCCACCTCTTTGTCGGCCGGCTGCACCTCCAGCACATCGCCCCGCACCCGAAACTTGCCTCGCTGAAGGGTCATGTCATTGCGGTCGTAGTAGATCTCCACCAGGTGGCGCAGGATCTGGCTCCGCCGCACCATCTCACCCACCCGCAGGTTGAGGACCACCCGGCCATAGTCCTCCGGGCTGCCCAGGCCATAGATACAGGAGACCGAGGCCACGATGACCACGTCCCGGCGGCTGAAGAGCGCGCTGGTCGCGGCCAGGCGCAGGCGGTCGATCTCCTCGTTGATGTCCGCCTCTTTCTCGATGTAAACGTCCGAGCGCGGGATGTAGGCTTCCGGCTGGTAGTAGTCGTAGTAGGAGACGAAATACTCGACCGCGTTGTTGGGCAGGAACGCCTGCATTTCACTGTAAAGTTGCGCGGCCAGGGTCTTGTTGTGGGCCAGGATCAGGGTCGGCTTCTGCACCGCCTCGATGACCTTGGCCATAGCATAGGTCTTGCCCGACCCGGTCACGCCCAGCAGGACCTGATGCTTCATGCCGTGCTGGATGCCTTCCACCAGCGCAGAGATAGCCTGGGGCTGGTCACCTGTGGGTTCGAAATCGCTGACAACTTGAAATGACGGCATGGGTTTGATGCATGAAACGTGACGAGTGATGCGTGACGAGTGACGTCTCCGCTCTCGAACATAAGTTCTTGATCCGGTCAGTCAGTATACCCTGAGATGCCGAATTTGTCTAATAAAACGCCCGGGACGCGGGGTTAATGGGGGTGGTTCGCAGTGCCCGTAGGCGCGGCCTGCAGCCGCACAAACTCCGCCACCTGAGACCATACGGCTCCACACCACACCTATCGACGGCCACCGAAGTTGCTTCGCTGCTGTGGAATCGCTATACTTTTGTCATGCTTATCATTTCCCCGCAGCACGCTTCATCAAACGCATCTGGAGTCAAAATCGTCATGGAACTCTTACACTTCACCGACCCCCAATCCGTCGATCCCCCCCGCTTCGGCGCCAGGACCGCGGCCGGCATCCTCGATCTGGAGCGGATGATCGACGCCCCCTCCTCTCTCTCGGAACTCTTCAACGAAGGCCGACGGGGCATGGATCGCCTGCTTCGTTTCGTGGAGGACGCCGTCGCCGATCCCCAGCCGGGCTGGTTCTTGGACGAAGAGTCCATCCAGTACGCCCCTGTGGTTCTCCAGCCCCAGAAGATCATCTGCGTGGGCCTTAACTACCGCCGCCACGCCCAGGAATCGGGCATGGTCCTGCCGAAGACGCCCGTGCTTTTCGCCAAGTTCGCCAACGCCCTGGCCGCGCATCAGGAACCGGTCCCCCTGCCCGCCACGGCCGTCCGCTATGACTACGAGGTGGAGCTGGGCGCGGTCATCGGCCGGCGGGCTCGCGACGTCTCCGAGGAAGCCGCGCTGGACCACGTCTTCGGCTACTGCGTGACCAACGACCTCAGCGCCCGGGATCTGCAAATGCGCACCGGCCAATGGCTGCTGGGCAAGACCCTGGACAAGTTCCTGCCCGCCGGGCCGGTTCTGGTCACCGCCGACCAGGTCGCCGATCCCCAGAACCTGGAACTGCGCACGTGGGTCAACGGCGAGCTGCGCCAGCACTCCAACACCGGGGACATGGTCTTCAGCGTAGCCGAGATCATCAGCTATATCAGTCGCTACATGACCCTGGAGCCGGGCGACCTCATCAGCACCGGCACGCCCGAAGGCGTCATCCTGGGCATGGCGGAGCAAGTCTGGCTCAAACCCGGCGATGAGGTGACCGTGGAGGTCCAGGGGTTGGGGCGGCTGACCAACCCACTGATCTGAGTTGAAAATGCTTTGAGATTTGGAGATTGGAGATTGAAGAGATTGGAGATTGGCTCCTGTCCGGGCGTCAATCTCCCAATCTCCAATCTTGCCAATCTCCTCAAACAAGGAGACCTACAACCATGGCAAGCCAACCCGGTCCCATCGTCGTCGCCGGACACATTTGTCTGGACATCATCCCCACCTTCGACCCTGCCATGTTCGCAGGCGGCGCGCTGGCGCTGGAGGAGCTGCTGGTCCCCGGCAAGCTGACCACCGTCGGCCCCGCGGTCACAGCCACGGGCGGCGCGGTCTCCAACACGGGGCTGGCCCTGCACCGGCTGGGCGCGCCCACCAAACTCATGGGCAAGATCGGCGACGACCTCTTCGGCCACGCCATCCTCGACTTCATTCGCAGCACCGGACCAGGTCTGGCCGACGGCATGATCGTGGACCCGGACGCGGTCTCCGCCTACACCCTGGTCATCAACCCGCCGGGTGTGGACCGCATCTTCCTCCACTGTCCGGGGGCCAATGACACCTTTGGGGCCGATGACGTGAACATGGAGCAGGTGGCCGACGCGAGCATCTTCCACTTCGGCTATCCACCCATCATGCGTCGCCTCTACGGGGACGGGGGCGTGGAACTGGCCGCGCTCATGGCGCGGGCTAGGGCTGCGGGTGCAATCACCTCCCTGGACGCATCCTATCCCGATCCCAAATCGGACGCCGGCCAGGTGGACTGGCGGGCCTTGCTGGTCAGGGTGCTGCCACATGTGGACCTTTTCCTGCCCAGCCTGGAGGAGACCCTTTTCATGCTCGACCGCCCCCGCCACGATCGGCTGGCGGCTGGCGGCGATATCATCCGCCAGGCCGATGGCGAACTGTTACACGCACTTTCGGATGATCTGCTGGAGATGGGCGTGGCTGTGGTCGGACTGAAACTGGGCGATCAGGGCCTCTACCTGCGCACCACGCCGGATTCGCAACGCCTGGCCAAACTGACCGCGCGCCTAAGGCTGGACCCCGATGGTTGGCGGGGGCGCGAGCTGCTGTCGCCCTGCTTCCAGGCCCAGGTGGTGGGGACCACGGGCGCCGGCGACTGCACCATCGCCGGCTTTCTGGCCGCGCTGCTACGGGGGGCGACTCCGACCGCGGCCATGACAAGCGCCGTGGCCGTAGGCGCGTTCAACGTAGAAAATGCAGACGCGACCTCCGGCATTCCCCCCTGGCCAGCCGTGGAAGCGCGCATTCAGGCCGGCTGGGCGCGACGCCCCGTGGTTCTCGATTTGCCGGGCTGGACATGGGCCCAGGAAGAATGCGTCTGGATCGGGCCTGGAGAGGGATAGAACGCGGATTGAGCGGATCCGGCGGATCTCCACGGATTTCATAAAAATCTGTGAAGATCCGCCGGATCCGCTCAATCCGCGTTCTATTGTTGTTCTAAATCAGACTTCTAGCGCCGGCGTCGATCGCGACCACCGCCACGACGGTCGCCACCGCGGCGATCACCGCCGCGACCGCCACTGCGACGGCCGCCGGAGTCCTGACGCTTGGCTTCTTCCACCGACCAGCCCTCGAGAACGGCCTGGCGGCTCATGCGCACCTTGCCGGACGACGGGTCCACGTCGATGACCATGGCGGTCAGTTCGTCACCCATGTTGGCGATGTCCTCCACCTTGTTGACCCGATAGTCGGCCAACTGGCTGATGTGAACCATGCCGTCCACGCCGGGGAGAATGTTCACGAAGACGCCGTAAGGCTCCACCCGAACTACGGTGCCGGTGTAGATCTTGCCGACCTCCACCTCTTCCATCATCTGGTCGATTTCGGCCAGCGCGGCGTCGGCCCTCTCGCCTTCGCCGGAGACGTAGACGGAGCCGTCTTCGTCGATATCGACGCGCACTTCGTACTTCTCTTGCAGCGCGCGCACCGTCTTGCCGCCCGGACCGATCAGGCGCCCGATCTTTTCGGGGTTGATGTGGGTGGTGAGGATACGCGGCGCAAACTGGCTCATCTCCGCGCGCGGCTCCGGCAGCACTTCCAGCATCTTGCCCAGAATATGCAGCCGACCCTGACGCGCCTGCTCCATGGCCTGATCCAGGATGGAGAAGTCCAGCCCCTTGATCTTCAGATCCATCTGCAGGGCGGTGATGCCGTGCTCGGTGCCGGCCACCTTGAAGTCCATATCGCCCAGCGCATCTTCCATGCCCTGGATGTCGGTCAACACCTGATAGTCGCCGCTCTCCTGGTCCTGGACCAGCCCCATGGCGATGCCGGCCACCGGGGCTGTAATCGGCACGCCGGCGTCCATCAGCGCCAGGGTGCTGCCACAGACCGACGCCATGCTGGTGGAACCGTTGCTGCTCACAGCCTCGCTGACCAGGCGCAGGGTGTAGGGGTAATCCTCGGGGATCACCGGCAACAGGGCCCGTTCAGCCAGCGCGCCGTGACCGATCTCCCGGCGCTTGGGACCGCGCATGGGATAGGCTTCGCCGGTGCTGAAGGGCGGGAAGTTATAGTGATGAATGTAGCGCTTCTCAGTCTGGGGCTGCAAGGTGTCCAGCCGCTGGGCGTCGCCGGGCGTACCCAGGGTGGCGATGGTCAGCACATGGGTCTCGCCGCGCATGAAGAGACCGGATCCGTGGACCCGGGGCAGGCGGCCCACCTGCACGCGAATGGGGCGCACAGTGGTGGTGTCGCGGCCGTCCGGGCGGACGCCTTCGCTCAGGATGCGTTGGCGGGTGACCTTCTTCACCGTTGCGGAAAATGCGTCCGACACGTCCGAGGCGACCAGTTCTTCGCTCTCGATGCGGGGAGCCAGCGCTTCCTTGATCTCCGTTTTGATCTCATCCAGGCTGTCACCCAGTTCGTGTTTGCCCAAGCCTTTGGCCAGGACCTCGGCAACCTTGTCTTTCGCCATCTCCTCGACCAGTTCGACAGTCTCAGGCGCGGGCAGGAAGAATTGAACGGTCCGCTTCTCCTTGCCAATCTCAGCCTGCATCTGGCGGATCATGCCCAGCACGGGCTGCATGGACTCATGGGCCAGCTTGAGCGCCTCCACGATCAGGTCTTCGGGCAGCTCATGGGCGCCGGCCTCCACCATGAGGAGATTGTCCTCGGTGCCGGCGGCCACCAGGTTCAAGCTGCTGCGCTCCATCTGGTCGGCCGTGGGGTTGACGACGAATTCGCCCTCCACGAAACCGATGGTGGAGGCGGCCACCGGGCCGTTCCAGGGAATGTCGCTGATGCTCAGGGCCGCGGACGCGGAACTGATGGCCAGGGGATCCATGAGGTTCTGGCCGTCCGAGCTGAGGGCGGTGATGATGATCTGGACCTCATTGCGCATGCCCTTGGGGAAGAGGGGGCGCAGGGGGCGGTCCACCAGCCGGTCGAGAAGGATGGCCTGCTCGCTGGGACGGCCCTCCCGCCGAAAGAAGCTTCCGGGGATGCGCCCGGCTGCGTAGAGCTTTTCTTCGAATTCGACGGTCATAGGGAAGAAATTCAAATGCCCCTTCACGTCTTTACTCATGGTGGCGGTGGTCAACAGGACCGTGTCGCCGTAACGGATGGTCACCGCGCCGCCAGCCTGTGCGGCCAGGACGCCAGTTTCCAAACTCAATGTGCGCCCGCCTACTTCAGTGCTGTAGACACGCGCGCCGTCAAAAAGTTGCATGGTCTTTTCTCCTTCATGCACGATGGGTCTGCCCGCACTTGACACGCGCAGACAGCCCTCCCGCCCCGTGGCGGGAAAATCAAATTATGTAAAAAGTGATGAGAATCAACGGACAGTGAGGATCTCAATTGTCATCCGTGGGCTGACCCGAATGGTCGAGGTGCGGAACTGGAGACCGAGGCGAAACCTCTGTGCGAAACCCGGCGAGAAATCTCGATCAGGGCTTCGCCGCGCTCTCCAATGCCGGACCCCGAAGGCGAATTCAGGTTCCTTTCACGATTACAATTGACGCTCAGCGTCCTCTCGATTCACGTCGTCACCGCCATGATGACGACAACATCACAGTACAACGAAATACGTACGAAAAAAGAGGGGCTACAGCCGGTGTCGTCCACGCGGGCGCCCCTCCTCTTCCGTGTGCTCTATTTGCGTAGACCCAGCCGTTTGATCAACTGCTGGTATCGTGCGCTATCCTTACGTTTCAGATAGGCGAGGTGTCGCCTACGCTGTCCCACCAACTTCAGCAGGCCACGACGAGAGCCTTCGTCGTGTTTGTGGGTGTTCAGGTGGTCAATGAGAGCGTTGATGCGAGTGGTCAACAGAGCTACCTGAACCTCCGGCGAGCCAGTGTCATGGTCGCTGATACGAAATTCTTCGATCAACTGCGACTTCTGCGCTTTGGTAATACTCATCGGTACTCCTCGTCTTCTATACCGATTCCATTGCTAAAACCGGCGAATTCCTTCTTGCAGTGCACCCCACTGCGAGGCGCTATCGGCCGCATCACCGCTGTACCGGGCGCATGATTCAGCACAATAGTTCCCCATAGTATACCAGAGGACCGGATCTTTTATCAAATTTTGCAAAGTTACGCAAATTTTGAAGCGAATGTTTCATCTTTTTTGGCGAACATTCACGATCCAGCTGCCACGGTTGGAACGCTGACTGTCGCGGGTCAAAGCAGAATTTCACGGATTTTCTCTGAAAATCTATGCAATTCTGGTGCTATCCGGCAAATCAGCGTTCTCATAGCGGTCGCTAAATGGACATATCTATTGCAGACAGAGCGCGCAAAATAGTGTATGATATGGGCGTTCCGAAATCAACCGTCGACCTTCCAGGAAACTCGAAGCTTCCTGGAAGGTGAATCGCCATCTGACCTTTTCACCTATGGATACCCTGCGTGGGGTGATCGAACGCGTCACCTATCACAACGAAGAGAACGGCTACACCGTCGCCAAGCTGACGCCGGAGCATCCCCCGCGCCACGGCTTTGGCCGCGATCGCGAAGTCACCATCATCGGCAATATGGCCACGGTCAACGTGGGCGAGAGCGTAGAGCTGCAAGGCCGCTGGACCGTCCACGCCACCTATGGCCGCCAGTTTGCCGTGGAAAAGATGCGCACCGTCCTGCCGGCCACGGTGGCGGGCATGGAAAAATACCTGGGCAGCGGCCTGATCAAGGGCGTAGGCCCGGTGACGGCCAAACGCATCGTCAAGCAGTTCGGCGTGGAGACCCTGGACGTCATCGAGAACGACCCCGGGCGGCTAATCGAGACGCCAGGCGTGGGGCCCAAACGGGTGCGCCTGATCACCCAGGCGTGGGCCGAACAGCAGGCCATCAAAGAAGTCATGCTCTTCCTCCAGAGCCACGGCGTCAGCACCAGCCTGGCCACCAAGATCTACAAGACCTACGGTGACGACGCCATCGCCATCGTGCGCGAGGACCCCTACCGGCTGGCCCGGGACATCTTCGGCGTCGGTTTCCTGACCGCGGACAAGATCGCGCAGGCGTTGGGCATCCCCGCAGACTCGCCCCGGCGGGTGGCGGCCGGCGTGGCCTACGCCCTCAACCAGGCCACGGACGAGGGTCACGTCTTCCTGCCCACCGGCGAACTGACCCGGCAGGCCGCGGCGTTGCTGGAGGTGTCGCCCCAGCAGGTGGGCATCGGCATCCTGGAACTGTGGCGGGATGATCAGGTGAAGCTGGCGGATGAACCGGGCGGCCCGGAGACGCCGCCGCTTGCGCCCCCGCCCGCCGACCCAGGCGCGCCCAAACTCATCGCCGAGGCCGGCGGTTTCTATTATGCCGGCGCCATGGACGCTGCCCGGGAGATCCTGGCCGAGGAGCGGGCCATCTACCTGACGCCCCTCTACTACAGCGAAACCGGGGTGGCCAACCGGCTGGCGCGCCTGCTCCACAGCGGGAGCAGCCGGCTGAGTTCGTTCCAGGCCAACCGCATTGACTGGGAGAGCGCCCTGCACGCGGCCGCCAAATCCGACGGCGTAGAGCTGGCCCCCCAGCAGCGGGCCGCGGTCCGGGCCGCGCTCACCCACCGGCTGGTGGTGCTGACGGGCGGGCCGGGCACGGGCAAGACCACGACCGTGCGCTCCATTCTCCGACTCTGTCGCCAGGCCGGCCATCGGGTGTTGCTGGCCGCGCCCACCGGCCGCGCGGCCAAACGACTGGCCGAAACCACCGGCCAGGAGGCCAAAACCCTGCATCGCCTGCTGGAGTTCCAGCCGGCCGAGGGCATGGCCTTCAAGCGCAACGAAGAGAACCCCCTGGACGCGGATCTGCTGATCGTGGATGAGGCCTCCATGCTCGACCTGGTGTTGACCAACCACCTGCTCAAGGCCATTCCGCCGGGCATGCACCTGCTGCTGGTGGGCGACATCGACCAGTTGCCCAGCGTGGGTGCGGGCAATGTGCTCAAGGACATCATCGCCGCCATCGAGGGAGAGGGAACGAACGGACCCGGCCCGGCCATGCCGCCCGCGCCCCGGATCGACCCGTCCGTCGCCACCGTCATCCGCTTGAAGACCATCTTCCGCCAGGCCGAGGGCAGCTACATCATCACCAACGCCCACCGCATCAACCAGGGCCAGATGCCGGTGCTCGACAACCAGACGGCCACGGACTTCTTCCTCTTTCGCACCGAGGACCCGCAACGAGCGGCCCAGTTGTGCGTAGAGTTGGTGCAGACCCGTATCCCGCGGCGCTTTGGCATTCCGTCAATGGACATCCAGGTGCTCACCCCCATGCACCGAGGCGTGGTGGGCGTGGGCGCGCTCAACGAGGCGTTGCAGGCGGCCCTCAATCCCCCCTCCCCCCAGCGCGCCGAACGCCGCATCGGCGCCCGGGCCTATCGGGTCGGCGACCGGGTGATGCAGATCCGCAACAACTATGACAAAGACGTGTATAATGGAGACATGGGGGCGATCCGCAGCATCGATCCGGTGATGCAGAAGATGGTGGTGGAATTCGACGGTCGCCCGCTGGCCTATGACTTTCTGGAACTGGACGAGTTGGTTCATTCGTTCGCGATCAGTGTGCACAAGAGCCAGGGGAGCGAGTTCCCGGCCGTGGTCATCCCGGTGATGACCACCCATTACATGATGCTGCAACGCAACCTGCTCTACACCGCGGTGAGCCGGGCCCGCCGTCTGGTGGTGCTGGTTGGCCAACCCAAAGCCATCGGCATCGCCGTGCGCAACAACCGGGTGACCAACCGCCATTCCGGGCTGCGGGAGCGGTGGCTGCGAGCGGATGGACGTAAAACGTGAAGATGTGAAGCGTGAAGATGTGAAGCGCGAAACGTTGAGATGTGGGGCGCGGCGAGGATTGATTCGCGGCGACCTCATGTTTTACGGTTCACGTTTTACGCTTCGCGTTTTGAAGACGCAAAGAACAAACGCCACAAAAAAGGAACGGGAATCATGCCCTCTACATCGCTGCCCCTTGCTGTGCAACTGTATACGTTGCGTAAATTAGAAGAGCCGTTCGACACGATGCTGGCGGATGTGGCCGAAATCGGCTACACCGGCGTAGAGACCGTGGACAACCACGGGCTGACCGCGGATGAGATGCGCGCCATGCTGGACAAGCACCAACTTCAGGTGGCCTCCAGCCACGTTGGCATGGCCGCGCTGGAAGACAATTTTGATGCTGTGACAGCCTTCAACCGGGCCGTGGACAACCAGATGCTGGTGATTCCATGGCTGCCCCTGCCCCTGCGACCCCAGGATGCCGCCGGTTGGCGGGCCATCGGCGGCCGGCTCGATCGTCTGGGCCGTCGCTGCCAGGACGCGGGCATGAAGCTGATCTATCACAACCATGACTTCGAGATGACCCGCTACGATGGCAAACTGGCCATCGAGTGGATCCTGGACAGCGTCGATCCTGAGAACCTGGGCTTCGAGCCGGACTTGGCCTGGATCGCGGCCGGTGGGGCCGATCCGTTGGCGCTCCTGAGCGAGTACTCAGGGCGCTGTCCCCGGGTCCACGCCAAGGACCTGGCCCGTCCGGGTGAGAGCGACAATGAGAAAGACCTGGCCGATGTAGGCTATGGCCGGCTGGACTGGGACGCGCTCTTGCCCGCGATCGAAAACGCCGGCGCGGAATGGCTGATCGTGGAGCACGACCTGCCGCCCGATCCCCTGGACAGCATCCGCCGGAGCTATGGGTTCCTGCACGGAGAATAGAACACGGATAAGGCGGATTGGGCGGATTTTCACGGATTTTTTGAAAGAATCGGGTGTGTTCAACATCAGTTGAAGCATTCCGGGATTCGGCCAGGCTATGTCCCGTTGCGGCGCACCTTGTGGCCGAATCCCGGAATGCGGCATCCGCTAAATCCGCGTTCTATCCTACATCGTTGAAAGTAAGGAGAGCTAAATGTCGAAAGTGGCCATGTTCGCCGGTTTGGTTGTGGATGAAGAGGGCAATGCCGCCGAAGTGACCCACGTAGGGGAGAACGCCTGCTATGTAGTCTATGATGACGACTTCAAGCGCCATATCGACGCCGAAGAGGTGGACCGCCAGGTGCTGCGCTTCATGCGTGAGCAAGTGGAAGGACAGCGGGACGTGGCCGTCTCCGCCATGCTCGACATGATGGGCAAGGACGACATCTTCACCAAGGCCGCGGTCGAGGCCTCCATCAACAACATGGAAGAATCCGTGGGCCAACCCATCCCCGAAGACGCCCGCCAGTTGCTGGGCATGATGGGCTTCCGTATCACCATCGACATCCACGGCAATGTGGTGGATGTGAATTTTCCCGCGGGGGAGATTGAAGATTGAAGATTGAAGATTGAAGATTGGATACTGGGGAGATCGGGAGATTGGAGAGATTGGAGGGTGGCGTAAATCGCCAATCTCCCCAATCTCCCGAACCTCCAATCTTTAATCCTCAATCTTCAATTTCCAAATCTCCGGCCCATACCCATTAACCAGCGTATGGCTGCGGATGATGACTTCGTTCACGCCGGCAGGGATGACCACGCCACTCATGCTGCGGGTGAAAGGCTGCTCGTTGACATGGGGATGGACGAGGATGCGCAGGCCCAGGATCTGGCCGTCGGGCGTCTCCACCTGCCAGCCGTCGGCGTAGTCTTCCCAACCTGTGTCCGGATAGGCCAGGGTGACGTTGAAGGACCAGGCGTCCCCGGATTTGCGGGCGTCCACGCCTCGGATCTCGGGGAAGATGACGGTGGACGGGTCCGCGACGCCCGTGGCCATGGCCTGGGCAGCGGGGTCGGCCAGGATCGCGGCCAGGTCCGCGTCAGGCGCGGACTCGATCAGGACCGCGCTGCCACCGCCGCTAGCCATGGGTTGGAGATAGGTGCGAGCCTCCTCCCCGTAGACCAGTTGCTCCCCTTGCCACAGCGTCCCCAACCCGTCATCCACTTCCAGGTAGCGACGCTCGCCCGGCGTTCCATACTCGCCCAGACCGGCGGCGATGGCCTCCAGAAAGGTGTCGCCATTGCCGGCGAAGGCCAGCGCGGTGATCGTTGCCTCGTCTGACGTCGCTTCCGCTGGCGCCTCTGGCGCGGACGTTTCCGCCGGTGCAGTGGGCTGCTCTGTGGCTTTTTCCGGGGCGGGCGCGGGCGTTGACTGGCTGGCCGGCAGGGCCCCGCTACAGGCTGCAAGGCCCCAAATGACCAACGTCAAACCACTCCATACCAATATGCGTCGCATTGTGTTTCCTTTTGAGCAACCGGTCAACCAAGATAGGATAAACAGCGGATCGTCACTGCGATCGATTGTAACACGCCTTATCATCGACACTGCGTATTCACGCTTACATCATCCGCCCGCCAGGCGAAGCAAGGCCAACGCCACGGCCGTCGCCCAGGGCAGAATTTTGAACTCGCCCGCGTCCAGGGCGTCGCGCAGTTCATCCCGACTCAGCAGAACCAGTTCCTGCTCCTCCAGATCGTCGGCGTCGATGGGCTGGACCCAGCGCGCGCCCCGGGCCAGGAAGAGATGGGCGTGTCCGCAGCCGCGATTGCCATCGACCGCATAGCGCCCCAGCGCGGTCCACGACGGAGCTTCGCAGCCGGTCTCCTCCAGCAGCTCGCGCCGGGCCGCGGCCAGCGGCTCCTCGTCCGGCTCCAGGTAGCCGCCCACGATGGCCAGGGTGACGCCTTCCGCCGCGTACTTGGTCTGGCGAAAGCAGACGAATTCGCCCGCCTCCGTCTCCACCACCACGTTGATGTAATCGGGCGTGATCAACCATGGCCAGTCCTCGATCACCCGTCCGTCGGGCAATTGAACCGTATGGCTCTCCACCGTCAGGAAGCGACCATCATCCGGCTGAAGCAAACGACGGCGCGCTAGGGTTTTCCATGGCTGCATGTGGGGCGTCTATTCGTCTTCCGGCTCGCTGCTGAAGGTGAGAGGGTAGCCATCCCGGCGCGCGCGATCGTTGGCGACCTTGCAGAGCTTCTGCGCTTCGGAACGGGGGCGGACGACCACCACGGCCGCGCCCTTGTTGTGGGTAATGTATGCGATGTGTTCGGCCATCTCCGATGAGAGCATGAAAAGTGAATTGAGGATGCGGATCACATAGTCGAACGTAGTGACGTCGTCATTGTGAATGATCACCCGATAACGGGGTTCGAGTTGGGTCTCCTTGTCCGGCGTAACGCCCGGACGAGTGAGCGGCGATCGAATGGTCATAGGTCCACCTCCAGTCTCTCTCCAACCAAAAACGTTCTACTCAACTGACATCTTTGGAACGCGGATTTTACCGGATGGAGCCAAATTTTCACAGATTAAAAATCTGTGAAAATCAGTTGAAGTCCGCGAAAATCCGCGTTCCCATCAGCGTGCATAAACAAATATCCCTGTTTTTAATATAGCACGCTTTGGCCTGATTTTCCAGATTCGAATCACCCTTCTTCCACAGAAATTTCGACCCGAAAGCTGCGGGTGAGTTCATTGGTCAGGCGCTCGTTGATGGTGCAGTAGTCGCTGGGGAAATCCAGGGTCACGGGTTTGCCCTTGGATTCGAGCCGCACCCGGAAGCGATCGCGCCCTCTCGGATCGCGCACCCGCTCGTAGAGTTCCTTGAGGCGGAAGATATCCCGATCGATATCCCCGCTGCGCCGGAAAGCGATGGTCAAGCGCTGAGGACGACGACGCGAGGGCTTGGACGCGGGTTCGGGCGGGACCTCTGGCTGGGGCGCTTCCGTGACAGTAGTCTCGGCCGCGGATTCGACGGCCTCCTCATCGACGCTTGCCGGGGAAAGATTCAATTCGTCCGCCGACGCTACTGCGTACTCCGTCGCCGCGGTTTCGGCCACCATCACAGGCGCTGCGACTGGCGGCGTTGGCGCTTCGGGCTTGGCTGCATCGGGGCTCGGCTCCGACGCAGGCTGTGCGGATTTTCGCTCCTCGCTATCGGGCGGACGCTCAGGCCCGGCTTGGCTCTCCATCGCCCAGTCCGGGGGTGAGCCGCGGAAGGGGTTCTTCTCGCCTGTGGGCAGCGCGTCCCGCTCATCGATCCCGTCACCATCGATTCCGTTCATCCCGTTCTTTCCTTCGCTCGTCCCTTGATTTGTCGCAGAGCCGTTGCGGGCCGCGGGCTCCGTTGGCGGCGTGGGCGTCGATCCATTGGCTGCGCCGTTGCTCTCCGGCTGGATGGTCACAGCCACGCCGTTGATGGTCGGCCCGCCGTCGAAGAGCTTCTGTTGATACTCATTCACCTCCTCGCCGGTGTTGATGGCCTGCTCCACGTAGGTCTGAATCGTGTCGGCCAGCAGATTGGTCTGGCCGTTGCGGGTCTGCGCCTGCCCCTTGATCAACACCACGCTGTCCAGCTCCAGCTTGTCTTTATACTGGGCGTATGTCTTAGGAAAGACCACCACCTCGCACTGACCTTTGAGATCCTCGATGTGCATGAAGGCCATGGGGTCGCCCTTCTTGGTGGTGATGGTGCGCACATCCGCGATCATGCCGATCATGGTGACGTTCTTGCCGTCGTAGCGTTCGTCCAGTTCGTTGCAGGCGCAGGTGACGATCTGCTCCACGTCGATGCTCAGGTGCTGGAGGGGGTGACTCATGGTGTAGACGCCCAGCAACTCCTTCTCCCACTGGAGCCGCTCCCGGCCCTTGACCTCGTCGATGTCCGGCAACTCGATGGGCGGCGCTTCCATGGGCGTGGACTCGCCCAGCAGATCGAAAATAGACATCTGGCCGCTGGCCCGCGCGCTGTGGATGCCGGCAGAATGGGCCATCATCTGATCCAGGACAGCCAACAACTGGCTGCGTTTGCCGAACCGGTCCAGTGCGCCGGCCTTGATCAGACTTTCCAGCGCGCGCTTGTTGACCTGGCGCAGGTCCACCCGGTCGCAGAGGTCCTCCAGGCTGGTGAAGGGGCCGCCCTCCTCGCGCGCGGCCAGGATCACGTTGACCGGGCCTTCGCCCACGTTCTTGATCGCGGCCATGCCAAAGCGGATGGCGCTGCCCTCGGGCACGGGGAAATCGTAGCCGATATGGGGATCGCGCACGGCCATGGAGGGTGTGTCCGCGGGCCGCTCCTGGATGACGAAATCCAGCCCGCTGTAGTTGATGTCCGGCGGCAGCACGTCGATGCCCATGCGCCGGCACTCGTTGATGAAGTTGACGACCTTGTCCGTCTTGTCGCGCTCGATCAGGAGCAGCGCGGCCATGTACTCCACCGGGTAGTGGGCCTTCAAATAAGCCGTCTGCACGGTGATGACCGCGTAGTCGGCCGCATGCGATTTGTTAAATCCATAACGCGCGAAGAACTCAATGTCATCGTAGATGGCCTTGGCCGTTTGGGCGGGGATGCCGTTCTTGCCGCAGCCGTCGATGAAGATCTGCCGGTGGCGGTCGATCTCCTTCTCTTTCTTCTTGCTGATGGCCCGTCGCACCAGGTCGGCCTCGCCGGGCGTGTAGCCGGCCAACTGGCTCAACACCTGAATGATCTGCTCCTGATAGACGATGATGCCGTAGGTCTCGTTCAGGATCGGCTCCAGCGCGGGGTGTTTGTATTCGACTTTTTCATCGCCGTGCATGCGGCGGATGAACTGGGGGATGTACTCCAGCGGGCCAGGGCGGTAGAGGGAGATGGTGGCGATAATGTGCTCGAACGCGGAGGGCTGCATCTCCGTGAGCACCCGGCGCATGCCCTGGCTCTCCACCTGGAAGACGCCGCTCACCTCGCCGCTGGAAAGGAGGGTGAAGGCTTCACGCGCGTCTTCGCCCTCGAAGGGGATGTTGCTCAGGTCATATTCGATGCCATGCCGCTCCCGGATCAGCCGCCCGGCCTCGCGCATGACGGAGAGGGTGCTCAGCCCCAGAAAGTCCACCTTGAGCAGGCCGATGGATTCCAGGATCGGGAATTCGTACTGGGCGATGGTGCTGGTAACGCTGGACTTGCTGGCCCGCATGAGGGGCGTGTAGTGCTCCAGTTCCCGGTCGGCCACGATGACCGCAGCCGCGTGGATGCCGGCGTGACGGGCCACGCCCTCCAGTTGCATGGACGTATCCAGCAGATCCCGCACCCACTCCTGCCGATCATAGAGTTCCCGCAACTCCTGGCTGTAGAACTCATTGCCCTCGGTCAGCACGTTTTTGATGGTCACTTTTTTGCCGGCCAGGCCAGGGATCAGCTTGGCGATGCGGTCCACATCGGGCAGGGGAATGGCCTTGGCCCGCCCCACGTCGCGGATGGCCGCGCGCGCCTTCATGCGCCCGAAGGTCACGATCTGCGCCACCTGATCTTCGCCGTACTTCTCCACCGTGTAACGGATCATCTCCTCGCGCTGGTCATCAGGATAGTCCAGATCGAAGTCGGGCATGGTGACCCGGCCCGGGTTGAGGAAGCGCTCGAAGATCAGGTTGTTTTTCAGGGGGTCGATGCCGGTGATGCCGATGCAGTAGGCCACCAGCGAACCGGCTCCGGAGCCGCGCACGTTCCACCAGATATTGCGGCTGCGCGCGAAATCGCAAAGGTCAGCCACGATCAGGAAGTAGACGTCGAAGCCCATCTGGTGGATGATGCGCAACTCGCGTTCTTTGCGCTCCTGGATCTCCGGATCCGTAGCCCGCTCTCCGTAGAGTCGGGCCAGCCCGGCCTCGGTCAGCTTGCGCAGATGAGTCTCGTAGGTCTCGTTGATGGGGATGGGCAGGTCGGGCAGGTGATACTCCGGGTCCTCCAGGTCCACCTCACACATCTCCGCCACTTTGATGGTGTTGTCGAAGGCCGACGGCGGCAGGTCGATCAGCGGGCGGAAGGTCTCCTCCATCTGGGCGCGGCTTTTGAGGAAGTAGCTGCCGTCGCTCATGCGCATGCGTTTTTCGTCGTGGATGGTGGAACTGGTCTGCACGCAGAGGAGCACGTCATGGGGACTGCCATCCTCCTCGCGCACGTAGTGGACGTCATTGGTGGCGATGAACTGGATGTCGAATTTTTTGGCCCATGGAACCAGAATTTTGTTGACCTGAATCAGCTCCGGGATACTGTGCTCCTGGAGTTCGATGTAGAAATTTTCGCGGCCGAAAACGTCTATGTACCAGCCCAGCCGTTCGTAGGCTTCCCGCTCCTTCCCCTGCATGAGCAACTGGGGGACCTCCGCGCCCAGGCAGCCGGTGCTGGCCACCAGCCCTTCGGCGTGCTTGGCCAGGAACTCATGATCGATGCGCGGCTTGTAATAGTAGCCCTCAGTCTGGCTATGGCTGGCGATCTTGAGCAGGTTGCGATAGCCTGTCATGTTCTTCGCCAGTAACAGGAGGTGATAATTCTCCCGGTCCGACTGGCCATCGCGCCCGCCCATGGGCCGTCCCCACACGGTCTGGTACGCCTCCACGCCGATGATGGGCGTGATATCGACGGCCCTGCAGGCGCGGAAGAACTCCACCGCCCCATGCATAGTCCCGTGGTCGGTCAGCGCCAGGTAGCGTTGCCCCAGCCGTTTGGCCTCCGCGACCAGGTTCTGGATGCGCCCCAGGCCATCCAACAGGGAGTATTCGGAGTGGACGTGAAGATGGACGAAATCATTGCTCATGGTGATCGGTAGCCGCGCTTTGAGATGAATTAGGCAAGGAAAGGATGTGCGCCGTCACACCGCGCGCCAGCGTCGCGGTCATTGACATAATCAGAACTCATGTTCTGATTGAGGCTATCCGATTATAGCAGAAAAAACCGGGCGTGACCAGTTGGAGTCATCTTGTATCGCAACATTTATGTTGCCTTACGTCACCAATCTGGGGATGAAATCCCGACGGCGCAGAGGGTGCAACATGAATGTTGCGATACAGATTGCGATACAAATTCATCCATCGCCCGCGGGTTCCATGGAGAGGATGCGATCCAGGCGGAAGGTGCGTTGTTCGTGGCGCAGGTGACAGTAGGCGATGACATACGCGCCACCGGAGCCGGTCGTCACATAGGTGGGCGTGATGACACGCCGAGAGGAACCCCGGCTGGCCACGTATTCGATGCATAGATCCCCCCCGCTCGCCAGCGCGTCAGCCAGCAGAGGCGGCAGGTCCACAGGCGGCGCGGGCGGCGGTGCGTAGATGGGGCCGCCCTGGGCCTGCAACAGATCACCCACCGTTTCCACGCCCTGGGCCTGCAACTGTTCGGACATCCGCTTGAGGATGGCGGCGGTGGTGTAGACGTCGGCCAGCGCCCGGTGGGCATTGTCCACGCGTATGTTCAGTTGACGGGCCACGGCGCCCAGGTTGTTGCGCCCGAAGTGGAAACGCCTGCGAGCCAATTGCAGCGTGCACAGCCAGGGATTGGGTGGCATGGGCGCGTGGTCGTCCCGGGCATAGCCGCTCAGGCGAAACTCCATGCCCACGAAACCGGCGTCGAAGGCCGCGTTGTGGGCCACCAGCAGCGCGCCGTCCATCAGCGCCAGCAGCTCGCCGGCGATCTCGACGAACGCGGGCTGGCCGGCCAGGTCTTCGTCGTAGATGCCATGCACCCGGCTGGCCCCCGGATCCAGTTTACGATCCGGCTGAACCAGACGCCCCATTTCAGCCACCGGTCGCCAGTGCTCCAGACGCAGCGCGCCGATCTCCACCACGCGATGGCCCATGAGCGGGTCCAGCCCCGTCGTTTCCGTATCAAGCACGACGATGGGGACGTCCGCCAGCCGTTTGTCCGTTAATTCTGCACTCAGATCGATGCTCAATTCAACCCCATCAACTTGCCCAGGGCGTCCTCATCCATTGACCCCAGCAGTGAATTGAGCACTTCACCCAATCCGCTGTTCATGATTCGATCGAAATCTTCCGCCAGACCGGCGTCCACCACCCTGGCGTGCACTTCCACGTCGAACCATTCTTCGAAGTCGATCTCTTCAGCTATGGGCGGCCATGAACCGGCGTCCTCATCCCAGATAGAGAACATCATACCCATCCACATAGGGAGGGCGTCGGCAATAAAGTCATCGAATTCCACTTCCGTCTCGAAAATGGGGACGAGGACGACGACGCTGGCCTGACGCACTTCCTCGGGGGTGATTTCACGAAATCCGGGCAGCGTGCGCACCCATTCGTACGTGCGCTCCCGGGGCTTGAGGGCGAGCGCCATCCGGGGCATCGGCTGCATTTCGGGAGGTGGCGCGGATAGGCCTTCCATAGAAATCTCCTGCAAAGCGAGGTTGGCGTCCTCGAGATCGAACGCTTCAGAGTCGAAATCATCGCCGAGCCAATCCAGATACGCTTCGTGCTCCGGGTGTTTCAGGTCGCCAAGGGCCTCCAACATCTCCATATAGCCATAGATGCCGCCACAATCTTCCGGCGGGCAGGCGCGTTTGCCCTTGATGCAGACGGGGTAGGCGACGTCGGGGTCGGGCTCCAGGATTTTTTCCAGACGGATCTGGTGTATCCAACTGTCGCCAAAGTCATACTCATATTCGATCTTGGCGCCCACGGTGGGCAGCGCTTCACTGACGGCGATCTTACGGCTGTCCACAACGTCGAACCAGTCCTCGTCATCAGGAATGCCGTACTGGGTCCACTTGTCCGAGAATTGATGCAGGTGTGCATCCCACCAGGGCATGACGGCCTGGATGATCTCATGCAGATCGTCCAGGCTGACGTCGCTGGGAACGAGCACCCGTCGCCAGATGGGCGGGCGAATACCCTTCAGGTCGATGCGTAGCTGGTAGATAGGCGCTTGATTGACGTTAATCATAGCGTGCTCCTTTCCAGAGGAGATATATTGGCCTGCCGATCTGACGCCGGCTCAACGTCGAACTTTTGTAACCAGTGTACCCGGAGGAAGATGGGGTGTCAAGGGGTGGAAGGGCGAGTGAAAATATGAAAATGTTATGTGCAGTATCTGCCTGGCCTATGTGAATTTTGCGCCGAGCCACAAAGAACACTTCACCCTGATGAACAGTCTGCCCTCCCATCTATCATGCACCTCCATCCCGATGAAGCGCTGGGCATTGTGACCATCGCCAACGGCGCCAACCTGGACAGCGGACCCCTGGTGGAATTGGTTGCCGGGCTTGAGTGGTGAATATTTTTTGCAGTCTTTTGTACCCCCCAAACGTATAGGGACAGGCGGTGGATAGTCGACCGCTCACGCCTCCTTCACGGCCGGCGGCCTTTCCCCCTTGGGAATGCGCAGAATCTGTTCGTAAGAGCCGTCAGCCCGTTTGATGCTGTACCAGACGTCGCCCTGTTTCTCCCGGCGCTGGGCCTGCTTGCCGTCGACGATCAGCCAGGTGGGCAGGCCCCGGTCATCCACGGTGGGGCTGCACAGGTAGCCGGCGAAGGTCGGCCCCTGGGCCAGTTCATCGGCGCTGGGACCGGTGGCCTCCGCGTGCGCATAGCTCCAGCCCTTGTCGCCGAAGTAGAGGCCGATGCGCTAGGCCCGCTCCAGGATGTCAATAATGGTCTGATGTTCATCCTCGGCGCTCACTTCCAGCGTGATGGGCACGCCGCCGGGACTGATGAAATCGATGGTGGCTTTACACATGGTCGGGGTCTCCTTTTTTGACAATCCTCAGCTACGCCAGCGCCCGCGGCCGATATTGTAATGCTTCCGCCAGATGTACAGTCTGGAGCTTTTCTTCACCCGCCAGGTCCGCAATCGTGCGCGCCATCTTGAGCACCCGGTGATAAGCCCGCGCGCTCAGGTCCATCTGGCGGACCGCAGCACGCATGAGGTTGACGCCGGCCTCATCGATAGGACAGAAACGCTGCACCTCGGCCGGCCCCATGTCGCCGTTGACCAGCATATTGGTCCTGCCCAGGGAGGCGAACCGTTCGGCCTGGACGGCCCGGGCCGCCTCCACCCGGGCCCGGATCACAGCCGAGGATTCGCCGCCATCCAGCGCAGACAGCTTCTCGAAGGGAACCCGACGCACGTCCACGTGGATGTCGATGCGGTCCATAAGCGGACCGGAGATGCGTTTCTGGTAACGCTGCACCGCGCCCATGGAGCAGGTGCACTGCTTGCGGTCGTCGCCATAGAAACCGCAGGGACAGGGATTCATGGCCGCGACCAGGATGAAGTTGGCGGGGAAGGTCAGTGATCCGCTGGCCCGGCTGATGGTGATCACCCGGTCTTCCAGGGGCTGGCGTAGGGTCTCCAGGTTGCGAGTCCCGAATTCCGGCAACTCGTCCAGAAAAAGAATGCCGCGATGGGCCAGGCTGATCTCGCCGGGGCTGGGCCAGCGGCCGCCGCCCACCAGACCTGCGTGGCTGATGGTATGATGGGGCGAGCGAAAGGGGCGGGTGCGCACCAGGGGCTGGCCGTCGGAGAGTTCGCCGGCCACCGAGTAGATGCGGGTGATGTCCAGGGCCTCGGTCAGGGTGAGCCTGGGCAGGATAGAGGGCAGAGCGCGGGCCAGCAGGGTCTTGCCGGCGCCGGGTGGACCGGTTAACCGGCAGTTGTGGCCGCCGGCGCAGGCGATCTCTAGGGCGCGCTTGGCGTGCTCCTGCCCCTTGACGTCGGCGAAGTCCACCGGGTGGACTACATCTTCGTCTTGATCGAAAAAGAGACTACTCTCATAGCGAGGAATTTGAGCTTCGCCCTTCAGGTGGGCCGCCAGTTGCGCCAGGTTCTCCACGGGGTGGACTTCCACTTCTTCGATCAGCGCGGCTTCAGCGGCGTCGGCGGCGGGGACGAAGAGCCGCTTGTAACCCCGGGCCTTGGCCATGCTGGCCATGGGCAGGACGCCGTTCACATGGCGCACGTTGCCGTCCAGTCCCAGCTCACCCACGATCAGGGCGTCGTCCAGCCCGTCCGGGACCTGGCGCGCGGCGGCCAGGATGCCGACGGCGATGGGTAGATCGTAGGCCGGGCCTTCCTTGCGCAGATCGGCGGGGGCCAGGTTGATAGTGAGGCGATGTTGAGGAAAAAAGAGGCCGCTGTTGGCGACAGCGGCGCGCACCCGTTCGCTGCTTTCGCGCACCGCAGCATCGGGCAGGCCCACCAGGGTCACCCGCTCCAGGCCGCTGGTGATGTCCACTTCGACCTGAACCGGCTCCGCGTCCAACCCGACAACGGCGCAACTCTGTACACGCGCAAGCATGGCGTTCTCCTTCCGAGGGATAAAGGAC
>JAJRVT010000025.1 GCA_024277175.1 Chloroflexota bacterium | reverse complement strand
TGTACACTATACGCATCAACACGCGCAACCGCGCCAGCCACTTGCGCCTTACCACTTGCACCTTGCACCCGGGAGGCCCCATGTACGCTATCCAGACCGCCGACACCCGTCTGCTGGTCCTCTACGCCGACTGGCCGCTGGACCAGGTCCGCAAACGCCTGATCCGCGCCCGCAGGGAGGACATCTCCACGGCTGTCGTGCAGTGGGATGAGGATGAACCTGACTTCTTTCTCCTGCCCGTCAGCCACATCCGAACCAGACTGGAACAGACCACCGATCCGAATATGCCCCTGCACGCGGCCCTGAATCTGGATCGTCTGCGCCCCACGCCGGTCGTGGACGCGTATACGCCCGGCCATGTGGATGGCCCCGCGGTGCTGGTGGACGAAGGCCGGCCAGTGGGGTTCATCTCGCCCCCGACCTTGGCCATGGATATTGGCGGAGAGTTCGGCGGTGGCGAAGCGTACGAGATGGCGGCCGCGGAGTTGCCGGCAGCAATCCCAAAAATGGCGGCGATCAGGAGAGCGCGCCCCCCGAACCCCGCTCCCTGACCGCTTCCATGGAGGAGCAGGTCCCCCTGCACCAGGAAACCACGCTGGACGTCACCCTCTCCGCGCCCGGGGTCTCCACGCCCGGCGCGCTGCCGGTGGCCGTGGCCGCGGGGTCCGTGGTCGACCTCCTGGTCCAGCCCATGGACGATACGTTCCAGGTGGCGGGGGCCAACATGGGCCAGCTCACCGCGGGGGGCGGGGCCTCGTCGCAGACGTTCACGCTCAAGGCCATGAAGGAGGGCGTAGGCAAGGTGCGGGTCTTCGCGTTCCAGGGCGGCCTGCCCCTGGGCTACCTGACCGTGGCTGCGCAGGTGCTCGCGGCCGGCGCGCCGGTCATCTCCACGCGCACGGCCGCGGAGCGGGAGCTGAGCCCGCCTCCTGTGGAACCGCCTGACCTCTCCGTACTGGTGCTGGAGCAGCGGGTGACGGACGAAACCGAGATCACCATCCTGATCTCGGCCGTGGACCCGTCCCTGGGCCTGAACCTCAAGCGCTTCGGCCCGGTGCGCCTACGGGTCAGCCCCAAGGAGTACTTCCAGGAGTTCTTCAAGGACATCGAGCGCCTGCCCCTGGAGACGGAGCGAGACGAGGAGCGGGCCGTCCGTCGCCTGGCGGCCAAGGGTAGCCAGCTTTTCGAAGCCCTCTTTCCGCCCGACCTGCAAGCCCTGCTCTGGACCATCCGCGAGCGCATCCAGGAGGTGCAGATCCAATCCGAGGAGCCGTGGATCCCGTGGGAGCTGTGCAAGCTGCAAGGCCGGGAGAACGGGCGCATCGTCGAAGGCCCCTTCCTGTGCGAGGCCTTCGCGGTCACCCGCTGGATGCCGGGGATCGGCCAGAAGCCCCTCCTCAGCCTGAACCGGATCGGTCTTATCGTGCCCGAGGACTCCGGCCTGACCTACGCCCGGGACGAACGCGAGTTCGTGCTCTCCCTGGCCAACGGCCGCACGGTGGAGGAGATCCCGGCCAACTACCTGGACGTGACCGACGCCCTGGCCGCGGGCGAATATGACGGGCTGCACTTTTCCGGTCACGGCGTCTTCCGGGCCCCAGACCCCAACCATTCGGGCATGGAACTGGAGGACGGCGACCGCCTAGTTCCCGAAGACCTGAGCGGTTCTGTGCGCAACCTGGGAGCGGCCAAACCGCTGGTCTTCCTCAACGCCTGCCAACTGGGTCGCGGTGGCATGTCCCTGACCGATATGGGCGGCTGGGCGGCGCGCTTCCTGGAGGCGGGCGCGGGCGCGTTCGTGGGCGCATACTGGAATGTCTACGACGAGAGCGCGTTCGCCTTCGCCAAAGAACTCTACACCCGGCTGCTGGACGGCGATTCCATGGGCAAAGCTGTGCATGGGGCCAGGCTGGCTGCGCGCGACGGCGGCGATCCGAGCTGGCTGGCGTATACGGCGTTTGCGCATCCGGAGGCGAGAATTGAAAAATTGAAGATTGAGGATTGAAGATTGGAAGGTGGGGAGATTGGTAGGTCGGGCATCCTTGCCCGATGACGTCCGCTGAACGTTGATTGAAACCAAATGCTTCGCCCACACTTGCCGGGGAGTTCGGCACTCCCCGGCAGATGTCTGCGTCATCGCTAAGCTACAGTGCAATGAGGAGGGATCATGCCTGAACTCAATGGACGGGACGAGCCGGTTGAAATCAGCCCCGGCTTCACCATCGAAGCGCCGGACCTGCTGGGCAATGTGGAGACCATCGACCCGCGCGAGCGGGTGCGCAGCCCTGACCGCGGCCGCCAGGAGCCGGCGCTGGACGCGGCGCTGGACGCCGCGGAGATGGCCACGGAGGTCATGTTCGAACT
Source organism: Chloroflexota bacterium (assembly GCA_024277175.1). Taxonomy (GTDB): domain Bacteria; phylum Chloroflexota; class Anaerolineae; order Caldilineales; family Caldilineaceae; genus JAJRVT01. The sequence goes on along the minus strand of JAJRVT010000025.1, from coordinate 1,374 downwards.
GGAGGTGACCGAGGACCTGGCCCCCACGCCGCCGGGCGCGCGCCGGCGGGATTCCCTGCGCGCGGCCACCCGCCAGGGCGAGCCGGCCGTCATTCTGCGCGCCGAGGCTACCCGCCCCAAGCGGGACTATGCGGTGCTCTACACCGACGAGGGCGGCGTTAGTCGCTGGATCTTCCCGGAGGAGCGGGGACCGGGCCGGCAACGAAGAGGGCGGGAGCTCACTTTCCATCTGCCGCGCGCGGGCGCACCCGAACCGCCGACGGGTGCGGACGCAGACCGCCGCGGGCCCATCAGCAAGCTGGGCCGACGGACGGTGCGCATGCTCATGTGGGCCACCGATGAGATCGCGGGCGCAGGCGCGCAGGCGTTCATGGCCAACTGGGAGAACCGCAAGCGGCCCTATGGCTTCCACCTGGTCGCTCCCCACTCCATCGGCGGCCGGCCAGATTGGGATCAACTGCAACGGGGGCGGGCGCTGCTCCTGATCCACGGCACCAACAGCATGGCCCAGATCGCGTATCATGGGCTGGTCGATAGCGACGCCTTTGCGCGCATTCATGAGCACTACGGCGGGCGGGTTTTCGCTTTCAATCACCCCAGCGTCCACCTATCGCCCGATGAAAACGTTCAAACCTTCTTCGACATGCTGGCCGACATTTTGCCCCGGGGCGCAAGCCTGGACCTGGATATGGTGACCCACAGCCGGGGCGGGCTGGTGGGACGCACGTTGATGGAGCGGATGAATGCATTCTCGACCAACGACCGCAGCGTGCGCGTGGGCAAGGCGATCCTGGTGGCCGCGCCCAATCGGGGCACCATCCTGGCCGATGGCGACAACTGGGTCGAACTGATCGACCGCTACACCAACCTGCTCACCAACCTGCCTGACAATATCTACACCCTGAGCCTGGAGGGGATCCTGACCCTGGTCAAGGTCATCGGCCATGGCGCACTGGTCAAGCTGCCGGGACTCAACAGTATGTGGCCGGACGGTGAATTCCTGCGCAGGCTCAACCGCGCGGACGATGGAGAGGACGGCGGCGATCCGGCGAGCGTCTACTATGCGCTCAGCGCAGACTTTCAGCCGGACGACGCCAATCTGTTGCACAGTTTCCGCAAATTGGTAGGTGACAAATTTGTCGATGTCGTCTTTGGGGAGCAAAATGATGGGGTGGTGCCCACGATGGGCGGCTACGCCATCGGGGTGAACGCCCACGGCTTCCCCATTCCGCCGGAACGTCGCCAGGTGTGGACATTGCAACCAAAAATTTATCACACCAACTTCTTTCGCAACGAGGAAGTGAACAAGCAAATCGCCGAATGGTTGGTGGGGTGATCACAGAAAGGATAAAATAATCTATGCAACGCACCCGC
>JAJRVT010000366.1 GCA_024277175.1 Chloroflexota bacterium | reverse complement strand
CACCGCATTGAAGCAGTTGTCCCAGCTCCAGATGCTCACCATGCGCCCCTTGGACATGTAGACCGCGGGCCGCGTGATCGAGCCGCTGGGCGCGACCATGCACGACCAGTTGATGTGGGCGGCCTCGCGACCCGCGGCTACGTAACGTTCGGGCAGGGGTGGCATGCTGTCGAGCCAGGCCCGGTATTCGCTTTCCACCGCGTGCAGCGCATCGGCCGCGGGCGGATGTTCGTTCACCTGCTCGACGACGGCGAACTCCTCCATGGCGAAGTCGCCGGCGCCGCTCTCCCGGTCCGGCATTAGCTCGATGACGATGGAATCGGCGCGGACCTGGCGCCACGCTGCATCGACGCGCATCTGGCCGTGCAGGGGCGTGAACAGGAGTTTTGTTTCGTATTCATTGCAGATCACCACGCGCCAGCGGTCGCCGTCACAAGGCGTCACGTAGTCGTACATGGACCCCTTCATCTCCAGGCGCAAGGAAACGCCGTGCAGCCTGAAACGCACGATCTCCGGGGACGGCATGAAGATCTGGGCATGGCCGTCGTCGCTGTGCAGGTGAAGCGCGGTGGGATTCGCCGATTCCTTTAATGGGACGGGTTCGCCATCGCGGACGAGTTGAATGTGGAAGATGGGCTGTAGCGGGCTGTGCCCCACCAGCGGGCCGCGCAGGCTACGAAGATAGATCCCCGCCGGTCGCCCATCCGCAGCCGCCAAGCGCGAGATCGCTACGTACGACCCGCGCCGGCTGAAGGGTGTTGTTGTGAGGTCGAGCATGTGAACCCCTGGGGTGTCGGTGCGTCTGTCCGGCTGGGATGCCGGGCCTATCGGTTGGCGGGCGTGGCTGTAGGGATGACATAATAGCGTTCGCCCGTCACCGGATCGGTGATGATCAGCGTGTAGGTCAACGTGTCCGTCAGCAGCGGCGAGAGCGGGCTGATGACGGCCGGCATGGGCGTTCCCTTCAGCGTGACCACCACGGTGACGGGCTGGGACGCGGCGGTGATCGGCGTCGCAAAGGTGATGGAGACGGCCGCATCGATATCCACGTCCGCTGTTGCCGTGATGGGGCTGGACGCAGGCAGGGTGATGGAGACGGCTTCGCCAATATCCACAGCCGGCGTGGACAGGGTGATAGGCTCAGTGATGGTGATGACGGGCGTCTCCTCGACCGGCTCAGCGATCGTCATGGTCGCCGGCACCGTCACGGAGACCGGTTCGCCGATTTCCCCGCCCGCGGGCTGGGTGATGACCTCCCCCGGCGTGATAGTGGCGGTGGCTGTGATGGTCGGCGACGGCAAAAGCGTGGGCGTCATCGTCACTGTCATTGTCACCACCAACGTGGGGACAGGCGTCATGACAGGCGTGATAGTGGGCGTTGCCGTCGCCTCTACCGTAGACGTCACTGTAGCCGTCGCCGTCGTTATGACTGGGGGCGTCGGCGTCCCCACCGGTGTGATCGCCAGCGCAGAAGTGATCGGCGGCGTAGTGGTCAGGGTTGGCGTAGTCGTAAGGGTCGGGGTTCCGGTCACCGTGGGCGTCACCGTAATGGCTGGCGTGGCTTCCAGTGTGGCTGTAGCCGTAAGCGTGACAGTTGGGGGCGCGGTCGACGTGACTTCCACTGTAATGGTCGGCGTCACAGTGAGCGTGATGGCCGGCGTTGCGTTGGGCGTAGCCGTGGCGGTGATGGCCGGCGTGGCTTCCACCGTTGCGCTGGGCGTCACGGTCAGCGTGATGATTGGCGTGGCTTCCACTGTAGGCGTGACGGTGGCGGTTACTGTTGGCGTGGCTTCCACCGTTGCGCTGGGCGTCACGGTCAGCGTGATGATTGGCGTGGCTTCCACTGTAGGCGTGACGGTGGCGGTTACTGTTGGCGTGACTTCCACCGTTGCGCTGGGCGTCACGGTCAGCGTGATGATCGGCGTGGCTTCCACTGTGGGGGTGACGGTGGCGGTCCAGGTCGGCGTCTCTGTAGGAATCTGCGCGGCCTCAATGGTGGGTGACGGCGTGGGCGACGGCGTCCAGGTTGGCGTCGGGGTCCAGGTTGGCGTCCACGTGGGCGTGTAGGTCGGCAGTGGCGTCCAGGTTGGCGTATAGACGGGTGTGTTCGTCTCCACCGGCGTGGCCGACGGGATCAATGTGGGCAATGGCGTGGCAGTCGGCGGGCTGGTGGGGAGCGGCGTCCAGGTGGGCGGCATGGTGGGCAGAGGCGTCCAGGTTGGCGTCCATGTGGGTGGGATGGTCGGCGGAACCGTGGGGGGAACCACGGCGGGAACCGTGGTCGCGGTAGGCGGCGGCGTGAGCGCGGCCGCGGCCCGGATCATCAGTTCGCCCACGTCCGCGTAGGTGGGGTTGACCGCGTAGATCAGGCGAAACTCGTTAAGCGCGATCTCGTAATCGCCAGCGTTGAACGCGGACAGGCCCAGGGTGTAGCGGGCGGCCAGTGCGTTGGCGGTCGCGGTGGGGCCGGCCTGTACGGTCGATGCCAAGGCTACGGCCTGCGCGGTTGCGTTGGCGTCCAGGGTGGCTTGGGCGCCGGCCTGCTCATGGGCGATGGCTGTGCCGGTGGCGTTGGCGGCCAGCCGTTCCCGGGTGGCCTGGGCCGTCTGTTCGCGCTGATCCTGCTGGGTCTTGACCAGGAAAATTCCGGCCGCCACCAGGATCAGGCCCAGCAGCAGGGGGATGCCGATATTGATGAATGTGCGGGTGCGCGTCTGTCGCGGTTCGCCGTTACTCATATGGTATCGTCTCAGTTACAGTATCGTCGGTTACGGTGATGGAGCGCGCCTGCAGCGTCCAGTTTCGGTATGCGTCCTTTAGACGTACGCGTCGGGTGGGTTGGTTCCACATAGGCGCGCCCCTTTCGAGGCGACAGGATGATAGGGGGACAAGGCGGCAGGGTGACAGTCAGCCCGTTGGGTGCAGGGTGGGCGCTGTACTTGGTTGCGTCGATTGGCTGGTGGTGTGGGACGCGCCCATGCCATCAGGGGCGTCATGCCAGCCCGCCCCCATCCACGATCAACGCGGCGCCAGCCACATAGCTGCTGGCGTCGCTGGCCAGATAGAGCACGGCCTGGGCGATCTCGTCGGGGGAGCCGAAGCGCCGCAAGGGACGGTCTGCGGCTTCGGCCAGGAAATCGGATTCCGACTCTCCCAATTGCCGGGCTTCGTTGCGCAACATGGGCGTGTCGATGTCGCCCGGACAGACGCTGTTCACCCGGATGTTCTGGGGACCGTGATCGATGGCCAGGGCCCGGGTCATGTTCACCACCGCTCCCTTGGACGCGCAATAGGAGATGGCCCGGGGGCCGCCCTTCAGTCCCCAGCCGGAGCCGGTGTTGATGATGGATCCGCCACCCGCGGCGGCCATCACCGGCACGACATACTTGCACATGAGAAAGATGGACTTGACGTTCACGGCCATCACCCAATCCCACTCCTCTTCGGTGGTCTCCACCACATCCGCGCGACTAATGACGCCTGCATTGTTGAAGAGCACGTGGATGCCATGAAAGGCGTCCTGCGCGCGTTGCACCACGCGCCGGCAATCCTCCGCGCGGGTCACGTCCGCGCTGACGAAGAGGGCCTGTCCCCCCTCGGCGACGATGGCGTCGGCCACAGCCTGCCCGCCCGTCTCGTCGATGTCCACCGCGACGACGGCCGCCCCTTCGCTGGCGAAGAGTCGCGCCGTCGCCCGGCCGATGCCCGAGGCCGCGCCGGTGATGATGGCGACTTTGTCCTGTAATGCGTTCATGAAGAAATCTCCCTTGTCTGCTTAGCGATGACTGTTAGAACGCGGATTTGCACGAATGCAGCCAGATTTTCACGGATTTTTCTGAAAAATCCGTGAAAATCTGTTTTTATATCAGCGTTCATCCGCGTTCTACTGTCTCACGCAACCCGATAGATCACGCGCTCATGGTATCCTGTGACGATCGGTAGATAGCCCCGCAGCCAGGCGTCCGTTTTGGGATCGCCTGTGTCCACCAGGAGCGGGCGACCGGCGAGCGCGTTCAGCTTGGACGGCGCGCCCACGACCAGGATGTTTTCCCGGCCCACGGCCCGCAACACCCGGGGGCTGATCTGCTGATTGCCGCGGCCGAAGAGAAACCCTTGTCCGCCGATGAGGGAGACGATGATCTGCGCGGGACGTCCGTCCGCGAGGCAGGCCAGCAGCTCTCTTTCCCCCGCGTCCGCGGCGATCAGCTGGCCGTTCTCCACCACATCCACGCCCACCAGCGTCTTGGGAACGCCCAAATGTTCGGCGATAGCGCGCATGGTCGATCCGGGTCCCAGGATGACGCGCCAGCCGGGCTGCATCTGCTCGACCACATCCCAGGCGATGGCCTGCATCTGCACCTCTTCGCTGGCTGGGGTGGGCGCTTTCTTGTTCTGCATCAGGCGCTCCCCGACGGGGACGCGCAGATAGCCGTACAGCCGGGGACTCACCCGCCCGCTGCGGTAGCTTTCCTCGTCCAGGTCCATCACCTCGGCCTCGCGCAGACCGCGCCGCCGGCCAAAGAGGAAGGAGACTGCCATTTCACCCGCGGCCCTGGGCGAGATGGCGAAGACCGCGGAGTGCATCTTCACGCCGGTGGGAATGCCTATCACCGGCAGGGATAGCCCGATGGCTGCGGCCACATCCCGCGCGGAGCCGTCGCCCCCCGCGAAGAGCAGCAGATCCACGCCGGCGGCGCGCAGCTCCTGCGCCGCGCGCCGCGTGTCCCCGGCCGTGGTCGCGCCCGGTGTGATCGATCCCAGCACAACGGGGTCGAAGCCGGCGTTGCGCGCCGCGTTCTCGCCCATCTCGCCGGGGTAGGTGAGCAGGGTGAATGCCTGGCTGTGAGGGAGAAGCGGGGCCAGGGCCAGCGTTGCCCGCTCTTCAGCCCGGGGCGTAGCGCCCAGGGCCCGCGCGCGCCGCTGGATCTCCAGGCCGTCGCTCCCCTTCAGCCCCACGCTGCCGCCAATGCCGGCCACGGGGTTGACGATCAGTCCCAGTTTGTGCAAGGTCCGCTACTCCCCGTTGCCGAGATGCTTGCGCCGGTAGGCCCGCCAGGTGATGGCCCACTGCTCGGGATCATCGAACCAGTCGGGATCGACGCGGTGGATCGTGCTGTTGTGGGGCGCGGTCTTGATGATCTCCGGATCGGCGTAGGCCTCCTCCGCGATCTGCCGGAGCATGGCCACATACTCATCCAGGTCCGCTCTGGAGTAGGATTCGGTGGGCTCCAGGGTCATGGGTTCAGGCACGACGAAGGGATGATGGCTGGTCCAGTAGTGCGCGCCGAAGTCGGCCATGCGATAGCCGATCTCCTCGGTGTGCACGCCCGTCTCCCGGGTCAACTCTTCCCAACTGTAGCGAACCTGCTCAATGCGGCGTTTGCCCCGGGCGTAGGGTGCGCTGACGCCTGGGATATCCAGCACCTTTTGCAGCAGATAGTTATTGTTCAGCACCGCGATTTCGGACACCTCCCGCAGGCCGGCCGCGCCCAGGTTCATGATCCAGGCGTACGAGCGCAGGATCGCGGGCGTGACGCCAAAGAAGGGGTGGACTTTGCCGATGCTCTGGGGCCGGTCGTGGTCCAGGAAGTAGCGTTTGCCGTCATACGCGACCGTGGGCGCGGGCAGGAAAGGCTCCAGCGCGGCCGTGACGCAGGACGCGCCCGCGCCCGGCCCGCCGCTGCCGTGGGGCGCGCCGAAGGTCTTGTGCAGGTTGAAGTGGCAGAGGTCGAAGCCCGCCTCTCTGGCCCGGGTGATCCCCAGGATGCCGTTGGCATTGGCCTGATCGTAGGCGCACAGCCCGCCTGCTTCATGAACGACGCGCACGAACTCCGCGATCCGCGGGTTGAAGATGCCCGTATCCTCGGGGTTGGTGATCATCAGCGCAGCCGTGCGTTCGGAGACGGCGGCCTTGAGCGCGTCCAGGTCGGGGTAGCCATCTTCATCGGGGTAGAGGGTGATGATCTTGTAGCCGGCGGTTCGGGCCGCGGCCCCATTGGATGGATGCGAGAAGATGGTCGTGATGACCTCGTCCCGCTGCTCCCCTTCGCCCCGGGCTTCATGATAGGCCCGGATCATGGCCACGTTGGCGTAGATGGCCATGGACCCTGCGCCCGGGTGCAGGCTCACCGCGTCCAGGCCCGAGATCTCCTTCAAGATTTCCTGCAGTCGATAGTGGATTTCGAGGATGCCTTGCATGGTGGCGTCATCCTGGAGGGGATGGACGTCTACCGCCTTGGGCGAGTTGGCCAGTTGGTCGTTGACCTTGGGGTTGTGTTTCATGGTGCAGGTGCCCTGGCCGATGTCGATGTTCAGGTCCGCGCCCAGATTTTCCTGGGCAAGGCGGGCGTAATGGCGCACCACGTGCACCTGGGAGAGCTCCGGCAGCGCGGGCGGCTGATCACGTCGCAACCCGTCGGGCAGGGCCGCGGCCGGGTTCCCCACCTCCGCCAGGATGCCGGGGTCGACGGCCGGGGGCAGCACGCCCCGCTGGCCCGGCTGGCTCAGCTCGAAGATCAGGGGTTCATCCCAGCGGGCCTGATGAAAGCGGCGGGGCATGGGTTTGGATGCAATGGACTTGCTCATTTCAACACCTCCTGCAGGGCGTCGGCCAGAAAATCGATATCCGCTTGTGAATGCACTTCGGTGATGCAAAGGAGCATGCTCTGCCCCAGGTGGGGGAACTCGGTGCTCAGGTCCTTGCCGCCGAAGATCCCCCGGTCCGACAGGTGGCGGTTGATCTCGTCCACGCGCTTGCCGGATGCCGAGAAATCAACCACAAATTCCTGGAAGTGGGGCGCGTCGACGAAGGGCAACTTCACGCCTGGCATGGCCCCGATCCGGTCCATGGCGTAGGCGGTGCGGGCCATGATCCCCTCTCCCATCTCCACCATGCCCTGGGGCCCCATCAGCGCCAGATAAACGCCGGCGGTGATCCCCCAGAGCGCGGCCGCGGTGCCCACCCACTCTTTGCCCTGCTCCCGGTGGGCGAAGGAGGTGCGATCATAGGCCACGTCGCCGAAGCCGTACTCGCCCGGGACGCTGGTGGGGGCCACGCCGAAGAGCCGGGAAGGGTATTCCATGACAAAGGTCTCGTCATCATGGGTGGCGATGAAGCCGCCCATGCCGCCCCCCGCGTGGAGGTGCATGCCCAGGGGCTGGATGTCGCCGCAGACGATGTCCGCGCCGTAGTCCGCGGGCGGGGCCAGCACGCCCAGGGAGATGGGATCGACCGCGGTGACGGCGATGGCCCCGGCCTCATGGGCCATGTCCGCGATGGTTTGGCCCTGAAGTTCGAGGAAGCCCAGATAGGCGGGGTTCTCGAAGTAGACGGCGGCGATGTCCGCAGAAAGGGCCTTCGCCAACGCCTCCAGGTTCATCTGTCCCGATTCGGGATCGGAGGGGATCAACTCGATGGCGATGTTGGGCTTCAGATAGTCCTGGATGCGGGAGAGCTTGTCGCAACCGATGGCCGCGGAGATGAGCACTTTGTCCCGACCGGTGATGCGGCAGGCCATGCGCAGGGAAGTGGCCGCGGCCTGGAAGCCGTCGTAGGTGGGAACGTTGACCACGTCCATGTTGAGCAGTTCGCCCATCATGGCGGTGTATTCCCACAGGGCCTGAAAGCGGCCGTGATCCTCATAGGGCTCGCCGGCATAGGCGGTGAGGAATTCGCTGCGTGAGTTGATCTCATCGCAGACCGCGGGCACATGGTGCTGGTAGCAGCCCGCGCCCAGAAAGCTCAGACGCTCCCTGGCCGTGACGTTCTTGTTCAGGATGGCTTCTACATGGCGCACCAGTTCATATTCTGAACGCTGGGGCGGCGGCAGGTTGAGGGGGTCTTGCAGGCGCAGGTCGGCGGGGATCGCCGCGTAGAGATCTTCCACGCTCTCGGCTCCCACCTCCCGCAGCATGGCGGCTTTGACCTCGGGAACCGAGTTGGGAATGAGGGGGTGAATGAATGGTTTGTTGGTCATATTTTGGTCTCCAGATGGTTAGCGTTCGTAGTATGCGCTTTAGCGCAGTCGGCGGCGAGATTGCGCTAAAGTGCATACTACGAACTGTCGTGGCCGAGCAAGGGACGCAGACGAAAACGAAAATGGTATGCCGGCTCAGTCAGTAAATATGGGGGCAGCACGCCCGGACCGCAACTGGCGTTGCCCAGCCCGCATTGAGCCAGGTCGATGTGGACGATGGTCTCAGACCGCAGGTGCAGGTCGATGGCATGCCGGGCCGCGGTGAAATCGGCGGCGGTGAAGTGGTGGACGCTGATGTGGAACAGAGGATCGCCCTCCACATGCAGGCCGCGCCCGCGGACGTCGCTCACTTCGGCCCGGCGCACGTCGGTCTTGGCGCCGTTCTCCTGCGGTTTGATGTAAGGCGTCAACTGCTGGGAAATGGTTCCGCGATAGAGGCCGATCTTGGCGCTGGCTTTGCGGTCGGCGTAGGATTCATGGGGGCCGCGGCCATACCAGGTGAAATTCTCGAAGCCCGCCGGCATGACAAGGACCAGGCCTACCCGGGGCAGAGGTGGCGCTTCCTCCACGCGCACATCCAGGGTCGCCTCCATTCCGCCGTCCCCGGAGATACGATAGCGGGTCATGCAGTGGATGCGGGCGTTGTCGCGGACCCGGAACGCCGCGTTGAACGCTTGGGGAGAGAGACCCGCCAGGGGATGCAGTCGCCCTTTGAGCGAAGGGACCGTGGTGGGATCTGTGTTGGCCAGCAGGCGCTCATGGGCAGCCTCGAACAGGGACTGAATACGTTCCTGTTCCGCGATGACCCCGACCAGCGCCTTCACCCGATAGGCCTTCTTGGGACCGGGCAGGCTGTCATAGTCGATGCTGAACTCCCGGGCCAGGTTCCGCAACGCCGACTCGGACCAGAATTGGCCCAACATTTGATGCAGGTCCAGCAACAACTGCCGCCAGCGGTCGGAGTGCGCGGGCGCGGACGTGGGGTCCGGCGCGAGGAGGGTCCGGGCCGTGACCTCGATCTGATCCGCTGAGGGTCGCCGCCAGCTCATCTCTGTCTTTTGAGGCGTCAGGCGATCCAGGCCAGCGTCCCGCCACTGGATGGCCAGCCGCTGACGTCCCCAATAGCCCTCGTCATTGTCGGTGGGCGCACGCCAGAAATCGGGCATAGGTCCAGCTAATAGCAGGTCGCGGCCCTGATAGCGACAGGTGCGAAAATCGCCGCGCGTTTTGTCGAACGTCACCTGGAAGTCAGGCCCCTGGATGAGCAGCTCGTTGACGCCGTCCTGGAGAGCGAGAGGATGGCGTCTGGTTGGTCTGGAAACGGCGGACGCGCGTCGGTCGGACAAAGGCAATTGCGCCCAGGCCATTTCATGTCCCACCTGCGCCCAGGGGCGGTCATGGGCAAGCTGGAAGGAGAGGGTAAGCCACGTCTCCCGCTGTCTGTCGAGCAGGGACCGGTCATAGGGGACGGTGATCTCGTCATGGCCACCCGGCGGCGTGGAAAGACCGGGCAGGACGCCCTGCTGGAGGATATCCCCCTCGGCCGTGACTTCCCAGACGATCTCGAAGGCGGTGAGGTCGGTGAACGCCAGGCGGTTGTGGATGCGCACCTGGCCCGCGACCAGATCGACCGCCTCAACCCGCACAGGTTCCAGCACCTTTTTGTATTCCCAGAGTGCGGGATGGGGCCGGCGATCCGGCCAGACCAGGCCGTCGCAGCAGAAATGGCCGTCGTTGGGCTCGTCGCCGAAATCGCCGCCATACGCGTACCAGGTGCGTCCGTCCGGCTCCACTTGCAACATGGCCTGATCCACCCAATCCCAGATGAAGCCGCCGCCCAGCCGGGGGTGGGTGGCGATGGCCTGCCAGTATTCCTGGAGATTGCCACAGGCGTTGCCCATGGCGTGGGCGTACTCGCACAGGATGATGGGACGAAGGTCCGCCTGTTCTGCCAGCGCGACGATCTCGTCCACGCTCGGGTACATGGGCGCGATGATGTCCACCCAGGGCGCGTCGCCCGCGGGGTGATAGTGGATGAGGCGGTGGGGATCGTGGGCGCGCGCCCATTCGGCCATGGCTTCGTGGTTGGAGCCCAGCCCCGATTCGTTGCCCAGGGACCAGACCAGGATGCTGGGGTGGTTTTTGTAGCAGGCGACCATACGACTCAGCCGGGCCAGAAAGGCCTCCCGCCAGGCGGGATCGTCCGAGAGGTGGTCGAGCGCGCCGTCGCATTCGATGTTGGCCTCGGCGAAGAGATAGACGCCGTGCTCATCGCAGAGGTCGTACCAGGCCGGCTGGTTGGGATAGTGGGCGGTGCGCACCGCGTTGATGTTGAACTGCTTCATCAGGTGGATGTCCTGCGCCATGGAGGCCCGGTCGACCACGTGGCCCCGCCGCTCGTCGTGCTCATGGCGGTTGACGCCCTTGATAAGGATGGGCGCGCCGTTGAGGTGCAGTTGGCCGTCGCGAATCTCGATGTGGTGGAAGCCGACTTTGCTGCTCTCCACTTCGATCACTTCCCCCGCTTCATCCCGCAAGATGAACAAGAGCGTGTAGAGGGCCGGGCGTTCGTCCGACCAGCGTGCCGGCGCTGCAACCGTTCGCTCCCACTCGATGACCGTCTCATCGCCGGGTGGAACTTCGCGCGCTGAGACAGGCTTCGCAGCGAACACCAGGTTACGCTCAGGGTCGAACAGTTTGATCTCCAGGCTACCCATCAGCGGCATGGCGTCGGCGTTGTGCAGATGAGCCTGCACCCACAGCCTGAAATCGTCATCCGCGGCGGGCGGGGTGCGGATCCAAAAGTCCCGGATATGCAGCAGGGGCGCGGACCAGATGTACACGTCCCGGTAGATCCCGCTCAGCCGCCACATGTCCTGGTTTTCGAGGAAGGAGCCATCGGACCAGCGGTAGACGCGCACGGCCAGCAGGTTTTCGCCCGCCTGCATATAGGGGGTGATGTCGAATTCTGCGGGCACGCGGCTGTCCTTGCTGAACCCCACCGGATGGCCGTTGATCCAGAGGTGAAAGGCCGAGTCCACGCCCTCGAATGTGATGAAAATGCGGCGCTGCGCCCAGCCCGCGGGCAGGGAGAAGGTGCGGCGATAGCAGCCGGTGGGGTTGTCATCCGCGGGGACCTGGGGCAGGTCATCCAGGGGGAAGGGCACTTGGTTGTCGGTGTAGTAGGGGATGTCATAGCCCTGCCACTGCCAGTTGCCCGGGACCTGGATGGCATCCCAGGCGGAGGCGTCGAAGTCGGGCCGGTGGAAGTCGGGCGGAGCCGCGTCAGGGAAAGGGGCGAGCGAAAATCGCCAGGATCCGTTGAGAGAGCGAAAAAAAGGGGAGGCGCTGCGGTCGCCCTTCAAGGCCTGGGGCTCAGTCGCGTAGGGCGTGAGAATGGCGTGGGCCGGTTCGCGGTGGACGCCCTGCACCGCGGGGTTCTCCCAGTCATTGATCTGCTCAAAATGCATGCCACACCCGCTATTTGATGCCTGTCATGGAGATGCCTTCGATAAACATCTTCTGCCCGAAGAAGAAGATGATCACGATGGGCAAGACGATGATCGTGCTCACAGCCATCAGATAGGGATAAGCGTTGGCCACTGTGCTGTTGTAAGAGAACGTCGCGCGCAGGGCTTCCACGCCCAGGGAAAGGACGAATTCATGGGCGTCGTTGATATAGATGAGCGGCCCAAGATAGTCGTTCCAGGCGTTGATGAACGCAAACAGGGCCACCACGGTCAGCGCCGGTTTCGACAGGGGCAGGATGATCCGGAAGAGGATGTCTACTTCGTTGGCCCCATCGATATAGGCGGCGTCAGAAATATCCTGGGGAATGGTGAGAAAAAATTGCCGCAACATGAAAATGAAGAAGGGCGTGCCAAAAAAGGCGGGCACCACCAGCGGCAGATAGGTGTTCAACCAGCCGAACTGCTTGAAGATCATAAAGAGGGGCACCATGGTCACCTGAAAAGGCACCATCATGGTGGCCAGGCAGAGGAAGAAGAGGGCGTCCCGTCCCCGCCAGCGAATTCGGGAAAAGCCATAGGCGACGATGGCCGATGCAAGCACGGTGCCGATGGTGTAGGGAATGGCGTATTTGAAGACGGTGTTGAACAGGTAGAGCGTAAACGGCTGGCTCACCCAGGCGTCGTAGAAATTGTTCCAATAGGCGGGATCGGGCACCCATATGGGCGGAACTGTATAAACCTGCGAGTCATCCTTCAACGCGGATACGAACATCCAGTAAAAAGGCAGTACAAAACTGATGGACAATACAATGAGCACAACATACTTCAGCAATGAAAACAATTTACCGGAGATGCGCTGTCTTCTGGGATGATATTGCACGCTCGTAGGTGATTTGACGGTTGCAGTCATAGTTCCTCCGCCTGGTGAGAAACGCGAAAGGCTTGCCCGAATGCTTATTCGGTTTCAGTGTTATAGAAGACCCAGCGGGCTGAGGTTTTGAAGAGAACCGCTGTGAAGACGACGATGATGATGAATAGAATCCAGGCCAATGCGGACGCCTTCCCCATGCGCAGAAACTGGAAGGCGTTGCGGTAGAGGTAGATCGTGTAAAATTCGGTGGCATTGGCCGGCCCGCCACCGGTGAGCAGCCAGGGCAGCGTGAATTCCTGGAAGGCGTAAATGAATCCCATGATCAGGTTGAAGAGGATGACGGGCGTGGTCAGGGGGATGGTGATATGGCGGAACTTGTGCCAGGCCCTGGCGCCATCCACTTCCGCGGCCTCATACAACTGTCGCGGCACATCCTGCAAGGCGGCCAGAAAGATGACGATGGCGTTCCCCTGGGCCCAGATATAGATCATCACCAGGGAAGGCTTGGCGTAAGCGGGATTGGACAAAAAAGGAATGGTGGGAAGCTGTAACCCCTGGAGTATCGAATTGAAAAGGCCGAACTGGACGTTCAGCAGAAATTGCCAGACGACCGCGGTCACAATCGTGGGGATGATGGCGGGGAAAAAGAAAACAGCCCGAAAAAAGGGCCGCCCCATGAGCTTGGTGTTGAGCAGGGCCGCCATCAAAAAGGCCGAGACAACGCCGGCCGGCGCAGCCAGCAGCACATAAAAGAGGGTGTTATAAATGACGACCCAGAACATGGAATCGGTGGTGACGAGGCTGGTGTAGTTCCTCATGCCGATGAAAACGGGATCGCGCAGCAGATCATAGCGCGTGAAACTGTAGTAGAGGGAGGACGCCAGCGGATAGATGGTGAAAAGCAGGAAACCGATGAGCCAGGGGGAGATGAACAGCAGCCCCTGAATAAGTCGGCGACGTTCTGAACGCGTCATGCCTGATTTTGTTCCGGGTTGCGCTGTAGCCATAGATCGTCTCCGGTGGCGCTTGTAATGGAAAGGGGATAGTTCGTAGTATACGCTTTAGCGCAGTTGACGACGGGCTGCGCTAAAGCGCATACTACAAACTGGCGTCCTGTTTGCGTTGCTGTGCTAGGCGGCGAAGCCCGCGTCCTTCCACTCCTGTTCACAGCGCTTCTGGAACTCAGCGGCGGCCGCGGCGCCGGTCATTTTATCCCGATACACCTCTTCCCTCAATTGGGCGTAGGTGTCATGTACAAATGAGGTGATGGGGCAGTTCTTGGGCGGCTCGATCTCAGTGGCTTCCTTGACCGACTGGAAGTAGAAATCAAGGCCAGGATACTTGTTGGCGTCGGCCTGATCGAGATAAGGTTTGTAGGCGGGCAGCCAGCCCACGTTATCAAAGAGGAGATTACAGGCCGTGTTGGTCGTCAGGTATTCAGCAAAGGGGAAGCCGGCCTGGGCGTTGGCCGCGTCCTTGAAGAAGATGACGTAGTGTCCGCCGGTCCCCTGGATCTTGGCCCCGCGGCGGTCTTCGGGCACGGGCACCCAGGTGGCGCGGTTGTATTTGCCCACTTCCGGCTTCTGGGACATGGTTTCCCCGGGATGCCAGTAGCCTTCGATGATCATGGCCTGAACCTCGGCGTTGTAGGAGCCGCCCCAGGTGTCCTGTCCTTCCACCGAGCGCATGCCGGCCATGTTGTCCGGGCCTGCGATGCGGTAGAATTCTCCCATCACTTCGAAGGCATCGGCCATCTTGGGGTTGTCCAGATTGAATTCCCCGGTTTCTTCGTCGAACCAGTCGAATCCCCAAGATCGAGCGGCGAGGAAGCCATCGCCAATGCCGCCGCCTTCAGCATCATACGGATCCAGACCGATCTGGAGCAGATTGCCGGCGTCATCAAATTGAGTCAGGGCTTTATGCCATTCTAAGGCATCATCCCAGGTGACGGGGGGATTATCCGGATCCAGGCCAGCGGCTTCGATCATGCGGGCGTTGTAATCAAGTCCAAAACGTACGAAACACTCCCACGCCGGCACGCCATACTGGACATTCTGATAGTATCCACGGTCCCAGTTGCCCTGGATGAAATCATCCCTCTTGATAATCGAGCTGGCATTGACCCAATCGTCGATGGGCAGCAGGACCTCGCGGGCCATCAAGTCTTGATAAGGTGCCTCCGAGGTGATGTCAGGGGGCGTGCCCGCGGCGATGGCCGTCAGGAGCGCCTCAGTTTTGACAGTGGGCTTCATGACCACATCATTCGCCCCCATCAGTTCCCGGAATTCATCGGTATCCTTCAACTCATCAAAAAAGGGCACCAGTTCGCCCCAGCCAGTCCAAAACTGCACCGTGACGCCCTCCGGCGCAGCGGGAGCCGTTGTGGGCCCTGCCTCAGACCCCGAGGATGGAGCCTGGGTGGCGCCCGGCGCACAGGCCGCCAGGAGCAGCATCCCGCTTAGCATCGACGTTTGTCGCAAGAAGTCACGACGTGTAAGGTGATTGGGCTTTGAATCGCTCATGAGATTGACTCCTTTTTGAGCAGAGCGCCGCACAAAGCGGTGCGAAACAGTAGAATCAGAACGTAGCAACCACCAGAGAATGACAGCTATCAGCAAACGACAGCATCGTTACAGCGTAACTTATCATTGCTTTGACACTGAAGATTCGCCTATGATAGCATGATTTACCTGATGGCCTTTCCAATGTAATCGTTTTTACCGATTTTTCAAGGAATTCGAACGGACGCAATGAGGACATGAACAGGACCATGTTCGAGCAGGCCCTACGTGATGCGTTGTCCAGTCTCTACGATCCCTCCTATCAGCCGGATACCGTTCTGTACGAGGCTCTGGGCCTGCAAGAGAGCTCTTCCAGAGAAATACTGGCCGCTTTGCGTCAGGCTGTTATCGACATGGAGCCCGGGCCGGCTGTTCCGGCCAACGCCCGCGTGTGGCGATTCTATCATCTGCTCGATTATCGCTACCTGCAAGGCCTGACCCAGGAAGAGGCGGCCCAACGACTGGGGATCACGCCCCGACATCTGCGCCGGGAACAACAGGAAGCGATCAAATCGCTGGCGCAGCAGATATGGCCCCAGCAGACGAGCCGTCCATCCACAGAAAAGCAAGCTGGGGTAGAGGCCAAAGAGAGGGAAACGGATAGCGCCTGGCTAGAGCAGATGCATGAAGAGGTGGCCATCCTCAAACAGAGCGCCCCCGCCACCGTTGCCCATTTGCAGGAGGTGATTGAGGGCATTCGGCCCCTGGCTGAGACCCTGGCGACGAAATACGGCATTCGTTTTCGCGTCTATCCTTCTGTCTCCAATGCCATGATCGCCCTGCACCCCACCCTTCTTCGCCAATTGTTGCTTACCGTGGTTGAAAAATTGGTGGCGCAGATGGATGGCGGAGAGATCGTTCTGGAAACGGCGGAAGAGGAGGAGCGCGCGGGGATCTTCATGCGCACCCGCGATTCCCAGGCGCCAATTCGACTGGCCAGTGAATTCGTACAGGAATTGATGGGAGACCTGGGAAACAGTATCATTGTGGACTCTGCAGGAGAGAAAACGGTGGTGCGTCTGTACGTTCCCAAAGCTCGCCCCGTGCGCGTGCTGGTGGTCGATGACAATGCCGATCTTATGCATTTTTACCGCCGCTATGTCACCAACACCCGATTCGAAATTACGCCTCTCTCATCCGGGCGAGAACTGTTCGCCACCATCGATGCCGTGCGTCCCGATGTGATCGTTCTGGACGTGATGTTGCCGGACGTGGATGGCTGGGAACTGCTCACCTATCTCCATGAGCATCCCGACACCCGCCGACTCCCGGTCATCATCTGTTCCGTGGTGCGCCGAAAAGAGCTGGCGTTGGCCCTGGGAGCCACCCTCTATCTCTCCAAGCCTGTGCGACGCAAGGCGTTCATTGACGCCCTGGAACAGGCGACGCGGGAGGCGCATGTAGAAGTTGTTCAGACAGGGCCAGGGAACAGTTCATCAGATCGGTGATGGAAAACCCTGAACCGATGCTGGTCATCAGCAGATCGCTGCGCATGGGCTGACGGTTGGGATCTTCGGCGCTGACCATGATGGTGGGGATGTCGGCGATCCCGGCATCGTACTTCTTACGCTTCAGCACCTGCCATCCGTCCATATCCGGCAAAATGACATCCAACAGCACCAGATCGGGGCGGCCACGTTTCATGGCTTCGAGGGCGTCTTTGCCAGTGGCCGCCGCGTCGATGACGATGTCTTCTTCCACCGAATGCAACATACGGGCGAATAAATGCCGAACATCGGGAACATCGTCCACAATGAGAACCCGACGAACGGGCGACGGCAATGCCTGCAAGGCCTCCTCCATGTCGGCTCTCACCACAGGTTTGATGAGATACCGGAGTATGCCTTCTTCCAACCCTTGCTGCGGTCGAACAGGAAAGGCGCAGCCAATGATGGGCGTGGACGGGACTTTGCCCCTGAGATCGTCGACAAGCGTTTGTAACTGCTCCATCCGGGGCGCATTGACGATGATCACGTGGGCGGGACACTGACGAACTGCCTCCAGAACGTCATCACCGGTCCGTGCTAAGACCAATTCCACCTCACTGTTGGACGTGTCCAGGTGCGTTTGCAATGTCGCCGTCTCATCCAGGATCACAACCCGATTCTGGTAAGGCATCTCTGGCAATTGGGGCCAGGATGTGCGCTCCCGCCAAACCCAGTCATCGCCGATCCAGCGGCGCGGGCCAGGAGCCATGGGGAGAAGCGACGGAGACACGGGCAACCGAAAGGCGAACGTACTGCCGACGCCGACTTCAGTCTCCAACCAGATGCTGCCGTGATGCGCTTCGATGAATTGCTTGCTGATGCTCAATCCCAAACCGCTTCCCGAATGCTGCTCCTTCCAGGCCTCATCTCTCGCCCGATAGAACGGCTCGAAAATGCGTTCCGCCTGATCTGGCTGAAGCCCAGGGCCGGTGTCTGTGACGCGAACGACGACTTCCCGTCCATCCGATTCAACCGCAACCGTGATCTCGCCGACATCGGTATAGCGGGCGGCGTTGCTGACCAAATTCAGCACCACCTGACGAATGCGGGTTCGATCGCAGTAGACCTCCGGGAGGTCATCCGGAATCGAAGTGCGTAACGTGAGCCTCTTCTTCTCGAGCAGAGGAAGAATGACCTTTGACGCCTTTCCCACCTCGGCGGCCATATCCACCCATTCCCGATGCAGCATCAATTGACCCGATTCGGCCTGGCTGAGATCGAGAATGTCATTGATCATGCTGGCCAGATGCTCGGCGTTGCGACGCACAATCTCCAGATCGTTGAGCAATGTGGGAGGGAGCGACTCATCATAGACCTCTGGCGTCTCCGAGATTACATCCATAAGACCGATGACCATATTGAGGGGCGTGCGTAATTCGTGGCTGACTTTGGCTACAAAAGCGGATTTGGATTGTTTCGCCCCCTCCGCCACCGCATACATGATTTCCAGCCGTTCGTTCAGCAGATTGAGTTGTCGGTTCGCGAGGGCGAGATCGTCCAGCGCCTGGAATAATCGCCCCCGGTCCTTTTGTGCGTCGGACAGCAACTTTTCGACTTCCTGATAGTGGGACCATAGCCAGTTCAAACGCTCCACCCAAGGGGCGCGGCCCACGAGCAACACGCCCCAGACGCCCCAGATGGCGAGGAGTGCAAGCGTCAGTCCGCCCGGCAAGGCATTGAAAACGCCTACACGGTCCAATTGCACCAGGGCAAGGCTTTCCACGATGGTCACGCCGGTTGTCGAGCGAGGATCGAGCAGCAGGATCGAAAGCGCCACAGGCGTCACCAGGAAAAATGAGAATGCATCCATGCCGATAACAGCCGCCCCCATCAGGATCACGGCCATCAATCCCATCACCGCGATCCACCGCGCCACATTCGTTCGCCATTTTCCAGATAGCCAGACCAGCGCGGCCAGGGGGTAAAAAATGCCGGCGACGACGATGAAAGCGTTGCCGTCTGGAAGCCATCGGGCCTCTGACAACAACGTGAGTATCACTGCGAGCCCCAAAAATGTAATCGCGATGAAGCCAGCGCCAGGTTTCAATTCTTGTTCGAATTCAGAGATAGTGGCGTCCATGGTTCGATTGCCAATCAATTTTTTGTAGGGGAACGATGAGTTCTTTGCCAGGGGACGAGTTGTGTCGGCTCGGTTTAGGAGCGGCGGCTAAATAGCTCGGCGATCTTCCTGGAAGCGTAGAGCTGCCCTGAAAAATAGCCACGGATTACACAGATTGCACGGATTTTTCATTCCCCGTGGCGCTGCGTGGCAGCATGAATGTCTTCCAGGAAGATGAAATCGATGCTTATATTATACCTGTCAGTCCTTAGGCGTCCATTTGTTGTTGAGGAGAGTCTTGCGCGATCGCATACATTTGCGGCAGCCTGGCCACCAGCGGGCAACTATTCACATCACCGCACGTGCCGCAGTCGGTCGTGGTGCAGGCGAAGAGACCGCTTCCCTGGCCGCTGGCCTGAATTCGCCCCTTGCGCACCCAGAAGTCAACCATCCCCTCCAGCGCGCCCGGCTCCACGCCCAGCTCCCGGCTCAGGTCCGCCAGCTTCACCGGACCGTCCGCCTCTTCGAATGCCTGCAAGACCTTTCGTAGCATGGTGATCACCCAAGCCCAAGCAACAGCCCGCCCTGGAAGACCAGGAAGGCCGCGATCCAGGCTAACGCGAACTGGCCGATGACGCTGGTCCACATCCAGCGGGCGCCGAACTCGTGGCGGGCCGCGGTGACGGCGACGATGCAGGGCGTGTAGAGCAGCACGAAGACCATGAACGCCAGCCCGGCCAACCCCGCGTGGCCGCCGCTGGTGGCCGCGAAACTGCGCTGAATCGAACTCATCAGCGCGCTGGGTTCCGGGCTTTCGTCGTGGGGGAAGAGGTCAATACCCACGATCAGCGGGATGGACTTGATGGTGTCCACGGTGGCCTGGACGAAGCCTGCCCCGATCCGGACCAGGTCCTGCACCGGGTTGACGGCCTGGGGCGGCGTCTCGTCTCCGGTGGCCGCGACTTCCGCGCCGTAGGTCTGGCCCAGGGTGCTGACCACCACTTCTTTGGCCACGAATCCGGTGATGAGCGAGCCGCTGGCCTGCCAACTGCCAAAGCCCAGGGGCGCGAAGACCGGGGCGATGGCCTGGGCTGCGGTGGCGAAAATACTGTCGTCGATCTCGGTGTGGGCGAACGCACCCCGTCCAGGGCCAGCGGGAATGGCCATCAGCGCCCAGACCACGATGCTCATGACCATGATCACCGTCCACGCTTTGTGCATGAACGAGCTGGTCCGCCGCCACATATGGAGCCAGATGCTGCGCAGGGTGGGCACGCGATAGGGCGGCAGTTCCATGACGAACGCGGCCCCGTCATTGCCCTGGAAGAGGGTGCGTTTCAGGACCAGCCCCAGCAATACCGCGGCGGCGATGCCCAGCATGTAAATGCCGAAGATCACCAGCCCCGCCCGGCCGGGGAAGAAGATGGCGGCGAAGAGCACGTAGACGGGCAGGCGCGCGCTGCAACTCATGAAGGGGACCAGCAGGCCGGTGAGCACTCGGTCGCGGCGGTTTTCCAGGGTGCGGGTGGCGTAAATGGCGGGCACGGTGCAGCCGAAGCCCACGATCATGGGCAGGAAGCTCTTGCCGTGAAGGCCCAGGGGCTGCATCAGCCGGTCCATGAGGAAGGCGGCTCTGGCCATATACCCCGAATCTTCCAGCACGGCCAGGGCCAGGTAGAGGGACATGAGCACGGGCACGAAGACCAGCACCCCACCCACGCCGGCGATGACGCCATCCACCACCAGGCTCTCAACCCATGTGCCGCCCAGCCCCAGGAAATGGAACAATGCTATCGCCCACTCGGTGACGGGGCCGCTGATCACGCCGCTGATCCAGTCCAGGTAGGGCGCGGTGACGTCGGACGTCAGCTTGAAGACGGCCCACATCGCGGCCAGGAAGATGGGCAGCCCCAGCACCCGGTGGGTCAGCACCCGGTCCAGCCGCTCCGAGAGGGTGACCTTCTCCTCGTCCGGGCGGGTGACGACCTGGCGCACCAGGGTGTTGATCCAGCCATAGCGATGGTCGGTGAGGACGATGTCGGCGTCGTCGCCGTAGACTTCGGCCAGACGTTGGATGTGGCGATCGGCCCGCTTTAGCAGGGACGCACCCTCGGCAGACGCCTGCAACCGCCGCAGGATGTCCTCGTCCCGCTCCACGATCTGAATGGCCAGCCAGCGGGGGGGATATTGTTCGCACAGGGTTGGCGCGTGTTCGATCTCGGTCTGGATCGCGACCAGGACGGCTTCAGCCTCAGGGCCATAGTCGATGGCGAACGAAGCCGGGGTCGTTGGGGAAGACGCAACCGGCGGCTCGGTAGATGCGATTTTGCGGTGACGGGTGACGGGGGTGGCCATGCTAGAGACGCTCAAGGGTGACCTCCGCTGGACGGGACGGGCCGGCGCCCTTGTCGCGCCGGATGAGTTGTTGGTAGACGGTTTCCACCAGTTGATCGATGCCCTGCTCGCGCCGGCCGACAGTGCGCACCACGGGCGCTTTCAAAGCCTGGCTCAGGCGCTCGTCATCGATGGTCAACCCCTGGCTTTCGGCCACGTCCGCCATGTTGAGGACCACGACCGCCGGCGCGCCCAGCTCCAGGATCTGGACGGCCAGATAGAGGTTGCGCTCCAGGTTGGCCGCATCCAGCACCGTCACCACCAGGTCTGGCCTGGCCTCCAGCAGGAAGTCCCGGGCGATGACCTCTTCTGGCGAGAAGGCCGAGAGGCTGTATGCACCCGGTAGGTCCACGATCTCGATCTCCGTCTCCCTGTAGCGGAAGAGACCCGACTTCTTCTCCACCGTCTTGCCCGGCCAATTGCCCACATGCTGGCGCGCGCCGGTCAGGGCGTTGAAAATGGTGCTCTTGCCGGCGTTGGGGTTGCCGGCCAATGCGATCAGATAGTCAGCCATAAGTCCTCAATTATGGACCGCGGATTGGGCTGATTGGGCGGATCCTCACGGATTTTTTGAAAAATCCGCGTTGATCCGCCCAATCAGCCCAATCCGCGGTCTATCCTGCTGTGACCAGAATCTTGCTGGCGTCGGCCTTGCGCATGGAGAGCTGGTAGCCTTTGATGCGGAAGGCGATGGGATCGCCCAGGGGCGCGATGCGTTCCATGCGCACCGTCTCGCCGGTCACCATGCCCAACTCCAGAAAACGACGCCGGATCGCACCCTTGACGTCCAGGCCGACGATGGTGCCGCTTTCGCCCACGTGCAGCTCGCTCAACGGTCGCGGGGCCAGGGCCTTGTCGGCGGCTATGTCGTTCTGCTCTACGCCATTCCGTTTCATGTCCATCAGATAAGCCACAGCAACGCACTCCTTGTTAAACTTGTTCAGACCAGATTGGTCGGAACGCGGATCTTCGCTGATTAAAACTGATTTTCACAGATTTTCACAAAAAATCCGTGAAAATCAGGCGTTCATCCGATACAATCCGCGTTCCAATCAGATCACGCCTTCGTAGCGATCACGGTGATGACCTGGGCGAGGTCGGATTCGATCTGCACCATGCCGCCGGCCGGCGTGACGACCAGCAGCAGCGAGCCGTCATCGCCGATGGCAATCACCCGCACCCGCGCCCCGGCTTGCAGCCCGTGCGCGCGCAGGAACCCACGTGCGGGTTCGTCGGCGTCAATGCGCACCACGTCCGCGGTTTCGCCGATGAGGGCGCTGGCCAGCGGCGCGCATCCCGGCGCGTCGTAGCCGGCGTCCGCTCCATCTGCGTGGCGGGGGATGGGCTTGCCAAAGGGGCTGAGGGCCGGCTCGTCCAGATAGCCATCCAGGCGATCGACCACATGGTCGGGGGTTACGTGCTCAAAACGACAGGCCAGCGTATTGGCGTCTCCGGGGCTGAGTTGCAGGCGTTCGGTCAAGAAAACCTGCCACAGCCGCCGCGCGCGTAGAACCTTGGCCGCGACCGTCTCGCCGGCCGCTGTCAGCCGCACCCCTTTGTAGGGTGCGTAGTCCACTAGCCCGGCGTCGGCCAGCTTGCGCACCATCTGGTTGACGGAGACTGGCTGCACGCCCAATGCCTGGGCCAGCGCGGAGAGGGGGATGCGTCCGCCGTCGCCGTCCTCATCCAGACGGGCGATGGTGTTCAGGTACATCTCCTCGCTCTCGCTCATCTTCGCTTCGTCAACCGCGTTATGGTAGTGCATAGAAAGTGCACCCTCGTTGTTATGCCTGGCCTAAAAACTTCGGTGTAAGTATAGCACGGACCTGGGGGGACATTTGTCCCTAATTGGGCGGGACATGCCGCCCTGCGGGTTAAAGGCGGTTAAACGCCTGGCGAAGCGCGGTTGAAAAATGGCGTTTGACGATGGTCAATGGGAGGCCGCCCACTCGCTTCTGCAAAGCGCGCGTGGTATGATTAAGAAATTCGACAAAAGTCGACGACAGGCATTTCTGTTTCTGCTATCCTATGGGTGGAAGACATCTTCCAGGAAGATTCTCGGGGACGGCAGGATGATAACGCCAATCTTCCTGGAAGATATCCATCCCCCGAATTTCCGAAGAGTTGAATCAAAACTGAATCACACTGAACAAGGAGAGTGAACACATGAACAAGAAAATTTTAGAAGTCCTCAACGACCAGGTGCAGGCGGAATTCGTGGCGTTTTACACCTATCTTTCCATGTCTGCCTGGCTGGAAGCCAACGACTGGCCCGGCTTCGCCCAGTGGATGCGCACCCACTCGGAAGAAGAGCAGATGCATGCCATGAAGATCTATGACTTCATCTTCGAGCGCAAGGGCGCGGTCACCCTCAAGGCCATCGAGCAGCCGCCCACCGAGTTCGACTCTGTGGAGGCCGCGTTCGCGGCTGCGCTGGAGCATGAGCAGATGGTCACGGCCATGATCAACAACATCTACAAGCTGGCCCAGGCCGAGGGCGACTATCCCACCGAGGTGCTCATGCAGTGGTTCATCAACGAGCAGGTGGAGGAGGAGAAGATCGTGGAGGACGCGCTGGTGTTGATCCGGCGGGCCAACAACGACCCCTTCCAGTTGCTCTACGTGGAGAAGATGGTGCTCGAATCCCAGCAGGCCCAGGCCGCTGCGGAGGCGGGCGCTGACGCTTAGATGGACCGGGAAACCGGATAGATAGCACGCGGGTTTTGTGGATGAAGCGGGCCTACGCGAATTTTAACATTTGTGTAGATCAGCCTAGCCCGTAAAGTCCGCGTGCTATGCCGTCCATGCATTCTATTTGCTGGGCGCGCGATGATCGATCGGTGGGAGGACCCCCCTTGAAGCAAAGAGATGGACCGGCCATGCGTTGGTGGGAATGGCTGCTGTTGACAGCGGCGCTGGCCGCGTTTCTGGTCCAGGCGTTTCTGGCTTCCCCTCGCAAGTCGGCATCCTTCGATGAACAATATCATCTGGCCGCGGGTTACAGCTATCTGCGCACGGGTGATTTCCGCCTGGACACCACCCACCCACCGCTGATGGGCGCGATCGGCGGGCTGGGCTTGCTGGGCCGCAACGACGTCGTTTTGCCCCTGGATGACCCATCCTGGGCCGTGGGTGACCGCTTTCTCTTTTCTGACGTCTTTCTCTGGGAAACCAACGACAATGGGCCGCAACTGCTGGTGGCGGCGCGCAGACCCATCATGTTGGTGGGCGCACTTCTGCTGGTGTTCATGTTTTTCTTCGCCCGCCAACTGCTGGGCCCACCCGCGGCCTGGCTGGTCCTGATCCTGGCGGCTTTCGACCCCAATTTGCTGGCCAATGCCCGACTCGTGACCACTGACCTGGGGTTGACGGCCTTCCTGTTGGGCGCGATATGGTTCCTGTGGCGCTGGTTGGAGGGGCAACGCACCCTCGATCTGATCCTGGCTGGCGTGCTAGCCGGGTTAGCCATGGCCGCCAAGTACACTGGCGTCATGTTCTGGCCCATCGCCTTTTTGATCGTGTTGGTCCATCCGGTCCGATCGCAGCGGACATATTGGGCGGCATTGGGGCGCCGCGCGCTGGCGCTGGCCGGCATGGGGCTGATCGCGTACGCGGTCCTGTGGGCCATCTACCGTTTCGACTTCGGCATTGCCGCGGGGACGCCCTTCCCATTTCCCCTGCCCGCGCCCTTTTACTGGCAGAATTTCTGGGGCACGTTCAACCGCATCGTCGGCTTGCAGGATATCCGCCTCAACTATTTCATGGGCGAGACGTCTGCGGGCGGCTGGTGGGATTATTTGGGGGTTGCCCTGGGGGTCAAGACGCCTTTGCCTACGTTGATTCTGACCGTCGGCGGCGTGATCACCATGCTTTGGCGGCGGCGCTGGCGCGAGCAGGTCGTGCTTTGGGCTCCGCCGTTGGCCTTCCGGCTTCTGGGCGCGACCGGCATCCTGAGCATCGGCTATCGCCACATCCTGCCCGCGCTGCCCTTCCTGATCCTGCTTGCGGGCGGCAGCGCCGGCTGGCTGCGGGCGTCCAACCCGCGCCGCACCCTGGCCCTGGCCGGGCAGGGGCTGCTCATCGCCTGGCTGGTGGTGGGGACGCTGCGCTTCTTCCCCGACCAGGATTCCTATTTCAACGAGCTGGCCGGCCCCTGGCAGAACTGGAGCACGCTGCTGGTCGATTCCAACCTGGACTGGGGCCAGGACCTGCCCGCCCTGCGCGCTGTCATGGAGGAACTGAACATCGAGCGGATCAACCTGGCTTATTTTGGCAAGGCCGTCCCCGAAAAATATGGCGTCTCCTATCATCCCCTGGCCAGCTACCTGCGCTTTGTGGAAGGACCGGAACTCAGCGCCTACAACCCCTACACGCCGGAGCCGGGCTGGTACGCCATCAGCGCCACCAGCCTGCGCCTGGGCATGATGACGCCTGAAACCGTCGACCTCTATGCCTATTTCCGGGACCTGGAGCCGGTCGCCCGCGCCGGCTATTCCATCTATCTCTATCATGTCACCTATCCGGATGACACGCCCGTGGACCGCATCCCCGTCATCGGCTCCAACGTCTCGTTGCTGACGCCGGAAGAACTGGGATTGATCCCCGGCCATCGCGGCCAGATCAAGTGGATGCAGTCGCCGGACGCGCTCATCTACGGCCTGGGCCAGGGCTTCGATCCGTCGCCCGGTGCGTATACGCCCGTGGACGCTAATTTCGATGACGTCTTCACCCTCTTCGGCTATGACGTGGACCCCCGGACGGTCGCGCCTGGGGACGCGATCACCGTCACCCTCTACTGGCGGGTGGGCGAACGGCCCATGCCCATGCCCGCGCCCACCCGCGGCCAGCCCCTCTCCGCCTTCGTCCACATGACCGGCGAAGACGCCACGCAGATCCAGGCCCAGTACGACGGCTGGCGCACGGCCCTGCGCGGGCTGGAGCCGGGCGACGTCATCGTCCACCAGGCGATCATCGACATCCCCGCCGACCAGCCGCCGGGGCGTTATCCGCTGCGGGTTGGGCTTTATTCGCCCCAGTCAGGAGAACGGCTTTCAGTTGTGGAAGATGGGGTGGTCTCAGATCACGTGCAGGCGGGGGGTGTGGAAGTCGAGTAGGGTTTGAACATGCCCTTCTCAATCGTTTAGACTGCTTCCCAGTCACGCCTGTCGATGCCGGCCTGTTTGAGTAGCTTCAGCAGCAACGCCCGACTGATTTCACTGCCGTGTGGATTTGGAATAAAAAGTTTGAGCTCGCCTTTGACCATATATTGATGTTTGCCACCGGAGTAAGGGCCATCAAACCCCAGCTTGCGCAGTGTTCGAATCAGGTCTCGGCGCTTTATCGGTCCCAACGGCGGCATCAGGCGGCTTCCTTGCGCATGGTCAATTGGATTCCGTCGATTTCGGGTAATTCATGCCCAAGCTGAAGGCCGAGAAGGATCCAGCCCTCCAGCACTTCCTGGAGTTGTTCACGGCATGTTTCCAGCGTATGAGCGCTGGCAAAAACGCCGGGGAAACCCGGTATTTCCCCATAGTATTCGCCATCTTCTAAGAGTTCATAGCGGGCCTTGCGCATGGCAGCCTGGATATAGGAAGTTAGCATTTCGATTGCTCCATTTCTTCACAAACATCAAATCGCTCTCATTATAGCACAGACGTCGATTTCATTCGTCTGCGATCCATCCGTGCTCGGCGGCATGGCGGGCCGCGGCGGCCGAGTCCGGGACCAGGAGTAATTCCACACCGTCGGCGGCCGCGGCCGCAGCCAGGGCTTCCACCTCGGCGTCACGCCGTTTGTCGCTCACGTCGCGAATGTAGACGGCCAGGATGCGCCCCGGATACTCCTCGATGATGCGGGTGTAAATCTCCGGGTCCTGCTGACCGCTGTCGCCGATGAGGATGAAGGGCAGGTCGGGATAGAAGTCCAGCAGGCCGCGGATGACGGGCAGCTTGTGGGCCTCGCTGCTGAGCATCAGGAACTTGTCCTGATCGAAGCCGAAGTCCTGGAGGAAGAGGGGGCCGGCCGGCAGGCCATGGGTCTGCATGAACTCCACCAGCATTTCGTAGAGGTTCCAGGGGCTGTT
>JAJRVT010000365.1 GCA_024277175.1 Chloroflexota bacterium | reverse complement strand
TGTGCGGGATCAGCGTCCCGTGCGGGTTCGACGACGGCGGGCTGCCCATCGGCCTGCAACTGATCGGCCCGCACCTGGGCGAGGAAGTGGTCCTGCGCACGGCCTACGCCTACGAACAGGCCGCCGGCCAGGCGCTGATGGCAAACGGCCCGCGGATGGCGATCTGAATCTGAAAAACAATAGAACGCGGATTGAGCGGATTGAGCGGATTGGGCTGATTTTCACGGATTTTTTGAAAAATCCGCGTCGATCCGCCTAATCCGCTCAATCCGCGTTCTATCGCTTTTCCTCGTCGCTTTTCTGTGACCGCAGGTGCGGGAAGAGGAGCACCTCGCGGATGGTGTCCGTGTCGGTGAAGAGCATGGCCAGCCGGTCCACGCCCATGCCAAAGCCGCCGGCCGGCGGCATCCCATAGCTCAAGGCTTCGATGTAATCCTCATCGATGGGATGGGCCTCGTCATCTCCGTGGCGGGCCCGGTAGCTCTCATCCAGGAAACGCTGCAACTGATCGATGGGATCGTTCAACTCGCTGAAGGCGTTGCAGAACTCCATGCCCACCATGAAGCCCTCGAAACGCTCCACCAGGCGCGGATCTTCGGGCGACCCCTTGGCCAGGGGGCTGACGTCCAGGGGATAGTCGATGAGGAAGGTGGGCTGGATCAGGTTCGGCTCCACATGTTTGGCCATGAGGCTGTCCACCAGCTTGCCCCAGTTGCTGCGCGGGTCCGGCTCGTGGCCGATCTCCTTCATGGCCGCGGCCAGGGATTCGGCGTCCGGATAGGCCTCGTAGTCGATGCCGGTGGCGTCGAGGATGGCCTGGCGCAGGGGGATGCGCTTCCAGGGCGGCGTCAGGTCCAGGGTGTACTCGCCCCAGCGCAGGGTCAGGCCGCCGGTGACCTGCTGGGCTGCGTAGGCCACCATCTCCTCGGTGCGCCGCATGACGTCCTGATAGTCGGCGTAGGCTTCATAGAACTCCAACTGGGTGAACTCAGGGTTGTGCTTGAAGCTGACGCCCTCGTTGCGGAAGTCGCGCCCGATCTCGTAGACCTTGTCAAAGCCGCCCACCAGCAGCCGTTTCAGATAAAGCTCGAAGCTGATGCGCAGGTAGAGGTCCTGGTGCAACTGGTTGTGATGGGTGACGAAGGGCCGGGCTGCGGCGCCGCCGTAGATGGGCTGGAGGATGGGCGTCTCCACTTCCAGAAAACCGGCCCCGTCGAAATAATCGCGCAGGGCGCGAATCACCGCCGCGCGGGTGCGGAAGATCTCCCTGACTTCAGGGTTGGCCATCAGGTCCACATAGCGCCGTCGGTAGCGGGTTTCCGGGTCCTTGACGCCGTGCCACTTGTCGGGCATGGGCTTGAGCGCCTTGCTCAGGAACTGGATTTCATGGGCGTCCACGCTCAGCTCGCCCGTCCGCGTCACCACCAGGGGGCCGGTCACGCCCACAAAATCGCCCAGGTCGATGAGCTTCTTCCAGATGGCGTTGTACCAGCCGTCGGGCAAGTTATCGCGCTTGACCACGATCTGAATCTGGCCGCTGCCATCCTCCAGATCGGCGAAGCTCATCTTGCCCATGATACGGATGCGCTTCAGCCGTCCGGTCACGGAGACTTGGACGCCCTCGGACTGGCCGGCCTCATAGAGGGCGCGGGCGTCGGCGATGGCGTGGGTGCGGGTGACGCGGGCGGGATAGGGGTCGATGCCGGCCTCACGCAGCGCGTTCAGGTGCGCCAGCCGCGCCTGCTCCTGATCGGACAGGGTCGCCGGGTCAAAATAGTCGGCTGCATTGCGGTCATGGGATGTGTCGGCCACTGAATGTTCCTTTTATTCGATGCCAATGATCTCGAAAACGATCTGGCCGCCGGGCGATTCCACGACCGCCTTGTCGCCGACCTGCTTGCCCAACAGGGCCATGCCCATGGGGCTCTCATTGCTGATGCGCCCGTTGCCCGGATCCGCTTCCATGGAGCCGACGATGGTGTAGCTCTCCTCAGAATCGGAGTCCTCTTCCATGATCAGGACCGTGGTTCCCAGGGCGACCGTGTGGGCCGAACCGTCGCTCTCTTCGATGATCTCGGCATGCTTGAGGACGCGCTGGAGTTCGAGGATGCGCCCCTCCAAAAAGCCCTGGGCGTTCTTGGCTTCGTCATAGCCTGCGTTTTCGCTGATGTCGCCCTCGGCCTTTGCCTCTGCGATCATCTGGGCCACTTCCTGGCGGCGGGTGGTGCTCAGATATTCCAGCTCTTCTTCCACCTTTTTCAGCCCCTCAGGGGTCAGATACACGGTGTTATTGCGCTTGTTTGCCATCTGTTTAACTCTCTTTGACTATACCGAAAATAAACCAAACTCTCACAAAGCGACCGCCGATTACACCGATTGCTTTTGTTCTCTATGCGACGTACAGTCAATCATCATGAATGTTGTTGCGGACTGGGCGTCTAACGAAAAATAGAGGGCGCAGGTTTCCCGCTCTCCATAAAAAAGACCGCCCTTATCGGCGGTGCACCACAACCCCGCGTCAACGTCACTATTTTGACACACTGTCAGTAGTGATGTTGACGCCAGGAGAGGCTATGGCGTTTAGAAAGCAATGGCCGACCTGTCACCAGGTCGGCTGGTTGTTGCTAAACAATAGTATAGCTCATATGGTCTGGTTTGTAAAATTATGACTGAAGGCGACGGATGCGACTGAAACCAGGCAATCTCCACATTTCCTCCATTTCTTCTCCCCACCCTCTCCACATCTCCTTGCTATCCTGTATCTGTAAGTCGCAAACAGGTGAGCGCCCCCACTCACGCAGATAAACAGAGACAACTCACTGTAAAAATGAAAAAGGAGAACAGATCATGATATCCAAGCGAACCGTTTTAAGCATCGTCACCACCGGAACCCTGGCCCTGACGCTGGCCGCCACCAGCGCGCTGTGGAGCGCACCGGTCCAGGCCCAGGCATCGACCCCGACCGCGATCGCCGCCCCCGCGACCGCGACGCTGAGCGCCGAAGAAGCCAGCGACCTCCAGTTCATGCGTGAGGAGGAGAAGCTGGCCCGGGACGTCTATCTGACCCTGAATGAGACGTGGAACCTCCAGGTCTTCGCCAACATCAGCCAGGCCGAGCAGACCCACATGGACGCGGTCCTCACCGTGCTGGACGCCTACGGCGTCGACGACCCGGCGGCGGGCAATGAGATCGGCGTCTTCACCGACCCGGATTTGCAGGCCCTCTACGACCAGTTGGTGGCCACGGGTAACCAATCCGTGCTGGATGCGCTGCACGTGGGCGCGGCCATCGAAGAGATCGACATCCTGGACCTGGATGAACGCATGGAGCGGACGGACAATGCCGACATCCTGCAACTCTACGCCAACCTGGAGCAGGGATCGGAGAGTCACCTGCGGGCCTTCGCTTCCAACATCGAGCGCCAGACGGGCGAAGCCTACCAGCCCCAGTACATGGAGCAGGCCGAGTATGACGCCATCCTCAGCGGGAGCAACGGACACGGCCAGCGGGGCGGCAGTCAGGGCGCAGTCGGTCAGGCAGGCCAGGGCCAGGGCAGTCACGCCCAGGGTGGACATGGCCGGGGCGGGCATGTCCAGGGTGGACGCGGTCAAGGCGGCCACGGTCAAGGCGGTCAGGGACAGGGAACCCACGACTGCCCGTATCAGAGCTAACCATCACCAACACCTGCCGGGGAGTTCGGAACTCCCCGGCAGGTGCGCGCCATCCCCTCACGTTTTACTCAGCTCGTCCGCGATCAGCTCCGCCTGCTTCAGCACGGTCTCGGTGGCCAGCCGCTGCATATCGGGCGGGTAGCCATATTGGCGCAAGGTCCGCTTCACGATCACCTTCAGTTTGGCGCGTACGCTCTCCTTGATGGTCCAGTCGATGGAGGTGTTGCGACGCACCCGCTCGGTGAGGACCACGGCCAGCTCGCGCAGTTTCTCCTGCTGCATCAACTCCCGGGCGCTGTCGTTGTTGGCGACCGCGGTGTAGAACGCATACTCGAAATCGGTCAACCCCATGGCTTCGGCCTCACTGTCCGAATCCCGGATTTCCTTGCCGATCTGGATCAGTTCCTCGATGACCTCGGCCGAGGTGATGGCCTTGTTGTGATAGCGCTGAAGGGACTGCTCCAACATCTCCATCAGCGTCTGGCTCTGCACCAGGTTCTTGCGGGCGCGGGCCTTGATCTCATCGTTGAGCAGCTTTTTGAGCACCTCCAGGGCCACGTTCTTGTGCTCCATGCCCCGGATCTCCAGCAGAAACTCCTCGGAGAGGATGGAGATGTCGGGCTTCTTCAACCCCGCGGCGTCGAAGATGTCGATAACCTGATCGGAGACCAACGCCTGGTCGATGACCTGGCGGACGGCCGTCTCCAGTTCCTCATCGGTGCGCCCGCCACCGCGGCCGTCGAACTTCACCAGCCGGGCCTTGACGGCCTGGAAGAAGGCGACCTCGTCCTTGACGTCCATGGCCTGCTCGTGGGGGACGGCGATGGCGAAGGCCTGGGAGAGCGCGGTGACTTCGTCGATGTAGCGACGCCGGCCGTCCTCCAGCCCCAGGATATGATCCTCCGCGGCCAGGATGAGGGCCAGCTTTTGCGAGGTGTCGGCGTCGAAGTAGTCCTCGTAGGCGAAGCCGTGGAACATCTGCGAGACGACTTCCAGCTTCTCCAGCATGAGGTCCACGGCCTGTTCCTGGGCCAGCGCGGGATCGCCCCTGCCGCCGCTGTCGGAGTAAAAGGAGAGGGCTTTTTTCAGGTCCGCGGCGATGCCCAGATAGTCCACGATCAGGCCGCCTGTCTTGCCCGGATAGACCCGGTTGACCCGGGCGATGGCCTGCATCAGGTTGTGGCCCTGCATGGGCTTGTCGATGTACATGGTGTGCAGGGAAGGGACGTCGAAGCCCGTGAGCCACATATCGCGCACGATGACCAGCTTGAGCGGATCGGCGGGGTCCTTCATGCGCTCGGCCAAGGCCCGGCGCTGGGTCTTGTTGGTGTGGTGGCGGGCGATCTCCGGGCCGTCGGAGGAGGCCGCGGTCATCACCACCTTGATGGCGCCCTTGTCCAGGTCATCGCTGTGCCATTGGGGACGCAGGGCCACGATCTCGCGGTAGAGCGCGGCCGCGATGCGGCGGGACATGGCCACGATCATGCCCTTGCCGTTGAGGACTTCCTGCCGCTGCTCGAAATGGGTGACCATGTCTTTGGCCACGTTCTTGAGCCGGGCCTCGCTGCCCACCAGCGCCTCCAACTGGGTCCATTTGGCCTTGGCCCGCTGCGTGTCGGTGATCTCCTCCTGCGCCAACTCGTCGTCCAGCTCGCGGATACGCCGCCGGCCTTCCTGGCTCAACTCGACTTTGGCCAGCCGGCTTTCATAGTAGATGGGCACGGTGGCCCCATCCTCCACGGCCTGGGCGATGTCGTAGACGTCCACATAGTGGCCGAAGACCGCGGGCGTGTTCTTGTCGGTGGATTCGATGGGCGTGCCGGTGAAGCCGAGGAAGGTGGCGTTGGGGAGCGCGTCGCGCAAATATTTGGCGAAGCCGTAGACCACCCGCTGGCCGATGACGTTGCCGGCCTCGTCCTTTTCGTCGATGGTCTTGGCCCGGAAGCCGTACTGGGTGCGGTGGGCCTCGTCGGCGATGACCACGATGTTCCGGCGCGTGGAGAGGGTTTCGTAGACGTTGCCCTCGTCCGGCTGAAACTTCTGGATGGTGGTGAAGACCACGCCGCCCGACGCCACCTTGAGCAGGGATTTGAGATCGTCGCGGCTGTCGGCCTGCACCGGCTCCTGGCGCAGCAACTGCTTGCAGGCCGCGAAGGTGTCGAAAAGCTGGTCATCCAGGTCGTTGCGGTCGGTGATGACCACCACGGTGGGGTTGTCCAGGGCCAGCACGATCTTGCCGGTGTAGAAGACCATGGAGAGGGACTTGCCGCTGCCCTGGGTGTGCCAGACCACGCCGGCCTTGCGATCGCCCGGAGGCTGGTCCTCCACAGAGGGCAGGCCATAGGCCACGGGGGACTCTTTGAGCGCCAGCGCCTCATTGGCCAGATCCGCGGCCCGCAAGGTGGATTCCACGGCCTTGTTGACCGCGTAGTACTGGTGATAGGCCGCGATCTTCTTGACGGTCTCGATGGTGATGACGCCGCTGTGGGGGTCCTCTCTCTTGCTCTTCTCGAAGACGGTGAAGTGGCGGATGAGATCGAGCAGGGTGTGGGGGGCGAGCATGCCGCGGATGAGCGTCTCCAGTTGGGGGACCAGGGGCGAGGCCTCCACCCGTCCGTCCACCGTCTTCCAGGCCATGAAGCGGCCCATCCCCGCGGAGAGGGCGCCGGCCCGGGCCTCCAGGCCGTCGGAGATGACCAGCAGGCCGTTGTAGGTGAAGAGGCCGGGAATGGTCTTCTTATAGGTCTGCAACTGCTTGAAGGCGGCTTTGACGGTGGCGTTCTCGTCGGCCGCGTTCTTGAGTTCCATGACCACCAGGGGCAGGCCGTTGACGAAGAGTACCACATCCGGCCGCTTGTTGACGCCGTTCTCGATGACCGTGAACTGGTTGACGACCCCATAGTCGTTGCGGTCGGGGCGCTCGAAGTCCACCAGCCAGACCCGGTCGCCCCGGGGGTGGCCGTCCTGCTGATAGGTGACGGGGACGCCTTCGGTGAGCAGGCGGTGGAAGGCCTCGTTGTTGGCGATGAGTTCGGGCGCGTGGAGGCGCTGGACCTGGCGCAGCGCGTCTTCCCGGGCCGCGGGGGGAACGCCCGGGTTGAGGCGGTCGATGGCGGCCTTCACGCGATCCAGAAGCAG
>JAJRVT010000364.1 GCA_024277175.1 Chloroflexota bacterium | reverse complement strand
TCGAACGTCCGTGCAAGCTCGCTGTCGGCCGTCCTGCGGGTGAGGATGCGTTCGTTGGGCTGCACCCGCACTGTACGTTCGGTGCGCTGGCCATCGCTCTCGATCACCAGCGTGTATGCACCGCTGGGGCTGTCGGGCGGGAAGGTGTACGACCAGGTGTTGGGCTGGTCGCCGGGCGTCAGGGGGATGCGCCCGCCATCGGGGGCGATCAGCGTGAGCGATGTTTGCGGGGCCGGCCGCCAGGACTCGAACCCGGGCATGGACTCGATGGGCGTCAGGGTCACGCCGCGCATGAGCGGCTCCAGCGCGTCGATGGGAATGACCGGCGGCGCGGGTGGTCGCTCGATGCGTTCAGCAGGGGCGAGCTCGCCGGGGCTGACAACCAGATCTCCGCCCACGATTCCCGGTGACAGCGGCTGGGCGAGGGTCTCCAACACAAGGGGGGCGGTCAGCAACAAGGTGGCCGGCGGCGCCACGGACAGGACGCCGTCGCCTTCCGTGCAGTGTTGGACGAACAGGGTGGTCTGTAGATCATCCACGGATGACAAGCCGGTGCTGGGCGCGCCGAGCGTGATCGATGTGGTGGACAGTTTCCACGGCTCCCCCGGATCGGTGGCTTCGTTTTCGCACAGGCGAAGTCGGTTCAGCACCAGGGGCGAGAGCGGCGTATCGAGCGTGCTGAACAGGGGCACGCCGCCGATGGCGGTTGCGCCTTGGCCGCCGGCGCCAGGGGTGAACGAGGGGCCTTGAGCCAGAACCGTCAGCGGCGTAAACAGCATAGACGACAAACCAAGAATCGTAACCAGTAACGCAAGCGCTAACGCATCGAGACGTTGGGTCCAGTTATGGCGTTTGCACATTTTGGCACTCCTCCGGTAATTCGATAGCGGACAACACTTGTATGCGAATCTGTTCAGGATCTGGGTAGTGTAAACTGAACTGCTCCAATTCCGCCGGGATTTCTTCGGCCTGTCCGTTCTGACAAAGGGCAAAAAGCAAGAGCGGCATAAAACGCTGTTGCGCATAGGCGTGGCTGGTTTCCGTGTCCAATGCCAGCGCCAGTTCGACAGCCGAGCGGTAGTGGGGGATGATCTCGTCCAGAAGAGGTGAGGGCGACGGCTGGCCCGCCTGCACCCAGGAGGAGAAGAGCATCCCCGCCAGCTCCGCGTGGGCGAATAGGGCGTTCCACGTCAGGTGGCGCAGCGGTCGTTGGCTGTACAGATCGATCACAGCCTGGTAGCGCTCTTTGGCCTGTTGCAGATAATCGGGGTCGCCACAGACCGCGTAGGTCAGGTAGATGCGCCCCAACCCGGCGTTGGCGACCATATCCACGTCGAGCGGCGACAGCTTCTCCGCTTCCGGCATGGCGAGCGCCTGCTTGAAGAGGGCCTCGGCCTGCTCGATCTTGTCGAAATCCGTCTGCGCGCAGTCGATGGAGCCGGGCGTGTCCCAGCGAGCTTCGGCGAAGAGCAACGCTGCCTGGCCGTTCAGGAGCCGTGCATAGCGGTCGTTGTACGTCAGCCCGCGCTCGAACGCATCCCTGGCTTTGTCCAGTAGCTGGCGACCTTTGGTGAGCCGCTCCTCCCCGGTGAGCGCGCCGGCTTCCTGCAGGTAGCTGCTCCCCAGAAATAGGTAGAGGATCTCCTGCCCACTCTTGTCCTCCGCGTTCGCCCACGCCGAGTCGTCGACGATCTGCTGGAAGGTCTCGGTCGCCTTCTGGTATCCTTCGGCGTCGCCCCAGGTGAAGTAGGAAAGCCCGATCAGCATCTGGGCCAGGGCCTCCAGGCGCATGCGCAGGGTCATGTTGGCCTCGCGGATGGAGGCGCTGTTGTCAGGGCGATAGTCGATCGCCGCGCCCAGCGCGTGTTCGCCCCCCAGTTCCGTGGCCCGCTGCACCGCGGGGTCGTTCAGGTAAAACTTGGGCTGGATGCGCCAGCGGCTGTCCGAGATCTGGCGGAGCGCGCCGTAGATCAGCACATCGGCGTTGATCGCCTCCGCGCGCTGGGGGGCCTCATCCTCGGCCACCGGCGGGACGCCCATGTCCGGTCCCCACACCGTCACGGGCTGGCCCACGATGCCGGCCAGTTCATTCTTCTGGCTGGCGAAGAAACCGGCGATGGTGCGGGCGAACTCGCGCGCGTTCTCGTTGTCCGCCGGCTGCCCCTGCTGGTCTAGGGCCTCGAATTCGGCCACCGCAATGTTGAACTCGCCGTC
This sequence comes from Chloroflexota bacterium, assembly GCA_024277175.1. GTDB lineage: Bacteria > Chloroflexota > Anaerolineae > Caldilineales > Caldilineaceae > JAJRVT01. The sequence continues at coordinate 32,464 of JAJRVT010000364.1, read as the reverse complement.
GCTCATGACCGCCGGCGTTGGCGTCGGCGTGGGGGTGGGCGTCGACGTCGCGGTCGGTGTGGGCGTTGGCGTTGGCGTATCCGTGGGCGCGGTCACCGCCTGCTCGACCCGCCGCGTCGAGGCCAGGGTGAACACCACGACGACGGCTGCGATCATCGCCCCGGCCGCGATCACGTAGGCCAGCCAGAGGGGGATCTTCAGTGTTCCGATCTGAATGACGTTTTTGCCGACGACCACGTTGCGCGCGTCGTCGCCCACCTCGGCGATAATGGTGTCGCCGGATTTGGGGGGCGGCGGGGGCTCACGCTCCGGCTCTTCGGTTGGCGATCGTTCCTCGTCGTTCATGGTTTTGTGTGATCAACGTTCGTGCACTTCATAATTCCGACAGCGGGAATCGGCCTCACCCGCGCCCAAACCGTCTCTTCACCCACGCCACCGCGGCCTCGCCCGCTTTGCCCACCACGCGACCCACGGCCGGCGTGGCGAAGAGGCTGGCCAGGGCCTCGGCGATCTCCGGGATGTTGTCCAGCAGCCAATCGCCGATGGTGGTGATGGTGCTGACGCTGGGCGTCTCGTCTTCGCCGGTCTTGGTCAGCTCGCCCTCCAGCAGTTGAACCTGGAGTTGGGCCGTTTGCAACTTCTGCAGAGCCGCCAATTGGGCCCGAAGCTGCTCGAACTGTTGCTGGATGACGGTTGCGTCATCGGGCGTGGGCGCGCCCAGGACTTCGTAGACCTGCTGGGTGATGTTCTTGCCCACGGCCACATTTCGGGATCCCGCCCCAATCGTGGCGATGATCACGTCCCCGCCTGTCTCCCCGGTCTCGATCTCCGCCTGTGCTCCACCCAACTTTTCCCACCACTTCTGTTCATTTCCCCCGCCCATACCAATCTCCTTACTCTCTTCAATCTCCCAAATTTTTCCATCCGCCGCGCGCATAAACAACACCGGCGTCACCCATTCCAGTGAATCGGGCAGGGCCAGGCTGATGGCCTTGCGGGCCTCGCCGGTGGCGGCGTCGATGGGGTAGCCGTTGGCCAGCGCGCCGTAGAAGCTGCGGCTGAACTCGATCGCGGCCTGGTCGCTGATCTCGTACTGCATGGCCAGCACCGCGGGCAGGCCCCGCTCCACTAGCGCCGCAGCCATGCTGGAGAAGAGGCCGCTCTCATCCCCGCGCGCGCCTTCGCAGGCGTTGAGAACGACCAGACGTAGGGGAAGGTGGTCCGCCAGCAGCCTGGCGAGGTCGGGCGCGGACAGGGCGGCGGCCCGGCCCTGATCGTCGGCCACCCAGAGCACGTTGTCGCCGCTCTCTTCGTCGAACCCGGCGTGACCGATGAAATGGAAACCGTGCCAGGGACCGCCCTGCAGGGCCTGCTGCAAGCCCCGCCAGGTCGCCTCCTCCAGCCAGACCAGTTCCACGCCGCCGGCGTCGGCCAGGGGAGCGAGGGCCTGCTCCATGCGGGCGCGCTCCGCGTCCACGTCCAGCGGATCCAGTCCCTGGGGGCTGGCCACCATGCCCAGGATGCGCAGGGGCGGGCGGACGCGCAGGGCCTGCACTGGTCGGCCCACTTCCAGATAGCGGACGATGGGCGTGTGGCGCGACAGGGTGACGAACTCGCCGGCCCGGGGATCGTAGAGCAGTTCCCAGGGCAGGACGGCCAGGTCCGGCGCGTTGATGCGCAGCTTGATGCGCAGCCCCATTCCGTCCCGCCGGGCCAGTTGGCGGCTCATGTCGTAGCGGCTGCGGATTTCGTCGGTAAAGAGCGCGTCGAAGAGCAGACCGCCGAACTCCTTTGCCAGGGCCGGCCCATCCACGTCGCCGTCCTCATCGAAGAGCGCGCCCTCCAGTTCGGCCAGCCAGCCGTCCAGGTCCTGGGGCGTGAAGGGGAGTTCCATCTCCGCGCGCGCTTCGCCGGCCGGTGAACTGAGAACGGCTACCGGGTAGACCTGGCCGTCGCCGGGGCCGATTTCCAGATCGAAGGCGAGATAGTCGAGAGTGGACATGGTAGCCTCCGGGAAAGAGTGAGGAAGACGTAGGTTTGACATCTTTATTATGCTTGACTGGCGGGAGATGTCAAGGCGCGGAAAAATGGAAGGCGGCGGTGCGAGGGGATCGAGCGATCTCGAAGCGGTGCGCGCCCGTTGGTAGTGTTCGCTTTAGCTCAGGCCTGCCGTCACCTGAGCTAAAGCGAACACTACCAACGGCTATGCCGGATTTCTCACGGGGCGAAAGGGTTTTCACCCGCTTTCAGGCGCTCGACGGCGGCTGTGTAACGAGCCGTTTGAATGGCGGCTTCCGGATCATCCTGCGTTTTCAACCAGTCTACATAGGTTTCCAGATCGGCGATGGCGGCGTCATAGTCGCCCAGGTCGGCGAGGACCACGCCACGCCCTTCATAATAACGAGGCCTGGGGTCCAGACTGAGCGCCTGATCGCAGAAGGGCAGGGCCTCCGTCGCCTCCTCCCGGTTCAGATAGATCAGGCAGAGGGCGTAGTGGGCGTCGGCGAACCCGGGATCGAGCTGGATGGCCTGCTGAAAATCGGCCATGGCTGCGTCGGTGAGACCTTGCTTTGCGCGGGCGAAGCCGCGATTGTAATAGATCAGTGGGTTTTCAGGATCGAGACGGATGGCCTGATCGTAGTCGCGAATGGCGGCGTCGAGTTCGCTTCGATCCGCGTAGGTCAATCCCCGGTCATTGTAGGCGGCGGCGAAATTGGGGTCGAGGCGGATAGCCTGGTCGAAGTCCTGGATGGCTGCGTCCGGGTCGCCCAAGGCGGCGCGGGCGAGACCGCGATTGCGATAGGCGGCGGCGACCCCGGGGTCGAGATGGATGGCCTGGTCGAAATCCTGGATGGCCCGCTCCAATTCGCCGCGGGCGGCGTAGACGTTGCCCCGGTTGTAGTAGCCGGTGGCGTTGTCGGGCGCGAGGCGAATGGACTGGCCCAGATCGCGGATGGCCGCGTCCAGATCACCCAGGCTGTAGTGGACGTTGCCCCGTTCGTTGTAGGCCAGCGCGTCCTTGGGGTTGAGTTGGATGGCCTGATCGAAGTCCTGGAGTGCGGCCTGGACGTCACCCAGGGTGGCGTAGGCGAGACCCCGGTTGTAGTAGGCCAGGGCGTCCTTGGGGTTGAGGCGGATGGCCTGGCTGAAGTCCTGGAGGGCGGCGTCGAGATCGCCTCGGTCCGCATGGAGGATCCCGCGGTTGATATAGGCGTCACTATCCTCTGGGTTGTCCTCGATGGCCTGATCGAGCGCCCCCATTTCGGCTTCCGGATCCCCTTGGGGCGTGTCGGCCGCGCCGGCGTCCTCTGACATGAGCAGGCGTATCTGGCCGTCGCAGGCGCTGATGCTGAGGGTCGCAATTGCGATCAACGCGGCGACGCCGATCCAGACGATCGTTCGCCCTGGAACCCCGACCAACCCGGTGAGCGGGAGGGACTCGTTTCGCTGGGTTCGTACAGCCGTTCTTTTTTGTGACATCTGGAAATCCTCCCACCTGTCTGTTCATCGTTGGGGTGAAGGGAGATATGACGCGAGCAGCCCATTGCCGCCGCCTGTCGGCGTCTCCCCTCAATGCGCTGTTGAACAGGTTGACGGAATCGGGGCTGGAAAGTGACGCCTGATCCTCTGAGTATGGGTAACATTTTTATAAAAGACGCCGCCCATGTATCTTGACGCCGGCGTCTTGCGTAAAGTATTGCTGCGCGGGCGGATAGCGCGCGGCCACGACGTGACAAGAACACCCTGCGAGTGGGCGCCTGCTCGATGCCAGCGACGAGATGCAATGACTAACCGCCACCAGCCATAGGTGCGTCTTGTTCACATTCGACGGGTTCGCTATTCCTCTATCATTTAACCTCAATTGAATGCCGTTCGCTGTGCGCCAGGACACAGCCTGATCATGCGCGGGCGAACAGCCAAGGCGTCGCCCCTCGGCTATGCTGTGTATGCACCATCCCCTACTTCTCCCATTTCGCTTTCTGTGCATGACCGTTGAAGTTCAAAGGAGGAGAACCATGTCACCGACAATGCGTTGGCGACGCCCTTACTGGCTCGCCCTATCCCTATCCCTGTTCTTTGCGTTTTCAGTCCTGTTTGCGCTGGCCCGGCCCCTCGCGGCCCAGGACCAGCCCGCGAGTGTGGACGCCCCCTGCGCAGGCGGCCCCGTCATCGACGGCATTACCCTGGACGAGTGTTACATTCACAATTTCAACGTCAACGGCGACGCCAAGACCATCCGCGTCTGGTACACCAAAGACACCACCGAAGCCACCCGGGAGGTGGACGGCAGCGATGTGACCCTGCAACACTGGATCACCAGCGACGCCCAGGCCGTGCAGGTGGCCCAGTGGTTCCAGGAGGCCTGGGTTCGCTACAACGCCGACTCCGGCGGCCATCACCTCTATGACAAAGGCTGTAGCAATACGGTCAACGTGCAGATGGAAGATGGCGTGGGCTGGAGCGGCATCGCCTACTGGGCCAGTTCGGGCAACTGCAACATCGGCATCGACGCGCCCATGGTCCGTAACGGCGGCGGTCAGCGTACAGTGTACCACGAAGCCCAGCACTACCTCCAGTACTCCTACGATGACGGCTGCTACGCCGATCTCAAGGCCAACTACATGAGTGGAACGGGTCCCGGCAACGCTGAGTTCACCGAAGGCTACGCCGACCTTGGCTCCGACAGCGTGAATTCAACCATCGACGCCAATTATTTGCTCGGTTCAAGCTATAACCCCGAGACGTCCATGTACGTCAAGAACTACGGCAACCGTTTTGTCAAGTACCTGATCGAGCAGTTGGGGACAATCGGATCGCCCAGCGACCCGTGGCACCGTATCGACGCCATGTACAAGCACTACAAAGAGTGCGACGATCAGGACACCCTCTACGTGCTGGATGACCTGATCCCCCAACTCAGCGGCGGCCAGTGGAGCATGGAGGAGTTCTTCCTCAACTTCTTCGCCGCCAACTGGGCCGAGAAGTGGGCGGACCCCGCCACCCAGTCCGAACTGGTCTATCTGGACGATGACGGCACCGGCTTCAGCTACAGCGCCGCGCCTCTGCGTCAGAACGTTAACATGAGCAGCGGCGTCAACACCTGGTCGGAGAGTACGCCCGACACCTACGCAGCGCGCTACTATCGGGTCAACCCCCTGCCCGGCTGCGAGTATGTACAGGTGGAGGTGGACGGCCAGGCCGGCGCGATGCTGGGCATCAACCTGATGGCGGCCAAGACTTCCAGCCCCAGCTCTGTGCTGCGTTCGGCCTACATCGGCGAGGACTACGTGCGCACCTTCGCGGGGGCCGGGGTCCACAACCGTATTGTAGCCGTGGTCAACAGTTTCGACAACACCTACAACTATGACGTCACCTTCTCCTGCGTCAGCCCCGCCATCCAGATCATGGAGCCGCGGCAGACCAACTTCGCGCTGGTGGGCGAGCCGGCCAGCCCCCTGACCTTCCTGACCCGCCTCCAGGTCACCAGCGGAGGCTCGCCTGTGCGCGGCCTGGTGGAGAGCTCCTTCACCTTCGACGCCGAGGGCGACGCGCCCACGGTCCTCCCCAACTCCTTCCAGCAGGTGGGTGAGGAATACTGGGCGGTCATGCAGGCCCCGGTGAAACCGGCCGGGACCGCGTTCGTGGACTATCAGGTCTGCCTGGACGGCGGCGTGCTCTGCGATAGCGAGACCGACGCCCTGCTCTACGCGCCGCCCGGCAACAGCGACATCGCCATCACCGTGGACGCCAGCGGCTCCATGGGGACCGAGGATGTCATCGGCGAGGGGACGCGCCTGATCAACGCCCAGCGCGCGGCCAAGGTGGTGGCCGATCTGGCTCGCATGGGTGACCGCCTCATGGTCACCGATTTCTCGGCCAAGAACGACCCGCCCGGCTGTGGGAATACGACGAATGACTGCGTTCTGGACCTGCGCCTGCTCTTGCCCCGCTCGGATGTGGTCGTGCCGGCCACCATCGACGCGGCCAAGGCGGCCATCGACGCCATCACCGACCGCGAGTGGACGCCCATCGGCGCGGCCCTGCAGGACGCCAAGAACAAGCTGTTGGCGGCTCCCTTCTCCGAGAACCCCAAGCACATCTTCCTCCTCAGCGACGGCGAGGAGAACGTCAACCCCATGTACGCGGACGTGCGTGCCGAGCTGATCGAGTCCGGCGTGGTCATCAACACCATCGCCTTCGGGCCGGAAGCCGACAGCGGCCTCATGGCCCAGATCGCGGCCGACACCGGCGGCCTCTTCCGCCCGGTGCCCACCACGGACACCGGCTCCATGATGGCGGCTTCGGCCGCGAGCTTGAACATGCTCGCCCAGGCCAACGCGCCCCAGCAGATGACGGAGATCATGGCCGGTCCTTCCCTGCCCGGGCAACTGGGCCTGGCTGACGTCTACGACAACTTCGACACCGACGCCCAGGACGCGACCCGTATCTTCCACGTCAACCATACCAACGCAACGTGGAACGAGTGGCGCGAGAACTACGCCATTGTCGATAAGAGCGTCACCACCCTGCGCTTTGTGGTCGCGGGCAAGCAGAATGATAGCCTGGGCTGTGAAGGTTGGCATCGGGACGTGGAGGTCTGGAACGGCCCCGCGGACTCGGATCCCCAGGAGCCGCGCAAGGAGTGGATCCCCATCAGCCCAATCTTTACCGGGAACCTGCCCCCGGCCAACTGGAACATCCGCAACTCCATCTACGACGACGTGCTCATCGTCACCAACCCGGATCCGGGCCTGTGGCGCTTCCGGGTGCGCTATCGCTACCAGATCTGCGCGGCCGGCGCGAACGGCGGCGATGCGGTCCCCAACGTGGCTGCGACGCCCGACGCCCCCCAGGAGGGCCTGACCGCTGACTTCATGATGAACATGTCGGTCCAGTCGCCCATGCAGTTGGAAGGCCGCATTCTGGGCCTGACCAACCTCCAGGGTGAGGTCGGCGATGAAGTGGCCATCGTCGCCACCCTGTTGGGCAAAGAAGGGGCCATGCCCGGCGCCTTCTTGGCCGGCCTGGTGCAGCCTGAGGTGGGCGGGCCGGAGGTGATCCTGTTGCTGGATGACGGCCTGCACAATGACGGCCAGGCTGGCGATGGCATCTACGGCTGGAACTACACCAAGACCTATCTAGGCGGAGCCTATAACGTGCGTTTGGTGGCCCTCTTCAAGGACCCCAACGATCCTGACCGCAACCTGTTGCGGGAATGGAACGGCGGCTTCTGGCTGGAAGGCATCGATCCCGAATTGCAGCCCGATCCCAAGGACCCGGACGGCGATGGCATGCCCACCAAGTGGGAGGAGCGTTGCGGCCTGGATCCCAAGGTGAACGACGCCAAGGAGGACCCGGACGGCGATGGGCTGCCCAACGGCCGCGAGTTCGTCCTCGGCACTTTGCCCTGCGTGGCCGACACCGACCACGGCGGCGAGAGCGACGGCTCGGAGGTGGGGAGTGAGCGCAACCCGCTCTGGCCCAACGATGACAAGGTGCGCCCGATTCGGGTCAACTTCGTGCGCCCGCTCAACCGGCAGGTGCTGATCGACGTGCGCAAGCCCGGCGAGTACGACAAGCTCTGGGTCTACGTCTCCACCGATCCGGACGAGCCGGGCAGGCCCACGCCCGTCGACCCCAACGACGATCTGGTCCTGCGCGACCTGACCAACGATCAGACCTACTACATCTGGATTCAGGGGGAGAAGGAGAATGCCAAGGGCGACCTCAGCCAACCCCAGGAGGTCACGCCCAAGGCGGATCCGGATCCGCCGGCCGGTGCGGTCCTGATCGAGAACGGCGCGGCCAAGGTGAGCAGCAAGGAAGTCACCCTCTACCTGACTGCGACCGACGAACCGTTGCCGGGCATGGCCCAGAGCGCCAACGGCCATCTGACCGACCAGCTTTCAGGCCAGGTCAACGAGGTGAGCGGCAACGTGGAGATGCGAGTCAGCAATTCGTCCACCATGGCCAGCTCTACATGGGAGCCGCTGGTCACCGAGAAGCCATGGACCCTGGCGTGTGAGGATGGCGAAGTCTGCACCGTCTACGTCCAGTTCCGGGACGGCGCGGAGAACGAGTCTATGATCGCCTCTGACAGCGTCCTGCTGGAGGAGTCGTCATCCTCGTCACCGTCGGGCAAGGTCTTCCTGCCCATCGTCACCAAGTAGGCGTTTCAGAGAGGTAGATCAATAGAACGCGGATTGAGCGGATTAGGCGGATCATCACGGATTTTCTTGAAAATTCGGTTGTTTCCGCCCAGTCCGCTCAATCCGCGTTCTATCATTATTGAAATGCACGTAAATACGTGGTACACTCTTTTTCGTGGAGGTGTGTCATGGAAAAACAAAATGTAACCCTGTCGATTCCCAAGGATGTTTTGCGCAAGGCGAAGAAAGTGGCTATTGACCAGGATACGTCGTTGTCCGGTTTGATGACCCGGGCGCTTGTGGAAATTGTGGATCAGGAGGAGCGATACGCCAGCGCCAAACGTCATCACCTGGCCTGGCTGGCCCAAAGCGCGGATTTGGGTACGGATGGTCGCGTCCGCTGGTCTCGAGATGAACTTCATGATCGATAGAGACGCGCGGCAATTTGTGGATACGAATGTCCTGGTCTACGCTCACGACCGGTCCGCTGGCGATAAACATGTATGCGCCAAAGAACTTGTTAGCGTACTGTGGGCGTCGGGGACGGGCTGCCTGAGCATTCAGGTCTTGCAGGAATTCTATGTGACGATTACGCGCAAGGTCGAGGCGCCGTTGAACCCACAGGAAACCGCCGGACTCATCGCCGATCTATCTGCCTGGCGGGTGCATACGCCCTCGCCGGCTGACCTGCTGAATGCCATCGATATCCAGCAGCGGTATCAATTATCTTTCTGGGATGCGATGGTGATTCAAAGTGCGATGCAGTTGTCATGTGAAGTGCTTTGGTCGGAAGATCTGAATGCGGGTCAACTATACGCCGGCATCAAATTGATCAATCCATTTGCGGCATAAGAATAGAACGCGGATTGAACGGATTGGGCGGATCATCACGGATTTTCTTGAAAATCCGGCAGTTTCCGCCCAATCCGCGTCATCCGCGTTCTATCCCTGCCGCAAACTACGCAACTCCTCGAAGAGTTTGCGCTCCCGTTCACTCAGGTTGGTGGGGACGGTGACCTGCACTTCCGCCAGCAGGTCGCCCCGTTTGTCCGGGTTCTTGAGCTTGGGCATGCCCAGACCCCGCAGGCGGAAGACCTTGCCGCTCTGGGTTCCCGGCGGAATGGTCAGCATCACCGGCCGGTCCAGCGTCGGAGCCTGCACCTCACCACCCAGGACTGCGGTGTAGATGTCCACGGGCACGCGCACGCGCAGGTTATCCCCCTCGCGCTTGAAGCGGCTGTCCGGCTTGACCGTCACGTGGAGGATGATGTCCCCCTGTCCGCTGGCCCCGCGCATCCGCACCTTGGAACCGGTTTTGACCCCGCGGGGGATGTTGACTTCCAGCCGGGAGCCGTCGCTCAGTTCCAACATGCGTTTGGTTCCATGGTACGCTTCTTCCAGGGAAACGGTGACCTTGGCTTCCACCCGGCTGGGGGCCTGGCGTGGCTGGGCGCGGCCCGGTTCATAATACCCCGCGCCGCCAAAGGGATCCTGTCGTCCGCCCATGCCGCTGCTCATGCCGCCGCGGCCGCTGCCAAAGAGGGCGTCGAAAAAGCTGGAGAAGCCGCTGCCGCCGGCGCTGCGCTGGCCGCTCCGGCGACTGCCAAAGCCGCCCAGCCCCATCTGGCGCAGGAGCTCATCCAGCTCTTCGGGCGACATCTGCTGCGCGCCGCTAAAGCCGCCAAAACCGCCCCGGCCGCCGGCCCCGCCAGGAGCCGGCCCCGCGCCCGCACCGGCCCGTGCGTACTGCTCCCACTGCGCGCCGAAACGATCATACTGTTTGCGCTTCTCCGGGTCAGACAGCACCGTGTACGCTTCGTTGATCTCTTTGAAACGTCGTTCGGCTTCTTTATCGCCGGGATTTTTATCCGGATGATACTGCTGGGCCAACTTGCGATACGCCTTTTTAATTTCTTTTTCGCTGGCGTCGCGAGAAACGCCCAGCGTCTGATAATAGTCTCTGATTTCCATAAGTTCCTCGCTTTATCGTCTCTTTTCAATGGTCCAGAGGAACGCGCCGCAGCGGCCCTCGAAAAAGCTCTGTAGCTCTCTGCGCCTCTTCTGGCGGCCCTCTACGTCCCTGTTTAGGGGTCGTTGTTGGCCCTGGCTTCTAATTGCGCTACTCGTCCTGCGCCTCGCCGCTCACCAAGACCCGCGCCGGCCGCAATAACCGGTCCCCTTCCTTGTACCCCGCCTGCACTACGTGGACCACGTGATCGCTGGGCAGATCCTTGTTTTCGACCTGTCCCATGGCCTCGTGCAGGTTGGGGTCAAAGGGCTGATCCTGGGCGTCGATGCGTTCCACGCCGTAGCGTCTGAGCGTATCCATAAACGCTCGTCGGGTGGCCTCGATGCTGTCCACGAATTTCTTCGCTGCCGGGTCGGTGATGTCCTGGGCGTGCTGCAAGGCCAGGTCCAGGTGATCGGCCAGGGGCAGCATGTCGAGCAGAATATTGTCGCGCGCCTGGTTGATCTGTTGCTGCGCCCGCTGATCCCAGCGTTTGCGCATGTTTTCCATCTCAGCCTGAAGACGCAGATATTTCTCTTTCCAGGACTGCTCCTCTTCACTTTCCCGTGTCTGCTGCGCCTGCTCCTGTTGTTGCAGCGCGGCTTTTGCCCAGATCAGTTCGCTCTCTGTCGCCTTCATGTCCGCCTGCTGACGCTGGAGGGCTTCGTCCTTGATGGTGATCGCCTGCTCCGCTTGACGGAGTTTGGCCGTCTGCTCTTCGGCCTGATTTTGCAGGACCTGAGATTGTTCTTGCAGGCGCTGATAGCGGGCCAGTAAATCCTGATATTTGCCCTGCAACTCCCGATAGGCGTTGGCCAGTCGTTCATAGTCATCCAGCGTTGGCTTGTGCTGTCCTCCCTGGCTCGCCGCACGCCGCCGCGAGCCATAGGGATCGTAATAGTTGGCCATCGGTCGTTCTCCTTCTATGATTCCAACCGCTCGCAAAAACGGGCGGAGCTATACGCCCCACCCGCCTTTGCACCGTCGATACAATTCACTCACACCGCTGATTGGCCCTGTATCTGTCAATCAGCCGCTTGTTGACGTCAGACCTGGCGGTATTCGCCTTCCACTACGTCTTCTTCGCCATCGCCGTCGCCGTCGCTCTCCGGCGCACCGCCGCCCATGTCAGGGCCGGGGCCACCCATGTCGGGGCCAGGCTGGGCTTCGCTTTGCTGGTACATCTGCTGGGTCAGCGCATGGCTGGCCTGCTGCAACGTCTCCATCAGGCTGCGGATGCGATCGATGTCTTCGGTCTCCTTGGCCTGTTTCAGGTCCTCGATCACCTGCTCGATCTGGCCGCGGTCCGTGGCGGGCACCTTGTCGCCCAGGTCGCTGAGCGCCTTCTCCGTGCTGTAGATCAGGTTGTCCGCGTTGTTGCGGGCCTCGACCAGGTCACGCTGCCGCTTGTCCTCGGCCTCATGCCGTTTGGCCTCCTGGACCAGCCGCTCCACCTCGTCGCTGGAGAGGTTGGTCGAAGCCGTGATCTGCACGCTCTGCTCCTTGCCCGTGGCCTTATCCTTAGCGGTCACGTTCAGGATGCCGTTGGCGTCGATGTCGAAGGTCACTTCGATCTGCGGCACGCCGCGCGGCGCCAGCGGAATCCCATCCAGGCGGAAGTTGCCCAGGGTCTTGTTCTGGTTGGCCATGGGCCGCTCACCCTGCAAAATGTGGATGTCCACTGCGGTCTGGTTATCGGCCGCCGTGCTGAAGACTTCCGTCTTCTTGGTCGGGATGGTGGTGTTGCGGGGGATGAGCACCGTCATCACGCCGCCCAGCGTCTCCAGACCCAGGCTCAGCGGGGTCACATCCAGCAGCAGCAGGTCGCTGACCTCACCGCCCAGCACGCCGGCCTGCAAGGCCGCGCCGATGGCGACCACCTCGTCCGGGTTCACGCCCTTGTGAGGCTCCTTACCGGTCAACTCGCGCACCAGGTCCTGAATCATGGGCATGCGGGTGGAGCCGCCGACCAGCACGACCTCATGCAGGTCGCTGGCCGAAATGCCGGCGTCCTTGAGCGCGTTCTTGAAGGGAGCCTTGCAGCGTTCGACCAGGTCCGCGGTCAGTTGTTCGAACTTGCTGCGGGTCAGGGTCATCTGCAAGTGCTTCGGCCCCGTACTGTCCGCGGTGATGAAGGGCAGGTTGATTTCGGTCTGCGCCGTGGACGAAAGCTCGATCTTGGCTTTCTCCGCAGCCTCGCGCAGGCGCTGAACCGCTTGACGATCCTGGCCCAGGTCGATGCCCTGCTCTTTCTTGAACTCGCTCATCAGCCATTCGACGATGCGTTCATCCCAGTCGTCGCCACCCAGCAGGGTGTCGCCGTTGGTGGATTTCACCTCGATGACGCCGTCACCGACCTCCAGCACGGAGACGTCGAAGGTGCCGCCGCCCAGGTCGAAGACCAGAATGGTCTCATCGCTCACCTTGTCCAGCCCATAGGCCACGGCCGCGGCCGTCGGCTCGTTGATGATGCGCAGGACTTCCAGCCCTGCGATCTGGCCGGCGTCCTTGGTTGCCTGGCGCTGACTGTCGTTGAAGTACGCGGGGACCGTGATCACGGCCTGCTTCACTTCCTCGCCCAGGTAGGACTCGGCGTCCCGTTTGAGCTTGCCCAGGATCATGGCGCTGATTTCCTGGGGCGTATACGTCTTGTTCTTGATCGGCACATTGACGCGAGCGTCATGATTCGGCCCTTCGACGATTTTGTACGAGACCATTTTCATGGCGCGCTGGGTCTCCGGGTCATCGAAGCGCCGGCCCATCAACCGTTTGACCGAATAGATGGTGTTCTCCGGGTTGACAACCGCCTGCCGTTTGGCCGTTACGCCGACCAGACGCTGTCCATTTTTATCGCACGCGACCACGGACGGCGTGGTGCGGTTACCTTCTGCATTTGCGATGACTGTGGGATCGCCACCTTCCATGACTGCAACGACGCTATTGGTGGTGCCCAAGTCGATTCCAATGATCTTACCCATTTTACTCACTGCCTCCTTGACCTTTTTTGTTCTTTCGCTAAAATTCCATATCCTGGCGTTTATCGCCCACCGTCCGCGACCGTGATCGTGGCGGCGTTTATTTCCTACCTTATTTCCTACACTGTGTTTATTGTACCCTATCTTTATTTGTTCAGCATTTGGTTTGTATTAGCGAAGTGTTTGAATTTTGGTATGTGGGACGTGAAAGGTGAAGAGTGAGGCGTGGAGAGCGTGATGCCTGTTTGGGGCGAGTGTGATAGACTGAAGGGCGGAAAACAAAAGCGGAAAACAAAAATAGGGAAAATAGTTAGGGGGGACTCTGATGAGTGACCAGATTGCGCTGTATGTAGATTTTGAAAATGTGGCTTTATGGGCTGAACAGGAATTTTTGGACCTGGAACTGACCCCGCTGATGGAGTATCTCCAGAGCCGGGGACCGGTGGTCATCAAAAAGGTCTACGGCGACTGGAGCCGCTTCGTCCGCTATCGGGAAGACCTGATGAACAATACGGTCGACCTGATCCAGGTGTACAGCATTCGCGCCGGTAAAAACCGGGCCGATATCCGCATGGCCCTGGATGCATTCGAGACGGCTATCAACCGGCCGGATGTCAAGATTTTCGTCATTGTCTCCGGCGACAGCGATTTCGGCCCGTTGGTCAACAAGCTGCGTGAATACGGACGTTACACCCTGGGCATTGGCCCGCGTGATGTGACCCACCCGCTGCTGGTCAAGGCCTGCGATGAATTCGTCTACCTGGAATCGATTCTGGATGACAGCAACGGCATCCACGCCCAGGTGGTCATGGACAACGCCACAGCCCGCAGCCTGCTGGAGAAGGCCCTGCGCGTCCATGAACACCGGGGCGATCTGCCCGTGTTGGCGGCGAAACTCAAGCAGACCATGCTCATGCTCGATTCCGCCTTCAACGAGACCAATTACGGCTACACCCAGTTCAAAAACTGGCTGGAAAACAACGACGACGCCGTCAACCTGTTTGTCAGAGGGATGCAGCTTTATGTGGCTCCTAAGGACTTCTACATTTCCTCCTCCTTTGACGTAGACCTGCAACCGTGGACGCCGGCGTCCACGGGCCGGTATGAAACACCGTCCGCCTCTTTGCCGGCGGATGACGAAAGATCGTCCGCCGGCGAAGAGGCGCACATCGTTTCTACACGCGACGCCAATCCCTCCCTGCGCATCCAATACAAGCAGATATTGAACCGGCTGAAGATGACCTCGGTGGATTTCGCCACCCGGCGCGATGTGCTGCGCGACATTTATCGGGCATTGACGGAGAAGCCGGGCGAACGCACCACCGATGAACTGTTGGAGCATCTCTGCCGCACCTACGAAGATCAGGGCGTGATCCGCAGCAAGACGACGCTGCGTCAGATCTGGCAGATCGGCTTTCGTCAGCACGCGTTTGACTACAAAGGGAAAGTGGCTTCCGTTCACGTGCCCGTCTGGGTGAACCCGGAGATCGAGAGTGAGGCCGAGTTCGTTCGCCGCGCCGAATCGGGCTTCGTCTATGCCGTGCTCAACGCAGGCCTGGAAATCGACGCCCGCGAGCTGGCGTCGATCCTGCTCAATGACGGGGAGCAGGTGGATTACATTCAGGATTTGCTTGATGATCTGGAGGCGCGCGATCTGATCATCAACGAGAATGGACGCTACCGCTTGCCAGGACAGGCCATCATCCCCTTCCAGGATGATCCCGTTTTCGCCCCGGTGCTGCTGGATATCCAGGGGCTGCAACTGCCGGATAACCTGCCCCATACGCCCGAAAAAGCCCGCTCCCTGGCCAAAACCGCCATGTTGCAGCGCTCCCAGGATTTCGCGGCCTCGGCGCGCAGCTATCTCTGCGCCTGCAAGCTCCAGTTGGAAGGCGTGGAGGAGAATCAGCCCGGCGCCAATCTGGAAGAACTGCGCTGGTATGTCGCCTCGTACGCATCGGTCAAGGCCGGCGAGTTGTCCCAGATCCATCGCGATTACGCCGGCTCGCGCCCCTATTACCTGGCCTTCTTCAAACTGGTGCAGGAGGATGATCCCCTCTGGAGCCGGATGCGCGGCCTCATCAACCCCATGCTCTCCTATTATTGGATCAACGCCTGGCGCGAGCTGGGGCTGAACATGGGCCATTCCGGCGGAGGCGGCGCGGCGTCGCCGGCCGAGATCGCGGTGCGAGCTGTGACCAGCGACAACCAGGAGCTTTGCACCCTCTGGTTTGACATGACACGCCAGTTGGCGGAAGTCAACCCGAGCCTGCTGCGCCGGGTGATCAACCAGATTCGACTCAACCGCAACGACTCGCCGGTCAATATCCAGGTTGCCGAGACGTTAGAACAGTTGATGATGGCGTAGAAGCTCATGGACAGCAGTCCACCTATGATATCAATGACTCATGACTGACAACGATCGCATCCAGTGGAACGAACGCTATCGCCAGGGCCAGGGACCGATCAGTGGACGGGCTAACCGGCGTCTGGAGCCGTATGCGGCCTATGTGGATGCGCTGGCGGCGGCTGTGCATGCGCGCGGCGAGACGCCTACGGCATTGGACGTCGCCTGCGGCCTGGGGGGGACGGCCCTCTGGCTGGCCCGGCGGAGCTGGTGCGTCACCGGCGTGGACGTCAGCGAGGAGGCGCTGAAGAAGGCCCAATCCACAGCCGCGGAGACCGGCGTGGCCGAACGCTGCACATTCCTTCAGGTGGACCTGGATCACTGGCGCCCGCCGGCGGAGAGCGCCGACCTGGTGACCTGCTTCTATTTCCTGGACCGTTCTCTCTGGCCTGCCCTGCGCGACGCTGTCAAACCGGGCGGCCTTTTCATTCAGGAAACGTTCAACATCAACCGCCACGAACGCCGGCCAGCCTCTAACGCCAACCATCTCTTGCGCCCGGGCGAACTGCTTTCCCTGGCGAGGGAATGGGGCTGGACCGTGCTGGAGCACCGCTTCGACGGTCCCGACGGCGAGCGCCCCGTCGGCGTCATCGTGGTTCAACGACCGCGATAGAACGCGGGTTTTACAAAAAATCCGTGAAGATCCGCCTGATCCGCCCAATTCGCGTTCTATCCTCAGCCGAAAGCGAAACTTACCATGAAATCCGATCTCGATCATCTGATGGCCCAACGCCGTCTGGACGCGCTGCTCGTCATTGGCGACGCCAGCGGGAACACTGTGCTCAACTACCTGACCGGCGGCGAACACCTGGAGCGCGCGCTGGTGGTCAAGCGACGGGGGGGGGCGCTCACCCTCATCCACGGCGGGATGGAGCGGGACAACGCCGCCCGCACCGGCCTGCATTTGGTGAACCGGGATCAGGTCTACAAGCCCTATGAACTGTTACGCAAGCATGAGGGTGACGAACTGGCCGCGCAGGTTGACTATCTGCAACAGGTGATCCGCGACCAAGGGCTGGAGGGGCGGTTGGGCGTCTATGGTCAATATGACGCTGGCGCAGCCTACACCCTCTTCAACCACCTCCAGGACCGGTTGGTGGACACTGAGGTGGTGGGCGAATATGGCGCTTCTCTTTTTTCCCTGGCTCGCGAAACCAAGGACGACGCCGAGATCGCCCAGCTACAGGAGGCGGGTCGGCTGACGTCCCAGGTGGTGGCGGAGACGTGGGAGTTCCTGCAACAGCACCGGACCCGGGGCGACATATTGGTGCGGCGGGACGGCGAAGCGTTGACCATCGGCGATGTCAAGGCGTTCATCCGCGGTCGCATCTACTATCACGGCATGCACGAAGACCACGAGCATATTTTCAGCCAGGGGCGGGATGCGGGCGTGCCCCATAACAGCGGCGATCCTCAGGCTCCTGTGCGCCTGGGCCAGAGCATCGTCTTTGATATCTTTCCCCAGGTGGCCAGCGGCTACTTCCACGATATGACCCGCACCTGGTGCATCGGCTACGCGCCCGACGAGGTGCAGGAGGCGTGGGACCAGTGCAAGGAGATCTTCGACCGGGCCATGGCCGCGCTCAAGGTAGGCGTTTCCCTGCGCGACCTGCAACTGATGACCTGCGAGTATTTCGAAAGCAAGGGCCACCCCACCATTCTCAACACGCCGGGGACCCAGGATGGCTATGTTCACGGCCTGGGTCATGGCATCGGTCTGGACATCCACGAAGGGCCGCGCCTGAGCCACGCCGCCGGCAACGACGCCCGGCTCCAGCCCGGCCACGTGGTCAGCGTGGAGCCGGGGCTGTATTATCCGGACCGGGGCTTTGGCGTGCGCATCGAGGATTCGGTCGCGGTTACCGAAATGGGAGAGGTGATCGATCTGACGGATTTCCCCTATGATCTGATCGTGCCGCTGAGGAAATAAATAGAGATTGAGGAGATTGGAGATTGACAGGTCTCTGATCGACCGCCAATCTCCAATCTCCTCAGTCTCAGAATTTTGAAGCGTTTTCCGATTAGCTTCCTACGGGGCCTGCCCCTCCTCCACCCGCAGGGTGTACGCACCCTCGCCGGCGTCGTCCGCGGTGGCCGCTTCGATCACCAGCGTCAGGTCCGCGGGGATCTCCAGGTCGGTGATGGCCGCATTGACCCCGCCATCCTCGCCGTCGCCGCTCTCCAGCAGAACGTTGCCGTCAGTGTCATAGAGGCGCAGAACCGTGTCCAGTTCGCCGTTCTCATCACCCAGATAGATGCTGATGACATCGCCCGTCACCACGGGCAAGGTGTAGCGCACGCGTTGGCCGGGCGTGAACTCGCCTTCGACGCTGTCTCCGATGGTCAACTCGCCGCCATCCTGCGCATTTTCAGCGATCGCTGCGCTCTCTGCGGCGGCCGCCGCGGCCGCCTCTTCACCGACGCTGAGCAGATGGTCGATGGCCGCATCCAGCACGGGATCGCCGTCGCTGAACAGGGTCTCCTCCGTCACCGGCACTTTGACCGTAGGCGGCACGCCCTTGCCCTCGATGTGGATCTCGCCGTTCATGTCCACCGCACGGCCGGCCGTGTAGCGAAAGAACTCGGCCTCGGGCATGAGCACGGTGTCGATGCTGCCGCCCAGCCCGCCGGTGGGATATTGGCCGACGATGGACGCCCGGTCCTCCAGGGTCATGTCGTAGGCGAAGAACTCGCAGGCGCTGTTGCAGTTAGGACCGATGAGGACGGCCACATCGCCACGGTAACGCAGGTCCTCGGCCGGCAGGTAGAAGCGATCGATGGTGCGGTCATCGAAATAGAAGTCGTCGATGCTCTCATCATAGCGCCCCGTGTTGCCCAGTTCCAGCGGCTCATCGAAGAAGTAGGCCGCCATCTGATCGGCCAGGAAGCCGCTGCCGCCGCCGTTCTGGCGCATGTCGATGATCAGACCGGACGTTTTATCCTTGTTCAGGGAACGCATGAGTCGTTCCCACAACTGGACGGTCAGCAGCTCATTGTCCGAGAAACTGTAGATCTTCACATAGCCCAGCCCGCTGTCCAGCTTATTGTACTCCACCGGCAGTTCGAAGTCCGTCAACCCCACATTGAACGAAGAGAAGCGGAAGCTGTCGGTCTCTGGAATGGAGGTCAGGGTGACAGTGATCGGTTCGTCGGCGTCCGGGTTCTTGTAGGTTAGCTCCACCTCCGTGCCGATGGGTGAGCGGGTGGCGTAGCGCAGCTTTTGCAGACGGCGGACGTGGGCGGTGCTGAAGGGACCTGAATAGGCCAGGGCTTCGTCCACCGCTTCATCCACGGGTTTGCCGTTGAGTTCGATGATCTCCGCGCCCAGCTCGATGCCAGCCTGGTCCGCCGGGCCATCGGGCAGGATGAAGTTGACGATGGTGCGCCCGTCGTCCACATCGCGAATGGCCATACCCAGGCCGCCGCTGGTGGCTTCCACAAAGTCTTCGGCCACGAAGGGGCCGCCCACGTGTCCATCGGGGATGGCGAAGGAGATGTCGCGCAAGGCCCGTCGATACTCAAGCGGGTCATTGTTCTGCTCCGCTTCCTCGAAACGGGGCTTGAACTCCTGCCGCAGCGCCTCCCAGTCGATGCCCTTGTACTCGGTGAAGGCATACTCCTTGCTCAGCTTGTCCACCAGGCTGTCAAACGCCTCTGCGTAGCCCAGATCCGAATAATCCACCAGCGCCGAGGTTTCGGGTTCGATCAAGTCGATGACGGGGTGGCGTGAGCGGTCGAAGGTGAAGGGGTCTGTGTCCATATCGACCACGGTGTAGCCCTGGGGCAGGATCACGATGGGGTCGTCTTCAGTGAAGAGCAGGCCGTCCTCGCCAAAGCCGGACGGGAAGCCCTGCTGATCGTCGGGCGCGTAGACCAGGAACTTGCCGCCCACGATCTCGCGCTTGGTGGCTGCGTCCGTGCTCACCCGGGTGGAGGCGTAGGCCGTGGACCAGCCGCCGCCGAAGAGGTCCCGCTCTTCCAGGAAGGGATCGCCGAAGATGTTGGTCCAGTAGGCTACGGCGAAGGTCATGACGCCTTCATCCTCCTGGCCGTCATTGTCCACATCGCGCAGGGTTCCCTGGGGTTCGATGGGCAGGGCGATGGAGTAGGAGAAGGGCGATTCGTAGAAGTCGGAAGTGATCTGGCCCAGGGTTTGGGATTCGACCGGCATGATGAAGCCCTCGTTACGGTCGATGAAACCGGCCTGATCCTCCAGAATGACCATAGGTGCGGCCACGCCCATGGTGAAGAAGGCGTTGGTGTAGGTTACGTCACCCTCGATGGCCACCGGACCGCCCTCATCGTTGACAATGGGGGCCGACGGGGCGTCGCTGTCTTGGGCCAGGGCCGCGCGCGCCGGCATGACAAGAACCAGGGTCAGAAGGATCAACGCCAAGATACGCCAGGATCGCAAGGGCGCTGTCCGTTGACTTTGGGTTTGTCGCTCTGTCGTTTGTCGCATAAAAAAGAAACTCCTTTGTTGAAACAGTATGTTGCCACCGCTCCATCATGCGGCTGAAACATGAAGCGAAGATGGATGTCAGGTAAAAAGTTGCTAAGCGTATGACGGACGGTCCATCCGGCCCTGTTCATAGGCGACCACGTCGCGCAGAATATCGTCCAGCGTGTGGGTCGGACGCCAGCCGATGGCGGCGTGCAACTTGCGCGTGTCCGGCACCCGGCGGCGCATGTCCTCGAAACCGGGGGCGTAGGCCTCGCTGTAGGGAACGTGAATGACTACGGATTCGCTCCCCGTCCGCCGGATGACCTGTTCGGCCAGTTGGTTGATGGAGATCTCTTCGGTGCTGCCGATATTGTAGACCTGTCCTGCGGTTTCATCCGGCCGGTCGAGCAGGCAAAGCAGCGCGCGCACGGTATCCTGGACGTGGCAGAAGCAGCGGCTTTGTTCGCCGTCTCCGTAGACGGTCAAGGGGTCTCCGCGCAGGGCCTGGCGCACAAAACGGGGGACGACCATGCCATAGCGTCCCGTCTGGACTGGACCGACCGTGTTGAAGAAACGGGTGACGGTCACCGGCAGGCCAAACTCCCGGTGCGCGGCCAGCCCCAGGAATTCGTCCAACAGCTTGCTGACCGCGTAGCTCCAGCGGCTGCGGCTGGAAGGGCCAAGCAGCAGGTCGTCGTCTTCAGAGAAGGGAATGCGCACACCTTTGCCATAGACTTCGCTGGTGGAGGCGATGAGGGTGCGGCAGCGATAGCGCCGGGCCGCGTCGAGTACGGCGTGGGTTCCCAACACATTGGTTTCGATGGTCTCGGTCGGCTGCTCCACCACCAGCTTCACGCCCACAGCCGCGGCCAGATGAACGATGGCGTCAGCTTGAGAGGCCAGCCGATCCAGCACCAGGGCGTTGTTCAGATCATCGATGGCGAAGCTGAAGTCGGGCCGGTCCACCAGCGACTCGATGTTCTCGAAGCGGCCTGTGCTCATGTTATCCAATACGGCCACGCTGTCGCCCCGGTCCAACAAAGCGCGGCTTAGGTGGCTGCCGATAAAGCCTGCGCCGCCGGTTACCAGTATATGCATAGGTTGAGTCCTGACTTTGATTGGCAACGAAAAAGGAACGGCTGCGGTCATTATAACAGTCTTTGCCCGACAGATGGAATCCAGATCAGCATTCCGGGAATGGGACAAATACGCTTGGGCCTGCGCGATTCGCCGGTCCCATTCCCGGAATGCTGGCCCGACTCTTCTGGTTGTTGACGTCACAAATCCAGCACGGTACAATTCAACCCATGGATAGCATTCATCTGAACTTTGACCTGGCTATCGAAGAGACGGAGGACGGCTACTTCACGCGCGTCGTGGATTCGCCCGTGGGCAAGGGGACTGCCCGTTTCGTTTCTCCCCTCTCTCCCCAGGATCTGGATCAGGCCTGGGCCGCGCTGGAGGCGAGCGCCGGCGGGCGTCCTGACCTGGAGTATCCCGGCCTGATGCGGTCTGTTGGCCGCCGTCTTTTCAAGGCCCTCTTCGCCGGCGAACTGGCCCACCTGCTCCACGCCAGCATGCGCATGGCCTATCAGGCCCAGGCGGGGCTGCGTCTACACCTGGATCTCTCCCAGGCGCCCGCGTTCGAGCCATTGCCCTGGGAGTACCTTTACGATCCCGAACGAAATGAGTTTCTGAGCCTGTCCATCCACGCCCCGCTCACCCGCCACATCGACCGCATGTATCGTATCGATTCGTATACGGTGGAGCCGCCCCTGCGGGTGTTGGTCGCGGTCGCCGAGCCGACCACCTACGCCCGGTTCGGCGGCGAGCGCAAGTGGCTGGACCTGATCGACGCCATCGATTATCTGGCGCGAGATCGCCGCCTGCTGCTGGAGCGGCTCAAGAAGCCGACCTTGTTCGAACTTCAGCGGCGTCTGCGGCGGGGTGAGCACCATGTGTTTCATTTCATTGGCCACGCTCTCTTTGAGCCGAACAGCCGGGACGGTCTGCTGGTCATGGAAGACGAGATCGGTCGCGGGCGCACGATCAGCGGTCAACATCTAGGGACGCTGCTCCACGACCACTATCCCTTGCGACTGGTCACGCTCCAGTCGTGCGATGATTTCGCCGACGGTCTCTACGACAATCCTTTCGCACTGGCGGCCAACCAGATCGTCACCCGGGGCGTGCCGGCCGCCATCGCCCTGCCCATGGCCATGCCCGGGGCGTCGACGACTACGTTTCTGCAAAGCGTCTACGCGGCCCTGGCCAATTATCGCCCTGTCGATCTGGCCGTCACCGAAGGGCGGATGGCCATGCAGCGGCGGGAAGAAGGCGTGCTGTGGGGCGCGCCCCTGCTCTATTCCCGCGCACCCGATGAACGACTTTTCGACAACGGCGACCTGCTCCAATGGAGCGACACCCTGCCTCAACCCCACGAACCCAGCCTGTGGGAGCGGGTGATGAGGATGGGGAGGAAGTGACAGGATGACAGGATGACAGGATGACAGGATGACAAGATGATAGGTGTTCATGAGTCTTATTTGGTCACCCTGTCATCCGGTCATCCTGTCACCGCCGCTGGTCGGCTGGATTACGGAGATCGACGTCGAAGGAGGGTATACTGGTAAGCTGATATGGCGGGCGTTACCTTCCTGGAAGATATTCATGCTGTCATGCAGCGCCACGGGGAATGAAAAATCTGTGTAATCTGTGTAATCCGTGGCTATTTTTCAGGAAGATTGGAACTACGGATTGAGATTCCCGAATCGGGCGCAGAAGCGCCGGTCGCCAATCTTTAATCTTTAATTTTCAATTTTTAGGAAAGAGACGAACATGAAAAAAGCGGATATTGGCGTCATCGGTTTGGCGGTGATGGGACAGAATCTGGTGTTGAATTTCGAGCGTAACGGTTACACCGTGGCTGTGTTCAACCGCACTACGTCCAAAATGGAAAAATTCGTGGCCGCGCACCCGGGCAAAAACCTGATCCCGGCGCGCACGGTGGAGGAGTTGGTCGCTAACCTGGAACGCCCCCGGCGGGTGTTGATCATGGTCAAGGCTGGCCGGGGAGTGGACGCGGTCATCGACAGCCTGACGCCCCTGCTGGAGCCAGGTGACCTGATCATGGATGGCGGCAACAGCTACTACAAGGACACTGAACGGCGGAGCAAGGCCCTGGCCGAGCAGGGGCTACACTTCATGGGCGTGGGCGTCAGCGGCGGCGAAGAGGGCGCGCTCTGGGGTCCCAGCATCATGCCCGGCGGCTCCCAGGAGACGTGGTGGAGCGTGCAGCCCATGCTGGAGGCCGTCTCCGCCAAAGCGCCCGAGGATGGCAAGCCGTGCGTCGCCTATCTGGGACCACGCGGGGCCGGCCACTACGTCAAGATGGTCCACAACGGCATTGAGTACGGCGACATGCAACTGATCGCCGAGGCCTACGACATTCTTCACCGGGTGCTGGGGCTGGAGGCTGCGGAACTGGCCCAGGTCTTCGATGAGTGGAACCAGGGCGAGTTGGACTCCTATCTGATCGAGATCACAGCCCAGATTTTTCGCAAGGTGGATGAAGAGACAGGACGTCCCCTGGTGGACCTGGTGCTGGACAAGGCCGCGCAGAAGGGCACCGGCAAGTGGACCAGCCAGGACGCGCTGGACGTGGGCGCCCCCATCCCCACCATCAACAGCGCGGTGGTGGCCCGCATCATGTCCAGCTTGAAGGATGAGCGGGTGGTGGCCGCCGAACGTCTGCCCGGTCCCCAGGTCGAGCCGTATCAGGGAAACCGTCAGGCCTTGATCGACGCCGTGGGCCATGCCCTGTACGCCTCCAAGATCAGCGCCTATGCCCAGGGCATGGCCATGTTGGGGATGGCCAGCGAAGAGTACGATTACAACCTGGACCTGGGCGAGATCGCGTCCATCTGGCGCGCCGGCTGCATCATCCGCGCCCGTTTCCTGAATCGTATCACCGAAGCCTATGAACGCAACCCGGAACTGGCTAACCTGCTGCTGGACGACGAACTGGGCTCAGCCGTGGCCCAGCGCCTGCCCGCCTGGCGGGAAGTGGTGCGCCTGGCCGTGGAACAGGGCGTCCCCGTCCCCGCGTTCAGCGGTAGCCTGGCCTACTATGACTCCTATCGCAGCGCCCGCCTGCCCGCCAACCTGATCCAGGCCCAACGCGATCTCTTCGGCGCCCACACCTATGAACGGGTGGATAAGGAAGGGGCGTTTCATACGGATTGGGAAGCGTAGGGGCTAAAATTGAGGATTGAAGATTAAAAATTGGGGAGCGGGAGGTTCAGGAGATTGGGGAGAGTCAAGGGATTGGAGATTGAGAAGATCGGAGACTGGCTGGGGACGTCGCCAATTTCTCTCCCCAATCTTTAATCCTCAATCTTCAATTTTCTGATCCCCAATCTCTTTCTATTCCGGATAACTTGACCTATGAATGCTAGCAATCGTTGGTATCTGGTGTTTGTGGCGGTGTTTGTGCTGGGCGGGGCGTGGCTGTGGTGGAGCCGCGTGCCGGTGGACGCGGCCGATGACGAGTTGGCCGCCCAGCCGGCCGTTGGCCGGCTTGCGCCCGATTTCACCCTGGAGACCCTGGACGGGGAGACTTTCCAGCTCAGCGATCACCTGGGCAAGACGCCCATCGTGCTCAACTACTGGGCGACCTGGTGCGGCCCCTGCCGGCGCGAGATCCCGGTCCTGCAGGCCGCGTACGAACATTATGAGGGGGACATCCTTTTCCTGGGTGTGGATCTGGCGGAAGACCCGGAGGTGGTGCAGGCCTATGTGGATGACATTGGCATGACTTTCACCGTTCCCATGGATGTGGATCAGGTGGCGGCGGAACGCTACAATATTCACGGCTTGCCCACCACCTTCTTCATTGACCGGGACGGCATCATTCGTTCTGTCTGGGCGGGGGAGATGAACAGCGTCACCCTGGCGGAGAACATCGCCAAGATCACGCCGTAGGGGAGAAGGTCTGTTTCGCACGTTTTGTAAAATGTGCAATCGGATTGCATTTTTTACAAAAACATTGGGGGGCGGCTTGCATTCCGGGATTCGTCCACAAGATGCGCCGTATCGTGGATAGTCTGGCCGAATCCAGAAATGCTGACTTGTCTGCTGTAGAGAGCAGAACCGGTTCAACGGAGGAAAGCGCAATGGAGTCAAAACAGATCGGCGCGGTGGCCCGCGAACTGGGCGTCAACCCCAAGACCATCCGCTACTACGAGCAGATCGGCCTGTTGCCTCCGCCTCGGCGCACCGAGACCGGCTACCGCATCTATCTCCAGGCCGACATCGAACGCATCGGCTTCATCCTGCGCGCCCGGCACCTGGACTTCTCTCTGGATGACATCGGCGAGATCCTGGCCCTGCGCGAGCGGGGGGACATCCCCTGCCGCTATGTGACCGAGCTGGTGGATGAGCAGATCGAGGCCATCGACGCCAAGATTGCAGCCCTGGAACAGTTGCGGGACGAACTGAAGGCGATCCAGCGCCAGGCCAATGAGATTCCCCTGGAGATCATCGCCAGCAAGGACTGCGTCTGCCATTTGATCGAGAGGTCGAGAGTTATTTGATGCCGGAGCTGAGGAAACTTTGGGTGAACTGCTTTTGTAGGGCCATGACCAGAATCAGCATGGGCGCGGCCACAATCAACGTTCCAGCCGCCAGTTGATCCCATTGCGCCCCTGTCTCTGACATTTGGGTCAGCAGCGAAAGCCCGACAGTCAGCGGGCGGCTGCGCACAGTGCTGGTGACCAACAAGGGCCACAGAAATTCATTCCAATGATAGGTAATGGAAACGATGCTGAACGCGACCAGAGATGAACGCGTTACCGGGATAAAGACATGCCAGAGGATCTGTAGGGTGTTCGCCCCATCCATGCGCGCAGCCTCTTCTAACTCTTTCGGGACCTGTTTGAACGCCTGGCGCATCAGAAATGTGCCGAATGCTGACGCAAAATAGGGAGCCATCATGGCTTGATAAGAGTCGAGCCAGCCCAGACGGGCGACGGTCTGATAGTTTGGCAGCAGCAGAACGCTGCCCGGCACCATCAACTGGGTGAGGAAGAGAAAAAATACGAATCCCATTCCGATGACTTTGATGCGCGCCAGCGCAAACCCCGCCAATGAAATCGCCACCAACTGCAAAATCAGCAAGCCAAAGACAAAGACGATAGTGTTGATATAGTACCGCGCGAAAGGCGCGACATGCCACGCTTCATTGAACGCTTGAAACGTGACGCTTCGCACCCAGTCCAGCGGGGATCCATTCAACAACGCTGTGGTGGGGACGAATGCAGCCAGAATCGTCCATGCCAGCGGGATGATCCAAAGCAACCCCAACCCGACGAGCAACATGACTGGCAAGATTGTAGACGCGTCTCTTTTACGGCTCATGTTCGATACTTCCTGCTATTCGTAATGCACCCGACGTTCCAAATAGATGTACTGTAGGATCGCCAGCGTCAACAGCATGGAGAGAAGTAGGACGGTCACCGCCGAAGCCAGCCCTGTCTTGAAGTATTTGAATCCTTGTTCATAAACATAGTAGAGGGCCATATTGGTGGCGTTGTTGGGACCGCCCGCGGTCAGAATGAATACGTGATCGACCTGTTGCAATGAATTCAATACAGCGATGGTGGAGACGAAATAAGTGGTGGGGGAAACCAGCGGCCAGATGATGTGACGGAGCCGGGTCCAGAAGCCTGCGCCGTCTATCTTGGCGGCGTCCATGACGTCATCGGGCAGGGCCTGGAGCGCGGCCAGATAAAAGAGGGAAAAATAGCCCAACTGTTTCCAGACATAGACCACAAACAGCGATGGCAAGGCCAACTCTCGATCGCTAAGCCAATTGTGGGGAGGAAGTCCTACAGCTCGCAGTACTTCATTGATGAGCCCCACGCGCGGGGTGTAGAGGAAGAGCCAGATGGCCGCAGCGCTGACCATGGGCAGCGCTATCGGCGCCAAAAATGGAAAACGCATCAGTAAAATATACTTCAATGACTGATTGAGGAGAAGGGCGAGCAGCAGTCCACAGAATACGGAGACGATCAGCGCGGCGGTGACGTAAAGCAGCGTATTGGTCACGACGCGTTGACCGACCGGGTCTGAAAAGAGACGCGCGTAATTATCCAACCCGACAAAGACGCGTTCCCGCCCTACGCGTCTTTGGAAACTGGCCCAGGTCACCCAGATAATAGGCCAAATGGTGAAGGCGGTGAGAAACACCAATGAGGGGAATAAAAAGAGATAAGCGACAGCGCCACCCCGTTTTATAAAGCTCATAGTTATGGCACCTTGACGTCAAGGAAGAGGAGCGGACGGATGGATGCCCATTCCGTCCGCTCCAATTTGCGAAGTTGATCAGCGACTGGACCTCTCGATCAAAGTCCGAATGAAATCAGTTGTTATTTCTCACAGCCCGCCTGGGCAAGCAGTTCATCGGCGCGCTGCTGAGCCTGCTGCAAGGCCTCGGCTGGCGTCAGTTCACCCGTGTAGATCGCCTCGACCGCCTGAACTGTGAGCTGTTTCATTTCCGGACCGCCCATGGTGGAGGGGAACTCCTTCAACGCGTATTCAAGCTGATCGCGCGCTGTGCTGGCCTGGGGCACTTCGGCGGCGTAGCTCTTCAGCGGGT
Source organism: Chloroflexota bacterium (assembly GCA_024277175.1). GTDB lineage: Bacteria > Chloroflexota > Anaerolineae > Caldilineales > Caldilineaceae > JAJRVT01. The sequence continues at coordinate 4,823 of JAJRVT010000364.1, read as the reverse complement.
CCACGTCCCACGCAGCCTGCCGCGGGGCGATGTAACCGCTATCGATGCCCCATTGACCGATCTGTTCGGGCCGCGTCATCCAGCGGATGAAGGTCCAGGCTGCGTCTTGCTTCTCTTTGGGAATGTCCTTCATGATGTAGAAATTTCCGCCGCCTGTGTGGGCGCCATACCCCTTGGGGCCGGCCGGCATAAAGGCGGTGCCCACTTCGAAGGGCGAGTCGGCCAACAGGGTGCTGAGGCTGCCGGTGGAGTGGTAGATCATGGCCGCGGCTCCGGCGATGAAGTCGGCGGGCGCGGTGCCCCACTGCACAACGCCATCGGGCATGATGCCATATTCCGTCTGCAAGCTGCGGATGAATTCACCCGCCTGGATCGCTTCCGGCGTGTCCAGGTAGACGACGCATGGGTCATCCTCGGTGGATCCCAGATGCTTGCCGGCCTGGATGGCGAAGTTGGCGAAGATCCAGTCTGACGCCGGGATTTCCACACCCCAACGGGTGACGTTGTCGCCATCGCGCGTGGTCAGGAGTTGGCCGTATTCTACCAGTTCATCCCAGGTGCTGGCCGGTTTCTCCGGGTCCAGTCCCACTTCGGCGTAGGCGTCTTTGTTGTAATAGAGGATGGGGGTGGAGCGTTGCCAGGGGATGCCCCAGACCTGGCCGTCCGAGACTGAATTGTACATGAAGGCTTCGAAGAAATCGTCGATGTCGAGTCCTTCTTCCGATGCGATGTAATCATCCAGCGGGATGACAGCATCCATGCCGCGCAGGGTGTACAGATCGGTTGACAACAGAATCGCCACATCGGGCGGCTCTCCCGACTCGATGGCTGCCTGTGCGCGGGCCATGTTTTCGAAATAGTTGCCGGTGAAGATGGCTTCGACCTGGATATCGGGGTGTGACTGATTGAATTCCGCCACATAGCCATCGATCGCCTGGGCCAGGGGACCAGCCACGCCAACAGGGTAGAAGAACTGGAGTGTAATCGGCTCTGAGCCAGCAGCGGATGAGTCCGCTGCTTCAGGTGCGGCGGTCGGGGCCGCACAGCCAGAGAGCACAAGTATCAACAGTAGAAAGAACGCGGCGTACCTGAAAAGACGAATGTTGCGCATGAGATGCCCCCTAAATAGATGTGAAAGTGAAACAACTGAAATCGATCAATCACTAACGCGAGAGATATGGTTGAATCGGACTTAATAGAGGAGCGGCGCTATGAGTAAATGGTATCATACGCATCGACTTTGGACAACCCGATAATTTCTGAACTCCCGAAGGATGTTTGGCGCTTTGGCGATTAGATTGGTATCATGGAACAGATATAAACTCCTTGCCGGCCGCCATCCAGAATTTTCTGAATTCCAGCCCATACTATCCCTGCCTTGTTGCTCATCGCCGAGCGCCAGGACTACCTGCTCTTCGACCGTATGGTGGCCTTCCACATCCAGCGCGGGGCCACGGTGCCCCTCTCCGCGGCCGGCTTCTACGCCGGCCTGCGCCAGAAGTTCGTGGAGCGGGACGGCATGTTCTTCCTGCCCGAACAGGTCTCCGAATACGACCGCGCCCGCCTGGAGGCCGAACGGGTGGATCAACTCTCCCTTTTTGTCAACGATGAGAAGAGCGCCATCCAGTGGTTGCGTCAGCAGTTGGACCCGGCCCAGGGCGGCGAACCTCTCACCTATCAGGAACTCCAGCCCCGCTTCCTGCGCCACCTCCACCAGGCCAAGCACGAAGCCCTGCCCGAACTGGTCGAGCTCCTGGAGCAGAACTTTCTCCAGGATGCCGAAGGGCGCTGGTACGTCCCCGACCCCAACAAGGCGTCCGACCTGGAGGCCCTGCGGCTCAAGGCCCTGCTGCGCGAGTTCAACGCCTACCTGGCCGGTGGCAAGCGGCTCAAACAGTTCCGCACCGAGGCCGTGCGCGCCGGCTTCGCCCACGCCTGGCGTCAGCGCGACTACGCCACCATCGTCCAGGTGGCCGAGCGGCTCCCCGAACGGGTGCTGCAGGAGGACCCGGACCTGCTGATGTATTATGATAACGCCAGTCTGCGCGCGGGGTAGGCCGGCAGCGCAGAAGTCCGACTTTTGCCAAAAGTCGGACTTCTTTGGCCGCCGACATCGCTCGACGATTGAGACTTCAGAGAGCCAGACGATGACTTCTGCGGCGGTTCGTGGTACACGGACAACCGCCCCAGGCTGAAGCCCAGGGGCTATGGAACAACGTCCCGTGAACGGGACTGACTGACGGCGGGGCGTTCGCATCCCAACCAGCCCGGTTGACCGGGCGTTGTTTGATAGCCCCATCCGTTCACGGTGGGGCGGGGGTCGTCAACCGGACGGGTGGCTTTGAAATGGAAACCGCCCGGCAACAACATAGCGCCTAACGTGCCAATGCCAATATAGTCACGCCCACAAGATAGCCCAGGAGGTTGTGCGGGAAATGCTCCACAAAGTGCTGGCCAACTTCGACCCAATCCACCCCCTCACCCTGGTCAGCGACCCTGACGACCTGCTGGCCGAACTGGCCCGCCGTGGGGTTCGTCTGCTGGTGGAGGAGGACCCGGTCGCGCTGCGCCACGCCTATGAACAGTTGGCGATCGATCACCCGGCCGCGCCCCGGATCGTGGTCACCCAGGGCGCACTCGACCGTCTGCCCTACGACCTCTGGCAACAGGGCCGTCACGTGGAACTGGCCCTGCACGCGGTCTTCCCCAACCTGGACTACCCCACCGTGAAGCAACTCAGCCCCGGCCAGCGGCTGGCGCTGGATCAGGCCCGGTGCGCGCCTGCCTGAACTCTTCCCCTTCCGCTTCACCATCGCGCTGGACGATCTGCGCCGCGACGTCCGCTTCACGGTTCACGGCCAGGGGCTGGGATGGGATATGGTGGGGTTGGCGGCGGACACTTGACTTAGTCAACAAACTTAGCTAATATAAACGCATGACTCAAGTAACTATACACGAAGCCAAAACACATCTTTCACGCCTCATCCGTGAAGCGTTGGCCGGGGAGGAAATCATCATCGCCCGCGGGAAGCAGCCGCTGGTGAAGTTGGTCGTTTTACCCGAAGCCCGTCCTCAACGGCGCATCGGCGGCGGAAAAGGCGTGATCCAGTATATTTCTGATGACTTTGACGCCCCTCTCGAAGATTTTCAGGAATATATGTCATGAAACTATTGCTGGACACCCATGTGTTTCTTTGGATTGTCGGTGATGGTCCCTTGAGTCAGCGCGCCCGTCGATCTTTTCTGGATCGGGAAAATGAGGTGTACCTGAGCGCAGCCAGTTATTGGGAGATCAGCATCAAAGTCAGCATTGGGCGACTGAGCCTGACCGATGATTGGATGGAGATTTTTGATCGGGAGATAGCCGTCAATGGCATCAAATGGCTTCCCATCAAAAAGGAGCACTGTTGGGGCATCGTGAATTTACCGATGATTCATCGGGATCCTTTTGACCGTTTGCTGATTGCGCAGGCTCTGTTTGAGCAGATGACGCTACTCACCGCTGATGACAGTATCCAGCAGTACAACGTTCCCATTGTCTGGTAAATTGTGGTGCGGTTGGCTACCGCAACTTCCCCCGCGCCAGGAGCGGCCACACGGCTTCGACGACCCCATCGCGAATCGCATAGAGATTGTCGTGCAGGAAGACGGTGGTGTCGCCGTAGCCGGGGATGAAGTCGAAGCGGTCGCCCACCGCGATCGAGTCATCTTCCTCGGTCAGGGTGATGATGCCATGTTCGGCAGATGACGCCATATCCGCCACGTGGGATATGGCGACGGGCGTGGGTTGGTTGATCCAGCCCGGCATGGTCTTGAAGCCGGCGTCGACAATGATGCGATTCGGCGCCGGGCGGCTGGTGACCACGCTGTGGACAAAGAGGGCCTGACGGGTCGGCACGCCCCAGCTTGTGTAGGTCATGTCGTTGAAGATGGCGCCGCCGGCTTCGATCTCCGTGACGCCCGGCTCGTGCGCGGTGAAGACGAAGGTGCCGCTGCCGCCACAGGAGACGATGTCCATGGCGAAGCCCGCCTGCCGGCACAGCTCGACACTCTCGCGCAGCAACCCGATGGCCTGGTGGATCGCCTCCCGCTTAGCTTCCGGATCGGCGATGCCCAGCGTGTGCCCCTCCCAGGTCATGAGGCCGCGCAGCGTCAGCCCCGGATAGCCGGCAATCGCCCGCGCCAACGTCAGGACCGCTTCGCCGGGCTGGACGCCGGCCCGCTCCATGCCCGTGTTGAGCTCGATCACCAGCCCGATCTGCACCCCTTTGGCCAGGGCGGCGGCGTTCAGCCCGGCCAGGGTCGCGGCGCTATCCACGGCCACCTTTACATCGACAGTGCGGCAGAGATTGGCTAGGCGCGCGTACTTGCGCTCGCCCACAACCTGGTTGGCGATCAACATATCGCGCACGCCGGCCGCGGCCATGACCTCGGCCTCCCCCAGCTTGGCGCAGGTCAGCCCGATCGCGCCTGCACGCAGGAGCATGTGGGCGATGGCCGGCGTTTTGACGCCCTTGATGTGGGGACGCCAGTTCACGCCCGCGTCGCGGAAATAGGCCGCCAGTTGGGCGATATTCGCTTCCAGAACGTCCAGATCCACCCACAAAAAGGGCGTGTCGATCTCACTCTTGTGTAGACCCACCTCACTCATCGTACTTCTCCTTGCTCGCTTCGTATCTATTCATCCGCGTTCTGGTATTATGGGTTTTGTAGACGGTCATTGATCAAACCGCCTTTCGTGCGGTAAAGTATATTCGGTCCACCACAAGGTAAGGCGGGATCCTGACGGGAGACGCACAAGAATTTTATCTGCTCCTGCCTTG
>JAJRVT010000363.1 GCA_024277175.1 Chloroflexota bacterium | reverse complement strand
AGGGCACCAGCGTCCGTCGGGATGCCGCCGGCTGCTGACGCCCCCTTCAGACAGGCGCTCAGACAACCGATGACTTCCGTGCAGATTCATATCTTATGCCTGCGACTCCAAATTCTTAGCCTAATTCGGAGATACTCCCCCCGCGCGTCTCTGACGATTTTTGCAAAAAGGTACTTGACATTTTAATAGTAAGCTATAGTGCCCCTGCTCCGACTCGAACGGAGATGCCCTAACGGACACAGGCCCTCAACCTGCTGTGTATACCAATTCCACCACAGGGGCGTATGTAAGACAGCCATAGTATACACAAAATCGCCCCTTTTCGTCAAAAATTGACGCCTTGTTGGCTGGCCCGTATTCCGGGAATGGGACAGCGCGTTCTCATGGACCCGAACAGTCCCGTCCCATTCCCGGAATGCTTTAACTCATTTTGAGTCCCCCACCTTCGCCAGCGCGACGGCGATGCGCTCGAAATCGGCCTCGCACAGATAGTGGTGGGTGGGCAGCGTCAACAGGCGGCGGGAGACCGCGTGCGCGCCCGGATAGTCTGTAAGTGCGTACTGGGGAAAGAATTCGGCCAGGGTGCGCTTGTACATCTTCCCCGCGCCGACGCCCGCATCCCAAAGGGCCTGGAAGAGGGCGTCCCGTCGCGCCTCAGAATCCAGGATCAGCGGCAGGCGCAGGAAGCCCGGCTCCACGTCGTCTCCATCCAACGGATAAGGCGAAGGGACGTGGGCGAACTCCACCCCGTCCACCAGGTGCATGAGCCGCGCGGCGTTGGCCCGCCGCCGGTCGTTGATCCCGTCCAGCCGGGCCAGTTGCTCGCGCCCCACCGCTGCCTGGGCGTCGGTCAGTCCCGTGACCTGGAAGCCCCAGGTCTCCTCCTGATCGCCGATCTTGTGAAGGCCCAGGCGGGTGGCCAGCCACCAGCCCCGGGGCTGGAAGGCCGCGGACATGGCCCCCAGTCGCGCCACGGCCAGGGCCGAACCCTTGCGCGAGGTGGGGGGCAGCGCGTCCCAGGCCCGATCTAACAACCGGGCCAGACGCTCGTCACCGGTGCAGACCATGCCGCCACCGCCGGCGGAGATAGGCTTCCCCGGCCCCAGGCTGAAGAGGCCAAAGTCGCCCCTGACGCCGACTGGACGCCCGTTCGCCCGCGCACCCAGAGATTGGGCGGCGTCCTCGATCAGCACCGCGCCGAACTCCTTGGCCAGAGCCTGAGGACGGTCCAGTGGGTGGGGGATGGCGAAGGGATGGACCACGATGATGGCCAGGGTCTCTCCGCCCACCTCGTCCGCCAGCGCCTCCTCATCCATGGCCAGGGTGCGGGGAGAGATGTCCACAAAAATGGGGATCAGGCCGCTATCGTCCACGACCTTGACCAGAGAGGGACAGGTGTAGGCGGGCATGATCACTTCACATTGGCCGCCGTCGGCCTGGGGGATCAGGGCCTTGAACAGCAGGTAAAGGGCCGTCCGCCCGGACGACGCCAGGAACACCTCACGCGTCCCCAGATATTCCCGCAACGCGCGGCGAAAGTCATCCTGCGCCCCACCCGACGCGCCCGCGGCGCGGGCCAGCGTAGCGACGGATAAGGGAGAAGCGGTTGGCGGTAGATGTCGTAGCATGATTGTGTGAAACGTAAAGCGTGATGCGTAAAGTGTGTTCCTGGCCATTGGCCGCTTGCAACTTGATTCGCGGCGACCTCACGTTTTACGCTTTAACGCTACTTTAACTCTCGAATGGCCGGCAGCCCAATTCGCAGGCCGACGGCGTAGATCAGGGCGGCGGCCCCGCTGATAGCCAAAGCCAGAGGCAGGCCGGTGTAGACAGCCAGCACGCCGATAGCGGCATTGGATCCCGTATCTGCACCGGCGTGCAACAGGCTATACAGGCTCATGACCCGCCCCCGCACCCGGTCCGGGATATTGATCTGCACCAGGGTGATGGCCAGGCTTTGTAGGATCAACAGGAGCGCGCCCACAGCGACAATGAGCGCACCGGAAAGCCAGATGTTCCCCGACAGCGCAAAGGCGATGACGAATATCGGCAGCATCAGGCTTGCCGCCACCAGAACGCGTCCCTGCCCGAACAGACTCAGACGGGCGATGGAGAGGGTGCCGAGAACCGATCCCAACGCCCCCGCCGCCAGAAGAAAGCCCAGCCCCATCGCGCCGGCGTCCATCACTTCGCTGACGTAGGCCGGCATCAACCCAAAGACGGGCCACGTCAGCCCGCCCACCACCGCCATGAGACTGATGGCGCCCAGGATCATTGGCTGTTTCCAGAGGGTGAGAAACCCTTCCCAGATGGCGTGGATGAACCGCTGGCTCTGCTGGCCGTGGATGCGGGCGTCGGCCACGATGTCAGGCGTGTGGATCAGCGCCAGCGCGGTGATGGGCGCCAGATAGGTGACGGCATTGATGAGCATGGTCACGCCCGCGCCCAGGGTTGCGATCAGTACGCCGGCCACGGCGTAGCCCACCAGACTGGAGATGTTGAACAGGGTGGCGTTGAGTGCCACCGCGTTGGCCAGGTCCTTTTCCTCCACCAATTCGACCAGGAACGCGCGCCGGGCCGGGTGATCGATGGCCAGGATGGAGCCGAAGAAAAAGTAGAGCACGATGATGTGCCACAGACGCAGAACGCCGCTGACCCCTAGCAGGCCAAAGACCGCGGCCTGGAGCAACAGCAGCGTCTGGGTCAGCATGATCAGCTTGCGCCGGGGAACCCGATCAATGAGGACCCCGCCGGCCAGGGAAATGGGCAGGACTGGGATCAGCGCCAACAGCCCCACCATGCCCAGCCAGAAGGTCGACTGGGTCAATTCATAGATCAGCCACCCCTCGGCCACCACCTGCATGGAGGCGCCTGTGGTCGAAACGAGTTGCCCGAACCAGAAGAGACGAAAATTCCGCGAACGCAGCGCCGGCGCGATGGTCGCCAGCATGATGGAAAATCGACTGTCGTTCACCGGTGGTCGCGCCTACAGCGCGTTGCGGTACGCGTAGGTGCGTCGATAGCCGTAATCGGTGCTGAAGCTGCCAAACAGCTTTTTACCGGTCTGGCGGATGGGATAACGCCCCAGCGAGCGGGTTCCGCGGCGGACAATCTGCCACGGGCTGTAGGTCTTGCGGCAGAGCCAGTCATAGGCGTCGCGCAGTTCCTGGACTGTAAAATTTTTGGGCACGAAGGTCACATGGGCCGTGTCATAATAGCTCCACGGTAAGTCCAGCAGACGGCCTTCCCGCTCTACTGTATCCCGGAAAGGCGTGCCTGGATAGGGTGTAAGCATGGTGGTGCTGATGCTGTCCAGTTCGCTGGTGCGGATGAAGTCCCACATGGCCTGGAAGGTTTCCGGGGTGTCCTCGTCGAACCCCATCACGAAAAGGCCAACCACGCCAATGCCAGTGGCGCGGATTTTGCGAATGGCCTCTTCGGCCATGAGGGCCTGCCCCTTGGACTTGCCGCCCAAGGAACTGCGGTTGTTGGGGTTGACGCTCTCGAAACCGATGAAATGCTTGTCCAGATGCGCGGCCACGCTCATCTTCATGAGTTCAGGGTGGTTGGCCACGCTCATCTCCGACTGGCAGGTCCAGCCGTGGAGGTCCAGGGGGGCGAGACGTTCGAAGAGTTCGGCCACGTAGTCCGGATCGGTGGTGAAGTTGAGGCCGAAGTTGTCATCGGTCAGGAAGAAGCGTTTGATGCCCCGACGATCGATCTCATCGATCACCTCGTCGATGGGGCGCAAGCGCATGCGTCGGCCGCTGACCCGGATCGCAGTGCAGAAATCACAGTTTCGGGGGCACCCCCGGGTGATCTCCAGGTAAGGCGTCCAGTAATGGCTCTTTTCATCCACCATCTGGATGACCCGGTCGCTGATGTTGGCGAGACCGGAGAGGTCCGCCCAACGCTCGTCGCGGTAGACGGGCTTCATGCCTTTGATGCCTTCGGCAGCGTAATCCTGGATCAGTTGTTGCCAGGTGAAATAGCCTTCGCCAACCATGACGCTGTGCGCGAAGGTCTTGGTATGATCGGGCATGAGCGTCGAATGAACGCCGCCGACCACAACGCCGGCCCCCTGTTTCATGGCGATGCGTGCGATCTCTTCCGCCCGTGCGATGGTGACCGACATGGAGGTGATGCCCACCAGATCGCCTTCGCTCAGGGTGTCCAGGGGCAGCTTGCGCAAATTTTCGTCCCAGATTTCCACAGGGATTTCTTCTGGAACCAGAGAAGCCAACCGCATCAACGTATAGGGGGAGCCGGGCGCCTTGCCCAGCACGCGTCCATCACGATAGGGTCGAATCAATACAATGCGTCGCATAATTCCTCCACACCACCTGACGCCAGCCAATGCCGCATAAAACAGCGGTATAAAACAAACGGTATAAAACAAACGGCCCAAGTCTCCGCATCCCTTTGTCCCTGCAATGTAAAAGTCAGCATCGCATGGGGAGGAGGGAAGCGCAGGTTGAGCGCGTCATATCCACAAAAGTCAGTAAATCCTACCACAGATGGGGAGGAGCGGCAAGAATTTATACAAAAGTCACTATAAAAATTCAATCCTCTTCCCACTCATGAAATTCGACAGTCTCGCCCTCCACCGCATCGCCCGGCCGCCACTTGCGCACGCGTAACTCGGCTTCATCCAGTTTCTGTTCACAAAAGGCGGCCAGCGCAGCCCCCTCTTCATAGCGGGCCAGCGCCTCTTCCAAGGGCAGATCCCCGCTTTCTAAACTGGCGATGATCTGCTCTAATTGTTCCAGAGCCGCCTCATAGGTCAGGTCTTCAGGATAAGTAGCGGATGATTCGTCCATGATTTGTCCTCACGCGCGTGTTGTTTTTTGCGACTTGCCAGTATACCAGAATTACGGGTATATTCAGAATACGATAATTCCCCCCTTGGAGGACGCAATCCATGGACGCCATCCTTTGCCTGGAACCTGATCTCTTTTTCGCCCCGCGCCTGGCCGATGCGATCCGCGCCCAGGGCGGGCGACCCGTGATCGTCGAGACGCCGGCCGCGTTCGTGGAGGCCATGGACCGGGAATTCCCCGTGCTGGCGCTGGTGGACCTGGACGCGCCCGGCGATTGGGCGGCGGCCATCGCCCGCTGCAAGCTGCGTCCCCACTCTCGCCAGACGCCCATCTACGCCTTCGGTCCCCATGTGGACGCGGAACGGCTCCAGACTGCGCGCACGGCCGGGGCTGATCACGCCTGGGCGCGCAGCCGGATGATGGCGGAACTGCCCGCATTGGTGGATCGCCATCTGCATCCACCCGTGCGCTATCCGGCCGGGTGGGACGAGCCGCTGAGCGAACCGGCCCGCCTGGGCGTGGAGGCGTTCAACCGGGGCGAATATTTCGAACAGCACGAGTATTTCGAGGAGGCGTGGAAGGAAGAGACGCGGCCCATTCGCGAGTTCTATCAAGGCGTATTGCAGGTCGGCGTGGCCTTTCTGCTGATCGAACGAGGCGTTTGGGCGGGCGCAATCAAAGCTTTTCGCCGGGGACTGCCCCGCCTACGGGACCTGCCTCTCGTCTGCCAGGGCGTGGACCTGGCCGCCCTGCGCTCTGCGGCCATTGACATCCACGCCGAGATCACCGCCCTCGGTCCCGACCGTCTGCACGAGTTCGACCGCAGCCGCTTTCCGACAATCGGAACAACTGACAAGATGACAGGATGACAGGATGCGGCGTCATCTTGCCCCCCGGCCCCCAATCTTGGGGGAGACGTCACCTTGTCACCTTGTCACCTTGTCACCTTGTCATCCTGTCACCTTATCACATGCTCATAACCACCCCATGCCCGCCATCCAACTCGATGGTCTGGCCGACGAGCATGGCGGCGTCATCTGTGCAGAGCCAGGCGGCCAGCTTGCCCACGTCCTCGGGGGTGACCAGGCGACCAGCAGGTGTGTGGGCCTCGGCGTGCGCAATCATGGCCTCCTTGCGGTCGAAAAAGTCCAGCGCGCCGGTGATGACCACGCCCGGACTGATGCAGTTGGCGATGATGCCCTCCGGCGCCAGTTCCACAGCCAGGTAGCGGGTGACGGCTTCGATGGCCGCCTTGCTGACGCCCACCGCACTGTATTCTGGGAGCACCCGACGGCCGCCCGCACTGGTGATGGAGATGATGCGCCCCCAACCGTTGCGGCGCATGTAGGGGACGGCGGCCTGCGCGCCCAGGAGGATGCTGCGGGCGTTGATGTTGAGCGACCAATCCCAGGCCTTGACGTCGATCTCCATGACCGGCTTGAGGACGCCGCTGGCCGCGTTGCCCACGAAAATGTCCACGCCCCCCAGTTCCGCGGCCGCGGTCTCCACCAGACGACGGATGTCGGCCTCCTTGCCCACGTTGGCCTTGACGACAACGGCCCGCGCACCCAGTTGTTCAATGGCCGCCGCCGTCTCCTCGGCCTCCGCCCGATGGCGGAAGAAGTTGACGGCGATGTTGCAGCCTTTCGCGGCCAGCGCCAGCGCGATCCCCCGCCCGATCCCGCGCCCGCTGCCGGTGATGACTGCTGTCTTTCCTTCTAACGACATGATGTTATCTCCTTGTACGATAGAACGCGGATTGAGCGGATCAAGCGGAAAAAGCCGGTTTTTTAATCCGTGTGAATCCGCCCGATCCGCTCAGTCCGCGTTCTATCGGCCTCCGTTATCGTCCGCGTGGCGTCACCAGTCGACCTCCAGCAGGGCGAGCAGTTCTTCGGGAGTCGTGGTCCCGCGCACGCGCACCCGTTGCAGTTGGAAGAGATCGTCGCTGCTGTGGGTTGCGCCCTGGATCGTGGTCGCACCGGCCCAGTAGTCGGCGCTGTGGAAGATGTCGATGGTGCGCTGATCGTATTCGCCGGCCGGATAGGAGACGAAGCGGGGGCGCACGCCCAGTTCGTATTCGATGGTTTCCAGGCTGCCCAGCGCCTGCCAGACCAGATAATCGTCGTCCTGGCCTTTTAGCGTGACGTGGTTGCGCCCGTGGGATTCGATAGACATGCCGCCAGCCAGCATCTCCCGCGCCATATCCCAGGTCAGGTACTGGGGCCGTCCTTCGTCGATGAAATCAGTGACCACGAAAAAGGTGGCCTGCATGTCCCGATCCCGCAGGAGAGGAAAGGCGTTCTCGTACTGGCCCCGGTACCCGTCGTCAAAGGTGATGACCACAGGCTTGTCGGGCAGGGGCGTCCCTAAGACCAGATGATCGAGCAGATCGTAGAGGCTGATGGTTGTGTAACCGGCCTCCTGTATCGCGTCCAGATGGGCGGCGAAGCGATCGGGGGCCACCGACAGGTCGAGACGGTAGACGTCCGCGTCCGGGGGCGGCTCACTCAGGTAATGGTACATGAGAATGGGCACGTAGGCGGTGCGCAAAACGCCATCAGGCGTGGGCAGGGGCGCTGCGGCCTGCGCAGGGGTGGGTGT
>JAJRVT010000362.1 GCA_024277175.1 Chloroflexota bacterium | reverse complement strand
TGCAGAGGGCGGGTCCATTTGCCCGCGGTGTAGGCCATGCGGAAGCGGCCGGGGAAGGGCAGGGTTTCGGTGACCAGCTTGCGCCGCACCCGGCTCATGGCGTCCCGGGAACGCTGCCGCTCGGCCATCTCTCGGAAGGGACCGAGTAACTCGCCGTATTCCACGCCCGACGGGCAGGAGGTGACGCAGGCCAGGCAGCCCAGACAGCGGTCCACATATTCCAGGGCCGCGTCCAGGTCCAGTTCGCCCTCCAGCACCCCTTTCATGAGATAGATGCGCCCGCGCGGCGAGTCCATCTCCTCGCCCAGCAGACGATAGGTGGGGCAGGTGGCCAGGCAAAAGCCGCAGTGGACGCACTGACCTACCGCCGCGGCCATGGCCTCCCCTTGTGGGCCAAGCGATTCGACTGGAATGGTGTGCTGCATGTGGCGCTCCGTCGTGACAGGATGACAGGGTGACAAGATGACAAGGTGACAAGGTGACTCGTGAAGCGTGATTGGTGACCGGTCACCCTGTCACCCCCTCATCTTGTCATCTTGTCACCTTGTCCTAAAATTTCAACAGCCGCCCCGCCGGATCCAGGGTGCGCTTGATGCGGTCCAGGTAGACGGGATCGGGTCGGCGGCCAATCAGTGCGGGCTGTCCGTCGCCCAGGATGAGTAGGCCGGGCAGGTTCAGGTCGGTCAGGATGGCGTCCAGATCGGAGATAGACGCTTGCCAGGCCAGCCAGGCCAGGGCGCCCCCCACGCTGTAACGACGAGGCGAGTCGCCGGGACCGGGCAACCGCTTCTCCAGGGCCGCGACCTGGGCGGGCGTCAGCGCCACCTTGATCAGAGACGCGTCCGCGGGCAACCAAGCGAAGTCGCCGGCCGTCCGCCAGTGGGCGCGCTCCTCTTCCCCGGTCAGGATGTGGCCCCCGTCCAGGAACGCGCGCAGGCGCTCGGCCCGCTCGTCCAGCACATCGGCCACGCCGCCCAGCCGCGCCCAGATAACGAACCCCTCCGCGTCCGGCGTCAGGTCCAGGGCCTCCACATCCAGGGGCGCGGCGGAGAGGCTGACCATGGCGTCCACGGCCTGGTCCAGGCTGACGAAGCGGGTTTCCACGGTGGCGTAGGCCGCGGGCTTGGGGAAGACCTTGAAGCTCAGCTCCACCAGCGCGCCCAGGCGGCCCAGACTGCCGACCATGAGCTTGGGCAGGTCGAAGCCGGCCGCGTTCTTGACCACCTTGCCGCCGCCCCGCACCAGCCGCCCCTGGCCGTCCACAAAGCGTGCACCGATGAGAAAGTCGCGCACGCCGCCGTAACGCTGACGACCGGAGCCGCTCAGCCCCGTGGCCACGGTCCCGCCCAGGGTCGCGCCCGCGCCGGCCAGGGGCGGATCGAAGGGCAGGTATTGGCCATGCTCGGCCAGCGCGGCCTCCACCTTACGGATAGGCGTCCCGGCCAGCGCGGTGAAGGTGTATTCGCCCGGCTCGTATTCCAGGATCGCGGACAGGCGGCTCAGGTCCAGGATTCGCTCTCCGGCCCGGGGAGTGGAGAGCGCTGTCTTGGAGCCGCCGCCCCGTATGCGCAGCCGCGCGTCGCCCGGCTCCTGCATGGCGGCCTGGACATCCTCGATTCGTTCGGCGTTGATCACATCCATGACGTTGTTCATTTCATTCCCGTGACTGTTCAGGCGGGCTTCGGTAGAACACGGATTTTCGCTGATACAACCAGATGTTCACGGATTTTTCAGAGAAAATCCGCGAAAATCTGGTTCCATCCGTGAAAATCAGCGTTCCCCCAGTGGTTGCTGAATAGATGCTCATTCCCGTGAAATAATCCCCGCTTTTTCCAGCGGATGGGGACCGTGCGCGTGGAGGGCCGGCGCGTCGCCCGCGGGCAGCATCTTGCCCCGGTTGGCCAGCCCCAGCGGATCGATGGCCGCGCGCAGCTCACCCATGACGGCCAGGTCGGTTTCGTTGAACATTTCCGGCATGTAGGCCAGTTTTTCCACGCCTACGCCGTGCTCGCCGGTGATAGAGCCACCTAGTTGGATGCAGAGGCGCAGGATGTCGCCGGCCAGCTCCTCGGCCCGCTCCAGCGCGCCCGGCTCGCGGCCGTTGTAGAGGATCAGCGGGTGCAGGTTGCCGTCGCCGGCGTGGAAGACGTTGGCCACCCGCAGATCGTATTCGGCGCTCAGTTCCTCGATCCTGGCCAGGGCCTCGCCCAGGTGGCTGCGGGGAACCACGCCGTCCTGGACGATGTAGTCGGGGCTGAGCCGGCCCACGGCTGAGAACGCGCCTTTGCGTCCCTTCCAGATGCGGGCGCGTTCGGCCGCGTCCTGGGCCACCCGCACCTCGTCCGCGCCCGTGGATTCGATGACCGTCAGCAGGCGGGCGAATTCAGCCTCCACCTGGATGCGCTCGCCCTCCAACTCCACGATGAGGACCGCGGCCGCGCCCTTGGGGTAGCCGGCGTCGACCGACGCCTCCGCGGCCTGGATGGCCAGCCGGTCCATGATCTCCAGCGCGCCCGGCAGCAGGCCGGACGCCACCACGTTCGTCACCGCGTCGCCGGCCGCGCCCAGGGAACTGTACGACGCCAGCACAGTGCGGTACATCTCCGGCACAGGCAGCAGGCGCAGGGTGATCTCCAGGGCGATGCCGAACAGCCCCTCGGACCCCACGAAGAAGCCGGCCAGGTCAGGGCCCACGCCCTCCAGGCTGTCGCCGCCCATCTCCACAACCTCGCCATCAGGGAGCACGGCCTTGATCCCCAGGACGTGGTTGGCGGTCATGCCGTACTTGAGGCAGTGGGCGCCGCCAGAGTTGAAGGCCACGTTGCCGCCGATGGTGCAAATGGGCTGGCTGGAAGGATCGGGCGCGTAGTAGAGGCCGTGGGGCGCGGCGGCCTGGGAAACGGCCAGGTTGGCCACTCCCGGCTCCACCAGCGCGGTGCGGGTCTGTGGGTCCAGGGTCAGGATGTGGTTGAGGCGGTTGAGGGCGATGACAATCCCCTCTGCCAGGGGCAGGGAGCCGCCGGAGAGACTGGTGCCGCTGCCCCTGGCCACGAAGGGAACCGCGTGCTTGTGGCAGAGGCGCACGGTTTCGATGACCTCGTCCTGGGTTTCGGACAGGACCACGGCCAGGGGGCGGGTGCGGAACGCGGTCAGCGCGTCCGACTCATAGGGGGCCAACTGCACCGGCGCGCGCAACAGGCGCTTGGGCGGATAGAGGCGTTCCAGATCGCTCATCAAAGCGTCGGCGGCCATGGATATTCTCTCCTCGTGGCTGTTCAAGGGGATTGGGTTGGAACCGTAAATATCCACGTTCCAACGAAACCCGGCTGTATAGCTCTTTCCATTGTAAATCCAACGGTGCAAGGCGTCAACCCATTTGAATGATGGCTGACCCGTGGAGAAGCCGTCAGGAAACCGGCTTTGGCATACGCAACGGGCGTGGGAAAAGCACCTGTCTGGCGTTGGTTTGCCGTCCCAATACAGACCGTCAGCGATTGTCGATTTCCGTTATGATTCATTATGTTGAATTTAAGCAGCGTCAATGATCTTCCTGGAAGCTCCGAGCTGCCTTGAAAAATCAACCACGGATTGCACGAATTTCATGGATTGTTTTTCATTCCCCGTGGCGCCGGGTGGCAACATGAACGTCTTCCAGGAAGGTTGGAAATCATCCAACTGTTGAAAGAGGAGAAGCATGGTTCAATTTTTGCGGAAATCCCCTGTGCTATCCTTTGCCATGTGTGCAATCGTCATCGGCGGGTTATTCGCCACCATCACCCTCTTCCCCATCCGCCCAAGCTACGCGACTGATTTCAGCATTCAACCGCCCTCCGTCGATGAAACTGCAAGCAACTTGCTGAGTACATCTGACCGGGTCGTGCGCGGCCGCGTCATCGAGCAGACCAGCTTCTGGAACGCGGACCGCTCCGCCATCCTGACCGACAGCCGGGTTGCCGTGTATTACGACGTGGTCGGGAACGGCCCGGCGACGATTTCAGTACGCACGCTGGGGGGGGAACTGCCCGACGAGGACATTGCCATGGGCGCCTCCCATGCGCCCCGGTTGCGACCGGGAGAGGAGACGCTCCTTTATCTTTCTTTGGTTGGCGATCAGTATGCGATCAGCCGCGGCGATGGGGGCAAGTTCATCATCGCCGGCGATCAGGCGTTGAATGAACACACGGGGATTGCCGTTCCTCTGGACGCGTTGCTCCAGGCCACCCTGGCCGCGGCGAATCGGCAACAGCGCGCGACCACGCTTCCTCAGAATTGGGAGATATTGGAGGTCCAGCGCGCCCTGTCCAGCGCAGGCGTCGATGCCCTGGACAACTATGTCTACAGTGGCATCCACTGGCCAGGGAGCAACCCCGTTGTTGATTTTTATCTGAACCCCGTCTCCGCGCAGAGCGGGCCGGGCGATGGTGACCAGAACGATTTCGCCAATGCTATTGTCAGCGCGGGCGTCACCTGGAATAATGTCTCCACGGCGGCCTTCACCTTCCGGCAGGTCGGGACCACCACCCAGCAGAGTGTGGGTCGAAACGGCGTCAACGAGGCCATTTTTACGAATCAGGGGACGGACGGTTCAGTGCTGGGCCAGACCCGGTATTGGTATTCGACGGCCACCAAGGAGATCGTCGAGGTCGACGTCTGGTTCAATGACGCCTATGACTTCGACGCCACCGGATCGCCAGAGCCTGGCGAGATCGATCTGCAAAGTGTGGCCCTCCATGAGTTCGGCCACTGGCTTTCTCTGGGCCACGACGACAACCCGGCGGCCATCATGTACTACGCCATTTCCGCCGGCTCGCTGAAACGCAACCTCTATCAGACTGATATAGACGGTATCTCGGCTATCTATCCCTGTCCTGACGGCTCATGCGGGGCTGCGCCAAGCCCTACGCCTACGTTCACGCCTACGGTGGCCGACACGCCCACGCCTACGTTCACGCCTACGGTGGCCGATACGCCTACGCCCACCTTTACGCCTACGTTGACGCCGTCGCCCACCGCCACGCCTGACGAGACAACCTCGCCGACGCCTACCGCCACGCCTGGCGGGACGATCCCGCCAGCGCCCACCGCCACGCCAAACGGCGCGGCCCAGGTCCGGGAGGTGTCCAGCGAGGGCGGCGCGATTACATACGGCGACGCGGATTCGGCGATCACCCTGGTGCTGGAGATTCCACCGGGGGCGGTGGATGGCCTCGTGTCGCTGGCGTATGTCCCGATCTCGGACGCGCCCCAGCCACCGGCTCCGGGCGATCAGTTTGCCGGACCGCGTTTCGAGTTGAATGCGGCTCAGAATGGCGCGCCCGTTAGTCCGTTCTGGTTCCAAGCGCCGGTCACCTTTTCGTTGACCTATCCGGAACAGGCGGGGCTGGATGAAGCGAATCTGATGCTCTTTTACTTCGATGTGGCCACCCAGTCTTGGGAATCAGCTACATGTGGCGACACCTTTCGTGATCCGATCACCAACAAGGTTCGCGTCGAAGTCTGCCACCTCTCCGAGTTCGCGCTTTTCAGCCATCAGGCCGAGGCGCAGATCTTCTTGCCGGTGGTGACGAGATAGGAAAGGGCGGAGCAGAGAGGATAGGAGAAGGGATAGGAGATTGGGAGATTGAAGACATTGGTGATCTCATCGCTGCAACGACTTCGATCTCCCAATCTCCTATCCCTTCTTCCGTATAGTGATAGGGCGGATCCACGTAGGGCCCGGTATGGGCGCTCATAGTCGGAGTGGACTATACTTTTGCACTTTTGCCTGCCAGATTTGCCATCGAGCCGATTCCGGTGAAAAGATAATAATAGAGAATCTTTCACCGGAGGGAGATGATGGACTTACTCATTCCAGAAATTCTGTACAGCTACTTGTATTTGTTC
>JAJRVT010000024.1 GCA_024277175.1 Chloroflexota bacterium | reverse complement strand
TTCTATTTCAAGGCGGCTTGCCCCCAAATCCGAATGCACCCGAAAAGACGCCCTTCAATCACAGACTCCACATACGCTGTGCGTTCTCTTGAAGGCGGGTGCGCATGGCGGGGACGTTCGCGCCCAGGACGCGGCCGTCCCGCACCTGCCAGCGGCCCGCGACCATGACGTCGTGCACGTGGGTGTGGTTGCGCCAGAGGAGAAGCTGCTCGTAGAGGTTGTGCTCGGCCAGGGGCGTGGGCAGCCCGGCGTCGATGAGTTGCAGGTCCGCGGCCCAGCCCGGCTCCAGCCTGCCCACCCTCTCCCACCCCAGGGATCTGGCTCCGCCTTCGGTGGCCAGGCGCCAGACCTGGTGCGCGGGCATGACCTGGGGGTTCTGGTGGTGGGCCTTGTGGATCAAAAACGCACCGCGCATGACCTCGAAGAAGTCGTTGATGTAGCCGTCGGATCCCAGGCCCAGGGTGACGCCGGCCGCCAGTTGTTCGGGCACAGGCGCGATGCCGCCGCCCACTTCACAGTTGCTCAGGGGCATGTGGGTCACCTTGATCCCCCGCTCGGCGATGATGGCCCGCTCCCGCTCCGAAAGCTGGACGCACTGGGAAGCCAACATGCCCGGCCCGGTCACACCCAGTTGGTCGTAGTATTCCAACGTGCGCATGCCGAAATGTTTGAGCGCGTACTCCGGCTCATGGACGCCCTCATTGCAGTGCATGTGAGTGAGGACGCCCAGGTCCGCACCCATGGCGAAGGTCTGGCGGATGAAGTCGGCCGAGCAGGTGAAGGTGGTGTGGAAGCACATCAGCCCCTGGACCAGGCCGCCCTCTCGCCGGCAATGCTCGATGAAGCGGGCGTTTTCCTGAAGCCCAAGCTGGCCGTTCTCCCGGCTCACCCGTTCCGTGGCCTCGAAGGAGAGGACGCCCCGCAGGCCTCGCTTCTCCACCACCTCCTTCTGTGCGAAGAGCGCATCGGGGATGGCCTGGGGCGCTTCCAGGCAATCATAGAAGCCGGTGACGCCGCTGCGCAACATCTCCACGCAAGCCCAATCGGTGGCCGCACAGATCATCTCGTGATCCAGCGCATCCTCCACCAGGGGCCACCAGAAGTCAGCCAGGAATCCCCAAAAATCAGCCGGCGCGCGGTCCAGGGGAATGCCGTGGGCAAGGACGCCGTAGAGATGGGTGTGGGCATTGACGAAGCCGGGCGCCAGCACATGGCCGGATCCATCCACCACCGGATCGTCAGGATAACAGGCGCGCAACTCCACGTTAGGCCCCGCGTCGACAACGCGATCGCCCACCACCCGCACGCCAGCCTCGCGCAGCGGGACTTTCCCAGGGGTGATCATTAACCAATCCGCTAAGATTAATTGTCCATTCATCAGGTTTCCTTTCTGCTCAATCCATTGTGCATTCCATCTTTTCCCTGTGCGCCCTGTGCTCCGTTTTTAACTTAGGCGCTTCCCGGAAATTAACGTCCCCGGCACGGACCAGGCGCCCTCTGGTCGACGTCGAAATTCGTGGTCCGTGCCGGGGACGTTACGGATATTCATTTTCCTGGAGCGGCCTTAATTGACGCCTCCACATATTTTGAGTATAGTGGTGACGATCATTATCGATGATCGTCTGGGAAGATGAGTTGCATTGATCAGGGGAACGATCCATGACCAAAATCGTGATTACAAAAGACAACCTCCTCACTCCGGCTGAGTTCAAGGCGCTACTGGAACAAATGGCAGTGCAAAATTCGGCATTGGAAGACACGTTAGGTCTGCTGCGAGAGTTGGTCACCTTTGAAGAAAAATATGGTATGGGCAGCGATGTTTTCTACGCTCGCTTTATGCGCGGTGAAATGGGAGATGACATGCCCTTCATGATGTGGGCCGGCCAATATGAGTTGTATCTCGAAGCTAAACAGGAAATTGCAGATCAGTTAGCCCAAGCCGCTTAACATTCTGATGCTGAACAACTATTTACACCGCCTCTATGACACTATCCATTCCCGGAGATACATTGAGGTGGAAGAGTTCGTCTCTGATAGCAGATCAAACCGACGCGGCTCAGTCACAGGTCTGCTGAAGTTTTACGACGGTTCGCTTCTGGATTTTGGTGAAGTGCTCATTGTGCGCAATCGACAGATAGTCAAACTGCGTTATCGCTATCATTACCAGAAGAATTCGGGTGAAGTCATCTTCCGTTACGACAATGCCCCGCATTACCCTGGCATATCCACCTTTCCACACCACAAACACGTGGGTTCGGCAGTGGAACCAACTCAACTACCCGATCTGAATGAAGTCATCCGTGAAATCGAACAGATGCTTTTCCCCTCCGCTTGAGAAGCAATGAAGTTCAGAATGCCGCTTCACCCAATCTTTAATCCTCAATTTCGCCTTTTCCCCCCATGCACCAACCCCGCCACCGCCGCCGTCATCCCCGCCGGATCATCGGCCTGGAAAATGTTGCGCCCGATGGCCACGCCCCGCGCGCCCGCGTCCAGGGCCTCGCCAATGGTTTGCAACATCTGGTCTTCGCTGCCCTTCTTGGCCCCGCCCAGGATGACTGCCGGCACATAGCAGGTCTCGGTCACCCGCTGGAAGCCGCTGGCGTAGGGGATCTTCACCCAGTCCGCGCCCAGTTCCGCGGCCACCCGCGCGGCGATGGCGATGCTCTCGGCCGTGCGATATTCGGGTCCGCTGTCGAAGCCGCCGGGCACCATCTCCGCCATGACCGGGATCCCCCAGGCGTGGGCTTCGCCGATGACCTTGGCCAGGGTGCGCAGGGTGGCGCGTTCCTCGGACGAGCCGGGGAAGGCCGAAACCGCCACCGCGTCCGCGCCCAGGCGCAGCGCGTCCTCCACGGTGTAGAACTGCGCGCCCGGCCCCATATCGCCCAGTTTGGTGCCGCCGCCGTCCAGCCGCAGGATCAGGCCCACGGACGCCAGTTCTTCCGCATAGCGACGGGCCGTTCCATAGCTGGTGAGGATGGCGTCGGCCCCGCCCCCCACGATCTGTTGCAACACCGGGCCGGGCTGCTCCATGCCGGAAGCCGGGCCGTCGATGAGCCCGTGATCGAAGGCCACGATCAGGGCGCGCCCATCCGGGCGGAAAATGCGGTTCAGTCTGCGGGTGATGGACATTGGGTAAGGCTCCTTTTTATTGAATGGGTTCGGCTTCTATGTTATCATTCAGTTATGTGGCGTATCCATAGCCAGGTCGCCAGCATTGGAATGAACAGGGGAATAAAATGCCTAAACTCGTAGACGGTTGCGTAAAACCTGTACGCGGGCCGCTTATACCCGCACCAGAATCGTCCGCCCCCGAGAGCGGGGGGACGTCATCAGAGGAGGACATCAGAATGCTTGCACGCGTTGGCAAGGAGGCGCCTGATTTCGAAGCGAGCGCCTTTATCATCAATGAAGGCTTCAAGCCTGTCAAACTTTCCGATTACAAGGGGAA
>JAJRVT010000361.1 GCA_024277175.1 Chloroflexota bacterium | reverse complement strand
CGAGCACGTCTGCTGGGCGGAGGCCGTCTACCAGCCCGGCGAAGGGTTCTATCGCCGCGCGTCCGAGCCGGTGGTCGCGGGCCTGAACAACGACGGCCATCCGGAGGTCATCTTCGCGTCCTGCGGCCAGAAGGGGAGCAACCGCACGGGCAAGCTGCACATCCTGGATTACCTGGGCGCTCCCATCTACGAGCTGGACCTGCCCCCGGCCTATGGCAGCCCGGACTGGAACGGTGCGCTGGCCGCGCCCACCCTGGCCGACATCGACGGCGATCCCGATCTGGAACTGGTGCTCAACACCGCACACGCCGGCTTCGTCGCCTATGATCTGCCTGGCACGGCGGATGAGCGCATTTTATGGGGAACGGGGCGGGGCGGCTACCAGCGCACGGGCGCGCTCACCCGCGGCTCCCTGGACGGCGCGAGCAAGCATGTGCAGCCATCGACGCCCGCGCCCGGCGACGTGGTGCGCTACACCATCCGCCTGCAAACCCCCGGCCCCGCGCTGGACGACGTCACCGTGACCGACGCGCTGCCCGCTGGCCTCAGCTTCGCCGGCAACCTGAGCGCGACCTCGGGCGCGGCCAGCGAGTCCGGCGGCGTCATCATCTGGCAGGGGGCCGTCTCCGCGCCGGTGACTATCCAGTTCGACGCCCGGGTCGGTCCGGACGTGGGCGCAGGGGAGGTCATTGTCAACCGGGCTGTGATCGACGATGGGGCGGGGAATCGGTTACAGCGGGGGGCCGCGATGGTTGTGGGTGGGGCTGCGGTGTACTTGCCGGTGGTGGGACGGTAGGTCGATGTAATTACGCAGGGCACCGCGCGAGTGCGTCCCACGCCATCGACCAATCTCGTCAATCGGTCACTCTCCATGGCGTGGGATGGACGGGGCATGGCAGGATGGCAGGATGAGGGGGTGACAAGATGACAGAGTGCGTCCCACGCCATCGGCTAATCTCGCCAATCAGTCACTCTCCATGGCGTGGGATGGACCCGCCGCAATGGGAGCAATCAACGGCGAACAGTGATCGGATAACGGGCGGCGCTCGCGGACCCTAGTGGCTATTGCAGATCGGCGTCGAGTTGCGCCAAATCCACCAGCAGCGCCCCGTGATCTTTGCCAAACCGACGCGCCGCCTCGGTGAACCCGTGTCGGGCGAAGAACGCATAGTGCACCCGCCAGGGGCCGCCGTACGCCTCCAGATCGCGGCGCACTTTGGGCGTCTTTTCTTCCACCAGCTCCCGCATGATCTTGCGGTCGATTGGAGCGTCGGTCCACTTGCATTCACCGAGGAGAACATCCTGAGTTTGCCAATTGACGGCGACCGCGTCCACTTGTACGCGCCGGCTCCAATGGCTGCCCACGGCTTCCGGCTCGAAGGGGAGCGCCTCGATCCGGCCTTGCCGTCGCAGCCATTCCTGGGCCAGTTCCTCGAAGGCGGAGCCGCCCACGAACGCCCGCAACCCTTGCTTGACGCCGATCAATAGACGCTCCGGTTCGGTGACAAGGTATTCCTGGTAGGGATCGATGAAGCGGAAGTAAAAACGGAAGTACGGATCGCTGAAGTGATAGCGGCCCTGCCGGGATTTGCGACGCCGGGCGACGGGAATGGTTACAGGCAAGCGCCGCTCCACCAGACGTAGCGCCTGCAATGTCGCGAGATAGGTGGAGAGATGCGTTTTGCCCACCAAGCTGGCGTTGCTGATCTCGTTCAGCGTATGATTGCCGCGGCCAATGGCCTTGAGGATGGCCAGATAGGTTTGAGGCTCCCGCACTTCATCGTAAAGGAGAAATTGCGGTTCGGCCACGAACATGCTGCCGGGAGCCAACACCACCTGCCGGATATTCTCCACCAGCGATCGGTCGGGGTCCAGCCACGCCAGATAGGCGGGAACGCCGCCCACCATGGCGTAAAGCGCCACCCGTTCTTCGACCGTCCAGCCTGGGAAGAAAAGACGGAGTGCCGCGAAATCCAACGGTTGTAACAGCCATTGGCCGGTCAGGCGTCCGAAGAGGGGGGACTGTCGGGCCAGCAACGTCTCCATGGTGCGTACATGGGAGCCACAAAGTACGATGATCAGTTCGCCCGCCTGAAAATGTTGATCCCAGGCATGTTGCAGGGCGGAGAGCATGGCCGGGTCAGCCTCGGCGGCATAGGGCAGTTCGTCCAGAATGAGGATACGACGCTGACCCTGTAGCAATCGCGCCGCAGCCTCCCACAGTTCGGCCCAACTGGCGAAGCGGGGCGCCTGTTCGAAAGGCACGCCCAACAAACGCGCGTAGAGCTTGCGTCGTTGCAACGGCGCTGTCTCTTTTTCCGCCGCCCAATAGGTGTACGGCAGACCGCTCTGCTGCGCCCATCTGTGCAACAGGACTGTCTTCCCCACACGTCGCCTTCCATAGAGCAGCACCAATTGTGCCGGGCCGGGATGACGCCGGGTGAGGAGTTGGTTCAAAAAAGCCAGTTCAGGTACGCGGTTGACAAACATGTTAAATAAGCCCCGTGCTGATTATTATAATCGTCGCGTGGCTTATTTGCAAGGCGAGCCTTGAAATCGAATTTCAGGCTGAAAGCGGAAGTCGGCTACAAGCCGACTGGCGGAAACGGCGCCTCTCCGCGGCCAGTCCGCTTTAGCGGACTTTCACTTTCAGCCTGAACTTGCAGTTCAAGGCGTCCCCTCCAGCGGGATCACCACAAACGTCTCACCGACCGCGGCCAGTCCGGCCTCGCCCCCGTCGGTCACCGGGGCCTGCCGGCCGCTGACCGGCTCGTAGAGGCCGATGCGCAGGCTGTAGGGACCCTGCTCCAGGGCGGGCGCGGCCAGGGGGAAGGCGGCGCCCGCGGACTCGCCGGGCAGCCAGAAGCGGGTGGGGTTCTCCGGGCCGCCAGGCGGCTGGTCGAACTGGGCCGCGATCTGACCCTGGCTATCCAGCAGATGGACGAAGGTGGTGTAGTCGGTGGGCGGCCGGTCCAGCGCACGCCAGGCCAGCTCCACGGAAAGCCCGTCGTCCGCGGGATCGACCCGCCAGCCGGCCAACTCCATGACGCCGTCGAAGACCACGCCCAGGCGCGCCAGATCGTCCATGAACGCCTGGGGCGGAGCCATGTCGATGGCCACCGGACCGAAGACCACGCTGTCCGCGGCCACGTTGCCCTCCCCGTCCAGGATGCCGATGCGGTCCACGCCCCCGGGCGTGCGCACGTCGAAGAGGCCAACCTCGAAGTGGGCTTTACCGGGCTGCATAGCCGCAGCCGCGTCGGGCGGGATGACCAGCAGCCGCCGGTCGTCCACCACCTCGCCCGCCTGCCAGAGGTCGATAGGATAGCCCCGCCCCAATCCGCCGTTCTCCTGGATCTTCCCGCCGTCATAGACCAGATGGACGAAGAGATCGAAGTCCTCCGAGTCGGGCGCAGGCTGGTCGGGGGCGACGCGCCAATAGGTGGTCAGACGAAAGGCAGGCTCGTCCGCGTCCAGGCGGATGGCGTCCGGCGCGACGTCATAGCCCAGCAGTTGCAGGCCGTTGGCGAAGGTCGCGTTCAGGGGGGAGCGGGGCCGGGCTGGCTCCAGCGCCGGGGAATCGCCGCTCACGCCTTCCTGCACCGCGGGCCAGCCCTCCCGGTGCAGGGGCGCAGTGACCTGGGTCAGGCCCGGCGTTGCCGCCATCTGCGCCACCAGAGAGCCGCCATCCGCAGCCGCCACCCAGGTGGCCGCCGGTTGACCGTCCTGTTGCCAGATGAGGAAGGCGGGCTGGTTGGGATCCGCACCTTCCTCGAACAGGAGATGAGGCGCGGCGTCCGCGGGCAGAAGGGCGGCGGCGCCGTCGATCCGGGGCAGGACGCCGGCCGCGTAGCGCAGATGGGGCGTCAGGTAGAGGGCGCGGGTGGTGAGAATGGGCAGTTGTTCCCCGGTCAGCAGATCGGCCACGCGCTCCGCCCCCAGTTGCAGGTCCAGATCGAAGGCCCGGCCCAGGCCGCGCTCCCCGGCCCAGCGGTTGAAGTAATCGCTGGCCGTGATCCCGCCGCTGATGAGCAGGAGGGCCGCGAGAAGGATCGGAGCCAGGGCCCGGGGTGCGATCCAGCGATCCAGCCCGTCCATGATCGCCTGTGCGCCCAGCGCGTAGAGGATGACCAGGGGCGGCAGCATGCCGACCGCGCGCAGCGCGTGGGGCGCGTCCGTGCTCAGGAGGGAGGGCAGGGCCATGACGCCGAACCAGAGCAGGAGCAGGCGCATTCGCCCTTCCCGTAGCCGCCAGAGCGCGGCCAGCCAGCCCAGGGTGAAGAGGCCGGCCAGCAGCCAGTCGTTGACCGGCCGGCCGGGGATGTTGTGGCGCAGGTTTTGATCGCCGGCGCTGTAGAAGTTGCGCACCATGGCCCCGGTGTTGTGCAGCAGGCGCTGGGCCGGCGTCCCCGGCATGTCCTTTTCGCTCACGGTGAAAATGGAGACGTCGCCCGTGCGCGAGGAGATGAGTTGCGGGTTCTGGATCAGGGCGACCATCAGCGGCAGCAGGGCGACCAGGCCCACGCCTATCAGCCAGGCCAGCCCGCGCACCCGGGGTCGCCACAGGGCCATGAAGCGATCTCGCCGGCCCAGGAGATCTACCACGCCTTCGATCAGGAGGAAGGCGATGACCACCAGGGGCAGCAGACGGGCGGCGGTGTAGGTGTAGAGGGTTAGACCAAACCAGAAGCCGGCCCAGCGGTAGTCAGCCATGCGCTCCCGGGCCCAGCCGCGCCAGAAATAGGCCACGGCCAGCATGCTCAGCGGCGGCAACAGCACGGCGCGGAAGGCCAGCCGGCTCACGCTCACATGCCAGAAGGAGACGGCCATGCCCGCGGCCGCGATCAGGGCCAGCCACTCCACCCGGGTATCGAAGCCGCCCTCTCTCTCATTCTCATCCCCGGCCCGGCTGCCCAGGATCATGCGCGCGCCCACGTAGGTGATAGGCACGGTGACGACGCCGATCAGGGCCGAGGTCAGGCGCAGTGCGTAGGCCGTCGGTCCCAGCAGCGCCACGGCCACGGCCTGCAGATAGATGTACAGGGGTTCGCGTCCGTTGTTGGCGGTGAAGTAGAGGGGGAAGTGCTGACCTGTGGCCACCCCGCGCGCGTCCAGGCCGTTGAAGGCCTCATCGAAGAAGAGACCCGGCGGCAGCGCGTCCAGCCGCCACAGCCGCAACCCGGCCGCGATCAACGTCAGCCCCGCCAGGATTAGCCAGACCCGGCGGCGGTTAAGGTATGGAGAATTTTTTCGCTTTCTTGAATTAGACATAATGTGCGCAAAATTGAGGATTGAAGATTAAAGATTAGAGGTTCGGAGATTCGTGTTCTATCCACCTTCTTCGCTTTCCACAATCTCCAATCTCGTTAATCTCTCCAATTGCCCCGCCTTTCCGCCACCCAATCTTCAATCCTCAATCCTCAATTTTCGCTTCTCCCGCCTTTCCGCTACCCAATCTTCAATCCTCAATCCTCAATTTTCGCCCTTCCCGACTCTCCCGCCACCCAATCTTCAATCCTCAATCTTCAATTTCCCATACACCTCTAAATGTCGCGCCGCAATCCCCGCCCACGAGAATTGGCGGCTGCGTTCGCGTGCGTTTCTCCGCAGTTTCGCGGCCAG
This sequence comes from Chloroflexota bacterium, assembly GCA_024277175.1. Lineage (GTDB taxonomy): Bacteria > Chloroflexota > Anaerolineae > Caldilineales > Caldilineaceae > JAJRVT01. Next base: position 36,476 of record JAJRVT010000361.1, on the reverse strand, counting down.
CGCCGGCAGGCTGAGCAGGCGGTTGGTGACGGTGGCCAGGGCCTTGTCGTTCCCTGGCGCGGCGACCATGAGATCGCGCTCGTCCACCAGCTCCGGCGTGGGCGTCTGTGGCGTGGTGGTGACGATGGCGCAGCCGTTGGCCAGCCCGGCCATGAGCGTGCCCCGGCGCAGGCTGGCCCCGTCCTCGTAGGGCATGAGCAGGACGTCGCATGCGTTCAGGGCCGTGGCCACTTCTTCGTCCGAGAGCCGTCCCGTCCACTGCACCCGGTCCGCCAGCCCCAACTCGCGGATCAGGGTCTCCACTTCCTGGAGATAGGCGTAGTTGGTGGGGTCGCTGGCGCCCACCCGTTCGCCGATCATGAGCAGGCGGATGGCGTCCCGATCCTCGGCCAACCGGTGCACGGCGCGGACCAAGGTCAGCCCGCCCTTGCTGCGGTTGAGGAAGCCGAAGTAGGCCAGCACCACGTCGTCGGGTCCATAGCCCAGGGACGCTCGCCGGGCCGCGCGCTCCTCCGGCGTCAGTTCCACGCCGGTGATGTTGCTGCCGATGGGGATCTTGACCAGCCGCTCTTTGCGGTCCCCCGCCTTGGAAGCCAGGGTCATGTAATCGGCCTGGTTGGTGACGATGGTCAGGTTCGCGGTGTGGAGGGGCCGCTCGGTCACCCAGCGCCGCAGGCGCTCGCCGGCCTTGGGGAAGAGATAGGGAACCAGCAGATCGTGATAGGTCCACGCCAAACCCACCCTGTCGCCGACGGCCCGCCGCCAGCGTTGGGGTGCGAAGTTGATGGCCGGGTTCATGCCGAAAGCTGCGGTCTGGTACTGAACATGGATCCAGTCCGCGCCGATCTCTCTGGCCAGTTCGGGGACGCTGCGCCAGATGGCCGGCCGCCAGCGCTCGACCACAGGGTAAACGGAAATGTCGGCCACCGCCGGGCCAGACGCGGCCACGCTGGTCAGCACGCTCACCTTCGCGCCCTGGTTACGCAGGGCTTTGGCCAGCTCGAACGTATAGGCGCCGACGCCGCCTTCCATGGGCGGATATTCGCCGGTGACGAAAAGGATGTGTGGCGATGGGTTCATCAATCGACCAGCGTTTTCTCCAACGTATAGCCCCGGTAGTCCAGTTCTCCAAACCCCTGCTGGGTGAAGAGCCCCATGGCGATGGGCTGATCCACCCGCAGGTGAGCCAGCATTTCCTGATAGCCCTCCAGGGTGGCGTCGTTGATCATGCGCCGCAGCAGCCAGCGGGCCACGTTGCGGTTGCGCCAGGACGGCTCCACCTGGATGTCGGCCACATAGGCCACCCGCAGGGGCGGCTCCGCGCCGTCCAGGGCCGCGTGCACCATGCGCGCGGTGGCGATCCGTTCGGCCCGCCGGTGGTAGATTTCGTAGCGGCGATCCGCGGCGTCCCCCCGGTGGACCAGGCTCAGGTCGGCCAGGGGGACCTCTTCCTCCATCAGATCGCCCAACACGCGACGCAGGGCGTAGTAGCGATCCGCCAGTTGATAGCCGTGTGCGGTCAGGAAGCGAAACTGGGCGTCCATCTCGCCGGGCAGCAGCCCCGCGCCGGCCTGAAAGGAGGGATAGCCGGTGGAGATGTGGAAGGCTTTGATATCCGCTACACCTGCCCGTCGCCAGACGTCATCGGCCATGGCCAGGAGTTCGCCCACTGTTTCCTCGATCAGGTCCGTCCGCGCGGGCAGAGCCAGGAAACGCAACAGGCCCAGGGGCTGGTAATCGGGCAGATGACGACTGTCGGAATCCAGCCCCACGGCGATATCGGCGAAGCCAATGAGACGCCCGCCACGCCATGCGCCCAGGCAGCGGTTACGTCGCCAGCGGACGGGATAGACGGTGGGCGGCTCCTGACCCAATACCTGATCCAGCGCCTGTTGCACGTCCAGGGGCGCACTGTACGGCATGGCGTCCAGCACGGGGTTCAGAACCTCCCGCAGGCTGTCGACGTCGTCCTCGTCCAACATGCGTACGCTGATCTCCGGCTCCAGCGGTTTCATACGGGTTTTCGCGACTCCAGTAATTCCAGCAACTTTCCCTGGTTCTCCACCTCCGGCAGGATCAGACTGCGGGCGTCGTCCAGGTCCAGCAGCCCGTCATCGCGCAGGGGATGGTAGACCAGACTGATGGAGCGCCCGCCCACGCGCCCATTCTCGGTGACGCTGAAAAGCTGCCGGTATTCCACCGTGCGTGGCGCTACAAACGGCCGCGTCAGCGTCACGCTCCGGGATGACGTCTCCACCCGGGAAGGGATTTGCCACAGCGCCCAGGCCATCAGCCCCACCATCAGCACCAGAAAGAAGAGCGCGTCCCACTGCACGCCCTGGCCGCCCAGCCACGCCGTCGCCAGCTTCCAGCCAAAGGCCGCCGACGCCACCGCGCCGATGCCCGCATACGCCTTGTAGCGCACACCCGGTTTATAAACCGCCGTCGCCCCGTCATCCATTAGCCATTCACCATTCGCAATTCATTATTCACCATTAACCACGTCCCACCACACTCCACACCAGTAGCGCGCCAAAGAAAATCAACAGCACTCCACTGGCGGCCAACACCCGGCGATACCACGTCTGGGTGAGATAATGCCGTCCCCGCCCCGCCAGCATCGCCAACCCGATCTTGCTGCCGACCAGCAGCGCGTAGAAGCCGACCAGAAAGGCCAGCGCGTACCAGGGACTCTCTCGCCAGAACCCCACCAACAGCGGGCTGCCCACCGCGATCCAGAAAAGCCAGGGGTGGGGGCTCAGCATGTTGACCAGCGCGCCTCGCCAGAGGTGCTGGGCCTGGTCGCCGCCACTCTCCTCGATGGCCAGCTCCGCGTGGCGGGCCTTGATCAGCGTCTCCGCACCCAGGTAGATGACGAACAGCCCGCCCGCGACCGCCAGCCCGATCTCCACGCGGCGGGGCAGGGCGGTGAAGAGCAGAGTCGTCAGCAAAATGATGGGAGCGTCGGTGATCAGCGGCGCCACCGCCACCCGCAGCCCCGCGGCCACGCCCCGGGCCAGGGAGGTGGTGATCACCAGCGACATCAGCGGCCCCGGGCTGATCCCGGCGCTGAAACCCAGGGTGAGACCGGCGAGTAAGGCGGGCATGGTTGCTCCGTGAAGCGTGAAGTAGGGAGATTGAAGAGATTGGAGATTGGAGATTGGCGTTTGGGTGGATGGGCGTTCCTTCAATCTCCCAATCTCCAATCTCTTCAATCTCACCTCATCCCAAATGTTCGTACCGCCGCGACACCCGCCACGGCGCTTCCACCGGCTCCATGAACGGGACCCAGTTGTCGGTGTTGCGCCAGCGCGCCTGGATGGCCCGGCGCTTCTCCAGCATGGGCGCGAGGCCGCGCAGGCCGGCCAGCCGTCCGCGGATCAGGGAGGCGTCGCGCCGGCGGGCCAGGCCGTAGAGGGAGGCCGCGCCGTCGTAGGCCACGATCGCGGGCAGATGGCGGGCCAGCCACGGCTGCGGGTAGTTCTTGGCGATCAGCCAGACCTTGTTGCGCCCCAGCAGAAAGCTCTTGAAAGGCGACCCTTCGCCAAAGGTGCCCGAATGGGCGTGGAGCAGCCGGGCCTGGGGCTGGTAGAGACAGCGCCAGCCGGCCAGCCGCGCCCGCCAGGCCAGGTCCACATCCTCCAGATAGGCGAAAAAATCCTCGTCGAAGCCGCCGATCTCGTCCAGCATGGGGCGGGCGTAAAGCCCCGCGCCCCCGCACGGCCCAAAGACTTCCACCACTTCCGTTTCTGTTGGATCGTCCCGCCGTCCGCCCAGCCGGTCCCAGGCGATGCCCGTCCAGTCCACGGCAATGCCAGCCGAGTTGATCATGGCCGGCCGGTGGGCGAAGAGCATCTTGGACGCCACCATGCCCACGCCGGGATCCCGCTCCCCGGTGGCCACAAGCTGGGCCAGCCAGGTCGGCTCAGGCCGGGTGTCGTTGTTGAGCATGGCCACCCACGCGGCCGGCCGGTGGGTCCCCGCGTGGCGGACGCCCCGGTTGCACGTGGCCGCGAAGCCCAGGTTGCGCGGGTTGCGGACGATCTCCAGCGTCACCCGGTGTCGGCGGGCCAGCCGTTCAGCTAAGGCCGCCGAGTCGTCCTGAGAAGCATCGTCCACCAGGATCACCCGGAAGTCGCGCACGGCCTGGCCTCCCAGGCTGGCGAACAGGCCGTCCAGGTGGGCCGCGCCGTTGTAGTTGGGTACGACGATATCAGCCAGCATACAAACCGTATTCAACCAACGAAGCCCGCAATCGCTCCTCGAAATGGGCCTGATCGAAACGACGGCTGGCCTGGACCGCGGCCGCGGCCACCTGCGCCCGCAATTCCTCGTCCGCCATCAGCCGCCGGGTGTGACCCATCAAATCCGCGCTAGTATACCACAGGAAACCGGTGCGCCCGTCCTCCACCAACTCGGGTTGGCCGCCGCTGCCGTAGACCACGGGAACGCAGCCCGCGGCCATGGCCTCCACCGTGGTGATGCCGAAGTGCTCCAGCGCGTGGGGCGCGCGGGCCTCGTCTTCGCCGTGGCCGGCCGCGTGCCAGTAGATGGCGCTGCTCTCGTAGAGCCGGATCAACTCGTCCCGGGGCATGTCCGTGTGCAGGGTGATGGGGTAGCCCCGCGCCATGCGTTTCAGCTTGTCCAGATAGCGTTGGTGGATGGTCTCCGGCTGCGTGCCGCCGGCCAGGTGCAGCTCCCATCCCTCCAGCCCCTCGTCCACCATCTGCCGGAAGGCGCGGATCATGATCGCGTGCTTCTTGTTGTGCGCGCCGTGGAAGAAGCGTCCCACGCTCAGGATGCGCGGCTCCTTGGCCCCGGGCCGGAACGCGTCCACGTCCACGGGCGGGTAGAGCAGATCGCTCTCCCGGTTCCAGTAGAAGAGCGTCCACTCCTGGACGAATTCAGAGATGGACCAGAGCAGTTCATAGCTCGCCACGCTGTCGAGAAAGTCAGGCGGGATCAGGTTCTCCAACCGCGTGGCCAGGCCGGGGGCCAGCCGCGTCGCGACCGGACGGGTCAGGGGGGCTAGGCGGTCGCCCATCAACAGGCGGCCCAGCTGATAGCGCAGCCGTCCGCCGAAGTCCAGGGGTTGCAGGGGAAAGAAGACTACCATTGCGCTCCGCTTCGCCAGGGAGGGGAAGTAATCCCAGTGGGAGGCGTTGATGAAAAAATCATAGGCCGCGGTGATGGGCGTCATCTGGTCGGGCGGGCGGGGATCCAGGCGCACGAAGTTCACCCGACCCAGGTCCAGGCCCAGGCGCTCTCCCGCCTGCCATGCGTCCACCGGCGCGTGGCTCAACACCGTCACCGAATGCTCGCGGCTGAGATACTCGGCGATGGAGAGGCTATAGCGCTCTCCCCCGCCCAGGGTGGCCAGCCAGCGGTTGTAGAGTCCGACGTTCATGGCGTGGGATCTCCGATCAAGGCGTCGTCCGACGGCGCGGGCGGCTTCGGGGAGCGGGCGGCTTGCAGCTCGGCCAGTTGGGCCTGAAGCGCGTCCACCCGCTGGCGGAGGGCGACGATCTGTTCGGCCAGTTGGCGGTTGTAGTTGACCTGGGCTTCCACCATGCGGTCCACGTAGGCTTCCTTGATGTGGGTGGTGGCGTTGACGCGCGTCCACTCGATGAACTGCCCCACCCCGGGCGCGCCTGAGCGGGGCCTGTAGTCGCGCAGGGCCACGTCCGCGGCCGCGTAGAGGGGATCGTCCTGCCCCAGCGTCTCCGGCGGCCCTTGGCTCGCCAGCGCCACGGCCTCGTCCGCGGCCGCCATCGCGTTGGCGTAAAACCGTTCCAGGCTGAAGGCCTGGGCGCGCGCGCGTCCCGCCTCGGCCAGCCGCGCGTGCAGCGCCGGGTCATCAAGCAGTCGCCGCACCTGCCTCACCAGCCCGTCTACATCTCCGGCCTCAAAAACCAACCCCGCCATCCCCCCGCCAATCTCCCCAATCTCTCCAATCTCTTCGTCTCCCCCACCCAGCACCCACACCATCGCCCCGGCCGCGGCCGCCACCACCGGCGTCCCCGCGGCCATGGCCTCCACCAGGGGCACGCCGAAACCCTCGTGCTGGCTGGCCTGGAGATAGACGTGGGCCAGGCGATAGTAGGGCGCGACGTCATCCACCCGCCCGGTGAACGTGACCCGATCCGCCACGCCCAGCCGCCGGGCCTGGGCCTGCAAGCGCGCCGCCAGCTCCCGGGTTTCCACCGTGCTCTCCTGGTCGCCCACAATGAGCAGATGGACGTCCTCGCCCGTGGTTTGTCGGCCCCCCGGCCCCCAATCCTGGGGGAGGGCTTTGCCGGGCCTGGCGCTGCGCTCCCCCCCACTGTGGGGGGGGCTGGGGGGGGCTTGAGGGAGGCTGTCGGGATCCGTAGGTGCGGCTTGCAGCCGCACATCCCCCGATTGCCCCTTAGGTGCAGCATCCCTGCCGCACAACTGCGCCAACGCGTCGATCAGCAGGTCGATGCGCTTGTGCTCGGCGGCGCGCCCTACGTAGAGCAACACCCGCCGCTGACCGAGCTTCAGCCGTCGTCGTAACGCCTGGGCCTGATCCGCCAGCGCGGGATCGGCGAAGGCGCGCAGGTCCACGCCCAGGGGGACGATGTGGATCCGTTCCCGGGGCAGGCCGGCGTGGCGGATCAGCTCCGCGGCGGTGAAGGGACTGGTGACTACGGCCAGATGCGCGCGCCAGGCCAGGCGGGTGCGGGCCAGGGAGTTACGCAGCACGTCCGCGCCCCCCTGGGTGGGCCAGAGCGCGGGATCGGTCACGCCATGGTACCAGAAGAGCCGCGCGCCCGGAGCCTCGCGAATGCGCTCGGCCAGGGGATACCAGAGAGGGTACTCCACGATAGTCAAGGCAGCGGACGGCTGGTAGTCGCCGGGATGAACCTGGCGGATGCGTTCGCGCAGGTCGTCGGGCAGGGGACCCGGGGGAAAGTTGGCCAGCAGTTGGACCTCATGGCCGGCCTGTAGCAGCGCGCGCGCCAGGTCGAAGGCGTGCTGGCTGGTGGCGTCGCCCAGGCGCAGGGTGTTGATGAGGATGTGGACGTCGGTCCCGCTCATGGCCGTCATTTTCGCCCCTGGACCCAGTTCATGAGACGCATGACCCGCCCCTGTTCGTAGCCGGTGACCAGGGTTTGCAGCCGCTCGACTTCGGTTTGCAGCCGGTCGATCTCCGCGGCCAGTTCGTCGGTGGTGACGTCCACCGTGGCCCGCTGGGCCGCGATGATGTCCTGGCTGGCGCGGGTGTTCTCCGTCCAGCCGGCCTCGCTCCTGTAGGCGTGAACGACGCCATGATAGGGGCCGGTGGAGCCGTCGCTGAAGTTGAGATAGAAGTCACTGAACCACTCCACGCCCGCGAAGCCGGCGCTGGACGTCATCAGTTCCAGCGTGCGGCGAGTGGGCAGCCACCAGCCATCGCCCCGATCATAGCCGACCATGGCCGCGATGGGGCGCTCCGGTTCCGCTGGCGTGATGCTGGTGGCGATGATGGCCTTCTCCCGGGTGACGCTGGCGATGTTCCACAGGGCGCGGATGGGATCGGTCAGGTGGATGAGCAGGCTGCCACAGAAGACGATGTCATGCATGCCCACCGTCTGGGGCGAGACGTCATAGATGTTGAGGCGGCGCTTTTCCACACTCGAACCTAGGGCTTCCTTCGCGATCTCGAAGGGTTCGTGGAGATAGCGGTTGGCCGCCTCCGGGTCCAGGTCCGGCTGGTAGTGGGGGCCGAAGTCGTGGCTTTCCCAGTCCGGCAGGTCCACCGCGGTGACCCGCGCGCCCCGGCGCTCCATCTCGAAGGAGAAGAAGCCGCTGGCCGCGCCCAGGTCCAGCGCGGTCTTGCCCGTCAGGTCCTCGGGCAGGCCGTAGAGAGGAAGATAGGGGCGATGGTCGTACGCGCCCGGCGTGACCCGACCGTCGCCCAGGTCGATGGTGTGGTACCAGGACGCGGCGTCGATGCGAGCCTGGAGGTCCTGATCGGTTGGCGTCGTGTGTTCTTCGGTCATAGGTTGATCTTTGTTTCCTCTGAATCGTGACTGCCAGAATAGGCCGCGGATTGGGCGGAGCAAACCGGATTTTTTAAATCCGCTGGAATCCGCCCGATCAGCCCAATCCGCGGTCCATCACATCCCGTCTGAATCGCCACTCCGCTCCCCGCGCAGTGCCTCGATTTGGTTCTCGATCTGACGCAGTTGCGCGTGGAGATAGTCCAGTTCGCTGGCCAGCATCTGATTATAGCGCACCTGCCGGGCCACGATCTTGTCGATGTACGGCTCCTTGAGGTGGCTGGTCATCTGGGTGCGGGTCCATTCGATCAGCGGTCCCGCCAGGGGAGCGTTGGAGCGCACCTGGTAGTCATGGATGGCGATGTCGGCCTCGGGATAGAGGGTCTGCCCTAGCATGGCGTCGAAGGGCGTCGGATCCGCGCTCAGCGCGACGGCCTCGTCCACCACCTCCAGCGCGTTGCGGGCGAAGAAGTCCGGTCCGAAGTCCCCGGCCCGGGTCCGCCCTCGCGCCACCAGCGCCTGCGCCAGTTCGGGATCGTCCAGGAGTCGCGTGATCTGGCGAACCAGATCGTCCACGTCACCGGGCGTAAAGAGCAGCCCGGCCGGTTCGCCATTGTCGTCATTTTCGGCGGCGAGCACCCAGGGCATGGCTCCGCTGGCGCTGGCGATGACGGGTGCGCCCGCGGCCATGGCCTCCACCAGAGGCGCGCCGAAGCCCTCATGCTGGCTGGGCAGCAGAAACGCATCCGCCAGATGGAGGTAGGGGACTACGCTCTCCACCCGCCCGGTGAAGATGACTTGGTCGTCCACGCCCAGTTCCCGCGCCTGACCGGCGAAGGCGCGCGCAAGCTCCTGCGCGGCCGCGTTGTACTGGTCATCACCCACGACCAGCAGCGCGAGATCGGGGTGGCTCGACTTCAGCCGCGCCATGGCCTGAATGAGCAGGTCGATGCGTTTGTTGCCGGCGACGCGACCGATGAAGAGCATAACCCGACGCCCCTCCAGCCCCCAGCGCTGGCGCAGCTCGGCCAGGGTCTGCTCATCAGGCGGGGCCGCGAAGGCCGAGGCGTCGATGGGCAGGGGGACCACCCGGATGCGCTCGGCCGGATAGCCGCATGACTCGTGGAGTTCGCGGGCGGTGAAGGGGCTGGCGGCCACGGCTAGGTGCGCGTGCCACGCCAACGCTGTGCGCACCTGGGAATCGCGCAGCAGCTCCACGTCCCGCTGGCTGCCCCAGAGAGCGGGCGGCGTCACGCCGTGATACCAGAAGATGCGCGCGCCGGCCATGTCCCGCACCCGTTCGGCCAACGGAAACCAGAGTGGGTACTGGACGATGGTCAGGTCCGCCTGCTCGCTGTGATGGGGTTTGACCCGGCGGACGACTTCAGTCATGTCCGGCGGCAGCGGTCCCGGCGCGTCGTTGGCGAGGATGGTCACCTCGTCATAGCGCTCGCGCAACGTCCGGCAAAGCTGGAAAGTATGTTCGCCGACTGCGTCGCCAATCCGCACCGACGGGACCAGAATTTGGGCTTTGGTCATGGTAATGGTCAATGGTTAATTTTCAATGGTCAATTCTCAATGGCGCGGGCCAGGGTGGATTGGAGGTCCGCTACCTGTTGTTCCAGGGCGTTGATTCGTTCCTGGAGGGCCGCGAGTTCGGCCGGGTCGATCTGGGAACGGGTCAGTTGCGCGGCCATGATCTGCAATGTCTGGACAGTCTGCCAGTTGAACGCTTCCTGCTTACCGAAGGTGGGGTCCACGTACGGTTCCTTCAGATGGGAGGTCAGATTGCGTCGCAGCCAGGCGATGAAGGGGCCGATGACGGGCAACTGGGAGCGCACCGCGTAGGCGTGATCCACCACCTCGGCCTTGGATTCCAACTGGCGCAGGTCGTCGTCCAGCAGGGAGCCGATAGCCTCCACGTCGATGTACTGGCGACGGAATCGGCGTTTGTCATCACCGCTGATGGTCACAGGACCCGGGTACGCGGCCTGGGGCAGCCACTGGGTGGCCTCATGGATGACGTCGGCCCATCCTCGCCAGTAGGCCTCCAGCGAGAAGTCTCGCGCCCGCGCCAGCCCCCGCTGCACCAGCTCGCCGTAGCGGGCGTCATCTTGGAGCAGGTGCGTGATCTGGCCGGTCAGGGCTTCGACGTGTCCCGGCGCCACCAGGACGCCGGCGTCGCCCAGCACCGACGGGTGCGCGGTGGCGTCGGTCGCGACCACCGGCGTGCCCGAGGCCATGGCCTCCAGCAAGGGAACGCCAAAGCCCTCGTGCAGGCTGGCCGTGGCGTAGACGTCCGCCAGCCGATAGTAAGGAGGCAACTCGTCCACGCGACCGGTGAAAATGACCCCATCGGCCACGCCCAGTTCTGTAGCTCTGGCCTGGGCCGCGGCGGTGATGGCCTGGAACGACGGGTTGCCGTCCTTGTCGCCCACCAGCATCAGCACCGCGTTGGGGACCTCCTGCCGCACCTGGGCCAAGGCCTCCACCAGCAGGTCGACGCGTTTGTTGCCGGCCATGCGTCCCACATAGAGGATGATCCGCTTGCCGGCCAGGCCGTACTGTTCCAGCAGGTCAGGCGGCTTGGGACCGGGCGAGAACTGGTCCAGGGGCACGGCCGGCGGCAGCACCCGCACCCGGTCCGGGTCCACCCGATGATCGTTCACCAACTGCTCGGCGTTGTACTCGCTGTCAGTCACCGCCAGGTCCGCGTAGGAGGCCAGCACGGAAACCCCTTCCAGGCTGGCGCGCAGCTGCTCGCGCTCGGCCTCGTCCTCCCAGAATTCGGGCGGAGTCACATTGTGGAAGTAGAAGATCACGGCCCCGCGCGCCAGGGTTTTGATGCTCTCCATGAGCGGGTGGCGGCTCGGATAGTGGTAGACATAGAGGTCCGAGGTCGCGAAATGTTCGTCCCGCTGCCCGATCAGATCGCCGGCCGTGACCACGCGCACGGCAGCGGCCTCCCCATCGGTCACGCCTACGGGCGGATGCAGGGTGTAGACCTGCACCTCGTCACCGTTGCGGCGGAAGAACTGTAACTGGTCCAGAATGATGCCGCCGATGGCGTCCTGGCCCACCAGGTTCAGGTTGATGATACTTACTCGCATAGAATTTCGCTCTCGTGATTCAACTGCAATAGACCGCGGATTAAGCGGATTAGGCGAAAATAGCCGGATTTTTTGAAAAATCTGGTGACTATTCAGGCAAGCTCCGGTAGAACGCGGATTTTCGCTGATATAAGCGAATCTTCACGGATTTTTTCTGAAAAAATCCGTGAAAGTCCGTTTTCGTCCGTGAAAATCCGCGTTCTAAGGATGGTCGCTGAATAGATACAAAATCTGCTTTTATCCGCTCGATCCGCCCAATCCGCGGTCTATCATTCACTTCCCGCATGACGAATGACGCGGCGGTACAGGCCTTCGACGATGTCGCCGATGCGCTGGGTGGTGTAGCGGCGCAGCAGTTTTTCCCGCCCCGCTTCGCCCATGGCGCGCGCCCTGCCCGGATCCGTGGTCAGCCCAGCCAGGCGCTCCACCAACTGGTCGGGTTCCGCAGGGTCCACCAGGTGGCCGTTGACGCCGTCGTCGATCAACGATGCGACGGCGCGGATGTTGGCCCCGATAACCGGCTTGCCGTAGGCCCACGCCTCCAGATAGACGATGCCAAAGGACTCGCCCGTGGACGGCATGACGAAGACGTCGCAGGCGGCCAGCGCGGCCAGCCGCTCCTCGTTGCTGACCGCGTCGCGCACATCCAGCCCCGGCAGCGCGTCCAGGGGCGCGCCCTGTTGCGCCGCGTAATCGGCCCACAGGCGACGGGATTCGTCGGTCTCCGCGCCGTAGGCCAGGAGATGGACGTCACTCCTCTGCCTGCGCAGGGCGTCGAAGGCCGCCAGCGTCCGCTCCAGGCCCTTGTAGGCGACTTTGCGTCCCAGAAAGAGGACGACGAACGCATCCTGGGGAACGCCCAACCGCCGCCGGGCCTCGGCCGGGTCCATGGGCGGGAAGTCCTTTATCACCAGCCCCACGCCGCCGACCACCACCTTGGAAGCCAGCTTTTCCTTGTACATGAAGTCACGCTCACCCGGGGTCAAGGCCAGCGCGGCCTGGGCCTGGGCCAGCATGGCGCGCATGTAGCCCACATCATACGTGACAGGTTGCTCGGCGTGCAAAAGTGGCGTGACCACAACCGGCGCCCCCTGTCGTCGCGCGGCCCGGAACGCGGGCCAGGCGTGGGCGTAGTGGATGTTGCTGATGTGAACCACATCATAACGGTCGGCTCGGCGGGCGATGGCCAGCCCCAGCCCCGGCATGACCGGCCCGTTGCCAAAGAAGATCACGGGTTCCCAGAGCCGGGGCAGCACGGCCCGATAGTTGCGCATGCCCATGTCCAGCAGCCGCCACGTGTAGCCCCGGCGTTGGATGGCCCGGAAACGATGGACCTCCACGCCGTTGATCCGTTCGTAGGGAGGCAGCTCATTGCGCCAGGTCATGTACTCCCGGGAGCGGCTGGTGTAGACGTCCACCTGGTGGCCCCGGCTGGCCAGCTCCTCGGAGAGCGTCTGGATGTACTGCTCGGCTCCGCCCACGGCCGGCGCGTACTGGTGGGTCACGTGCAGGATGCGCATCAGGCCGCCCCCTCCCTGGCCAGCACTTCGTCGTAGACCGCGCGCAGGGCTGCCAGATGTTGCTCCAGGGATCGCTGGGTGCGCACCGTCTCCACACAGGCCTGGCGCATGCGTCGCCGTTCTACCGCAGGACGGGTGAAGTGGTCGATGATGGCGTCGGCCAGGGCTTGGGGATCGCCGGGCGGAACGATGTAGCCCGTGCGCCCAGGGTCGATCAGCTCCGGGATGCCGCCGATGTCGCTGCCCACCACCGGCGTCCCCACCTGATGGCTCTCGAAGATGGTCACGGGCGAGTTTTCCGGGATGACGGAGGGCATGAGGGTCAGGTCGGCCAGGGAGAAGAGGATGCGCATGTCAGTGAAGGGAATGCGCCCCAGGACCTGGACGTTGGGCGCGTCCTGTTGAAAGCGGGCGGCCATGCTCCCGTGGAGGCTGCCCGCGACCACGATCTGCACATCCTTTGCACGTTCGTACAGCCGGTGCGCGGCGTCCAGCACAACGTAGGCCCCTTTGACGCCCGCGCCTCCACCGCCGTAGACAACCAGCGGCTGCTGGCCGCGTCCGTTCTGGAGGCGACGCACGCCCGGATGGATCGGCTCGCGCAGGGGCGTCTCTGCAAAGCCCAGCCGCACCAGGCGAAAGCGGGCCGGGTCATAGCCGGCGCGCACGTGGAAATCGATGAGGGCCTGGCTGGGGGAGAGGAAGAGCGCACTGCGGGTGAGACGGGCGAAAAGGTCCCGGCGTCGGGGAACCGCGGCCCAATATTCGTAGTCGCGCGTGCAATCGTTACACCCATGGGGGTGCTCGGCGGGATCGCAGATGGAGCCGTCCACGCGCAGGAGCATGTTGTTGGGGCAGAGCAGCCACAGGTCGTGGAGGGTGTTGACCGCGGGAATTCCCGCCCGCCGCGCGGCCACGTGGGGGGCCAGGGATGCGCCCGAGGCGTTGTGGAGATGAACGATGTCCGGCTGCTGGGCGTCAATTTCTCTGCGCACGGCGCGGTAGACCCGCGGGTCGAAGATCTCGCCGCCCGCTCGCCGGGTCGAAAAGCGCACCCGATGGACGTGAATGCCGTCCAGATCGTACCACTCGTCGGCCTGTTGGGGGTGGCGCATGTTCACCGATAGAATGGTGCAATGCACGCCCTGATCGATCAGCCCGCGACAGGTGTGATAGATTGAGACCTCCGCGCCGCCGGTATAGTCGGGCGGGAAGGAGGGGGTGATGGTTAGAATGCGCATAGGTAACCGCAAGTTGAAGATTGAGGGTTGAAGATTGAAGATTGGGGACCGGGAGATTACGGATTGAAGCGAGTAACGCCGGGCATCCAATCTTTAATCCTCAATCTTCAATTTCTAGAATCGTCACTCCATCCTGTTCATAAATCGTCTTCACTCGCTCGGACTGGCGCAGGAAGTCGGGTTGCAGGCCGGGACCGGAGAAGTCGCCCACCTTGCCAATGTAGATATAGTGTACGCCCATCTCATAGAGTTCGTCCAGCCCGCCCAGGTCGCTTTCGAGCCGCTCGGCCGCGCGGGATTCGGCGATGAATCGGTCTGTCAGCGTTTTGTCCGCCTCGCCGTAGACGAGCATGGCCGCGGACGTAATCTGGCGACCGGTCATGTACGGGATCCAGTAGCCGGCGTCCACGCCGTGGGGCGCGCGCGGCAGCCAGAAATAGGTGTTGATGGCGAAGGTGGCCTCTTCGGGAACGTTTTCGTCGATCCACTGGAGAGCCGTCAGGTCTTCCGGCGTGACGAAATGCCGGTACGCCTCCACGTTCGTGGCCCGCTCCCGCATGCCCCAGACGCCCAGGATCAGGACGGCGACGGCCACGGCCGCGCCGATCTGGCCGCGCCGGGCAACGGGAACCCAGGAGAGCAGGCCGTCGGTCGCGCCGCCGATGATCAGCCCGATAGGCATGTAGAGCATGATCAGGATCGCGCCCAGGTTGGTGATGCTCAGCACGCTGATGCCGGTCAGGTAGGCGTTGCCCAGGAGGTAGAGCAGCACGGTCCAGACCAGGGCGATAATCACCATCCGGCTGCGGCGCACCAGGCCGATGAGCGCGGCCGCGCCGGTGAGGGCCAGCAGCCAGCGGGGGGCCACCAGATAGGGGACGCTGCTCCACGGGAAGACGTAGTAGTTCTGCACCGTCTTGGCGCTCTCCTCGCTGCTCAGCACGCCCTTGGCCGCAGCCAGTTTCGACGTGAAGGCGCCGAACGCTTCCCAGAGCGTGGGCAGGATCAGGAAGAGGGCCAGCGCACCCACGACGGCCATGCCCAGCAGCGTTCTCAGGAGTCGCCGCCGGTCTCGTCGGGCCTGCCAGAGCAGATCGACCATGCCGATGAACAACAGCAGAATGTAAAACGCGGCCACCCGGAAGTGCAACAGGAAGACGGCCGCGGTCAGCGCCGCGGCCAGGGCGCTGGTCCAGAGAGGATGGATTCGGCCCCCCGGCCCCCAATCCTGGGGGAGAGCTGTGCTGTGCTGTGCTTGGCTCTCCCCCCCAAGGTTGGGGGGACTTGGTTTGGCTGCGGTTTTCGGCCCCCCGGCCCCCAATCCTGGGGGAGAGCTGTGCTTGGCTTGGGTTCGGCCCCCCGGCCCCCAATCCTGGGGGATAGCTGGGTTTGGCTGTGCTTTGCTCCCCCCCCCAAGGTTGGGGGGGCTGGGGGGGGCGGAGGAGACTGAACCCCAGGCGCGCACGGCTTCCACCACGGCCACCCAGGCGATGAGCAGGATGGCCTGGCTGGCGACCTGGGTGAAGCGTCCCCAGTTGGCGTAGAACGCGGGGTGGACGGAGAAAAGGCCGACGATGGACGCGCCCACGATCGCGCCCACCCGGCCAGAGTAGCGATCCAGGGCCAGGTAGACGCCCAGCACGCCGGCCGCATTGAGGAACTGAGCCGTCCACAGGAGGGCTTGCTCGGCCGGCGCGTTGGCCAGCAGCGCGGCCGGTGCGCTGAGCGCGTACAGCCCCAGGTGATACATGGTGATGGGGACCGGATAGTAGGGTTCCATGCTCACAGGCAGGCGGCCCTGGTCCATGGTGAGCTGGGTGAGCATGACGTGGTGGAGCGAGTCGGACCAGGCCGGGAAGGGATGTGCGTGCGCGAACCAGAGCCGGGATCCCAGGGTGAGCGCGAAGATCCCCACCGCGGCCCACTCCAGCCCGCTGATGCGTCCCCATACTCCTCCAGAATTGGGAGCCGGGCGGCTGAGCCACAGCCGCCAGACCACAACCGCCAGGCTGAGCAGCAGGATGGCGGCCAGAGCGCCCGCACCCAGGCGCGCCGGCGGAATCCAGAAGCGTGTGCTGTAGTAGAGCAGGGGAAAGAAGGCCACGCTCAGGCCCGCGGCTAGGATGTAGCGTTGCAGGCCAGGCCACTGTCGCCAGGCGCTTCCCAGGGAGAGCAGGGCCGCGCCGGGCAGGAAAAACATGGCGCTCAGGGCCAGAAAGAGTCGCAGTTCGACGCCCATGTCGGCTTAGCTCTCCCCGCGGTCGCCGGGCTGTGTGCGCACTGCATCGCCCATTTCCGGATCTGCCAGACGCGCGCGCAGCTTGCGCACCTCGTTCGTCAGTTCGGCCAGGTCGCGCCCGCTCTCGCTGTTGTATTCGACCAGGGTAGCGGCCAGGCGCTCCCGGTCCTGAACCGCCTGTTCCAGGGCCTGTAGCAGGGCGCTGTTGTAGGCGTTCTGCTGCTCCACCAGGGGCAGGACGAACCATTTCGTCGCCACTTGGTTCCAGGCATTGCGGAACCAGACGATGAGCGGGCCGATGACGGGGACGTCAGAGTGAAAGGGCCGGGGCGTGATCCGGGCCTGGGCTTTGGCTTCGGCCAGCAACGCTTCCAGGCGGGTGGGCGCGGCGGGTTTCTCATCCGTGGCGGGCTGACCGTCCGCGGGCGGGAAGATCGCGGCCAGGGAGTAGACGGTGCGCAGGTCCATGAGCATGGCGGCCAGCGCGTCGCCGTTGGAGAGGGGCTCGCCCAAAAAGTCCCGCCGCCAGCGGAGCATCCCGTCCAGGTTCAGCAGGTGATACAGGTACGCGCGATGGACCCCTGCCACGAATTCGGCCGAAAGTTGGCGTTGCAGCCAGGCCTTCTCCGCGGGTGCGAACTCGTTCAGCAGCCGCTCCAGGGGCCAGTGCTTGAGCAGCAGCCGCAGCCGGTTGCGTTGGTAGGGATAGACGCTGGCGTAGGAGCCGTCGGCCTGCGCGCTGCGTTCGTGGTGGATCAGGGCCGAGTCGGGCGCGTAGAGCAGGCGGAAGCCGGCGGCCCGCACCCGGTAGCACCAGTCCACATCCTCGAAATAAACGAGGCTGAAGCCTTCGTCCAGACCGCCCACCGCCTCATAGGCCCCACGGGAGATGGCCAGGGAGACGCCGGAGAGGAAGTCTGCGTCGCCGGGCTGATCCCACTGCCCCGTATCCGGCTCGCCCAGCCCCCGGTGCTGGCCGCCCACCTGGGGGTCCAGCGCCGCGCCGGCGTGCTGGATGGTCCCGTCGGGGTAGAGGGCCTTGCTGCCGGTCATGCCGATCCCCGGGTCTGACGCTAAGGGCGCGACCAGGCCAGCCAGCCAGCCGGGCTGCACCTCTGTGTCCTGGTTGAGGAGGATCATCACGTCCGCGGGGCGTTCGCCCGCAGATGCATGGCGCAGGCCGGCGTTGCACGCGCCGGCGAAGCCCAGGTTCGCCGGCTGCCGTAACAGGGTGACCGCGGGGTAATCGGCCACGATCAGGTCAGCCGAGCCATCATCGGAGGCGTTGTCCACGGCGATGACCTGGAAATCGGGATAGTCCTGAGCCAGGAGCGCGTCCAGGCACCGGGGCAGGTCGGCGCGCCCGTTCCAGACAGGGATGATGACCGCCGCGCGCAGATCAGCCATTGTCGCCTCCCGTCAGCCGGCTTCGCCAGCGATCGAACCCCTGCATGGCGCGCATGACCTTGCCGCTTTCATAGCCGCGCACCAGCGCCTCCAGTTCGGCGATTCGGGCCTGGGCTTCCGCCAGTTGTCGTTGCGTTTCCCGGATCCGGGCCTGGTAATAGGGCGTCCCGTCCGTGGGGCCGGCCACCCGATCCGGCGCGCGGCGGGGGTGCTGGCAAAAGCGGATCAGCGGTTCGGCCGCGTTGCGCCAGGTCAGTTGCGCCTGTGTGGCCTCAAAGTTGGCTTGGCGCGCACCGGACGGTTCGTCCAGCAGGGACAGGATCGCGTCGGCCACGCCGGCCACATCCTCGTAATCGACCACGTAGCCCAGGTCATAGCGGGCAACCAGGTCGCTGGTGGCGTCCCCCTTGGTGACCACGGCGGGCAGGGCGGCCCAGATGTAGTCGAAGAGGCGGCTGCGGAAGGCCAGTTGGGTCTCCACCGTGTTATAGTGGAGGCTGAGGGCCACATCGCACTCCAGGAGCAGGCTGGGCCAGCGGTCGTAGGGAACCCAGTCGCCGAAGAAGACGCCGCTGTCGCGCAGGCCCAATTCTTCGGCGGCGGCGAACGCGGCCTCGTTCTGGGTGGGCATCCCCTGCATGATGGGGTTGGGGTGACGGGTGCCGGGGAAGAGAAGCTTGACCTCCGGGCGCGTTTCCCGGATCCGGGCCAGGGCCCGGATCGCTGTCACCGGGTCCAGCCAGGGCCAGAGCCCGCCGCCCCAGAGGATGAGCTCGTCCGCCTGATCGATGCCGGGCCAGACGCCGCGCGCAACCGCGTGCGCGTGGACGGGCGGTTCCTCCCGCAAGCCGTAGGGCGCGATGTCCACCAGGTTGTGGAGGGAGGGATCGGCCCGGAAGGTCTCCGGGTGCAGGCGGCCGGCGGCCTCCAGTTGGCCCAGCCACCACATGCGCTGGCGTTCGGACGCGCAGATGTAGAAATCGCCCATGAGATACTGGGCGTGAAGCTCGCGCATGCGCTGAAACCAGGCGTAGTCTCGCTCAGCCGGAGGCAGGTCGGAGAAGAGGGCCAGCCATTCGGCCAGCAGGGGGTCATAGCCGTCGATGACCAGGGCTGCGTCCAGGTCGGCCAGTTGGGGAAACTCGGTGGCGATGTCCGTGGGCAGGATGATGACGTCCGCCCAGCGGGCCGCCGAGGAAATGGAGTCCCACGCCCGTTTGCGATAGGTCGTCAGTTGGATGCCGTCGAGCTGGATCGGTGCAGAGGGGGGATCTTCGGGAGCGGCGTCCACAGCCAGCAGAGCCAGGCGCAGGTCCACAAAGGGAGCCAGTTCGCGTGCCAGGTGATAGTAGCGGATGCCCGGCCCGGCCATGGACGCGCCGATGACGTCATGGCTGATCAGCAGCGTCCTGTTCAGACGTCGCCCAGAATCCGGGGCGGGATGAGTGCGGGACGATTGGCTGTGCTCACCCATTGTCGCTCACCAAAGCAGCGTCGGCGGGGCGCGATGGCTCCTGGGTGGGCGCGTCCGGGATCCAGCGCCACTCGCCGCCCAGGGTGATCAGGCCGTAGCGCTCCAGGGAGCGACCGGGATAGACCCGGAAGGGATAGGCCCGGTCGTGGTAGTCGTACATGATGGAGTCGGCGGCATTGGTGGCTGACACGGAGAGGACGAAAGCGCCTTCCATGAGCGTCAGGGCCGGAATCCGAAAGAGAATTTCACCTTCTCCGTCCACGTTGCGGATCTCCAGCCCGCCGGTGCGGGTGTTGGGGCCGGTGACGTGCGCGCCATTCTGGGCGTGGATGGCCAGGCCGAAGGTGAGGCTGGCAATGGGTTCCTGGGCTAGGTAGCGCATACGCACCAGCATGGGGTCGCCGGTGTAAAAGGTGGTGCGCGGCTCGCCGTTATCGTCGCACATTTCCACCTCGGTGATCTGGACTTTGCCCGTTCCCCAACGTTTGGACGAGTCCAACTCCAAGGCCATGTGGGTGGGATTGGCTGCGTTTTCCTCTTCGGCGATGCGGTTGCGGTACTGCATGATCACATCCAGGGTGTCGCCGTCGGCCTGCACCCGCCCGTGGTCGAACCAGAGGGCGCGGGTGCAGGTGGACTCCACCACGTCCAGGCTGTGGGAGACCAGGAAAAGGGTGCCGCCCTTTTCCCGGAAAAGCTGGATGGCGTCCATACACTTGTTCTGGAAGTGGGTGTCGCCCACAGTCAGCACTTCGTCCACGATCAACAGGTCCGGGTCGGTGTGGATGGCCACAGAGAAGCCCAGGCGCACGTACATGCCCGATGAGTAGTGTTTGACCGGCGTGTTGATGAAGTCGCCCAACTCGGCGAAACTGATGATGCTCTCCAGCCGCTCCTGGATTTCGGACCGGCGCATGCCATAGACGGAGCCGTTGAGAAAGATATTCTCCATCCCGGTCAGCTCCTGGTGAAAGCCTGCGCCCAGTTCCAGCAGCGACGCCACCCGGCCGCGCACGGTGATCTCGCCCATGGTGGGCGAGAGGATGCCGGTGATGAGTTTGAGCAGGGTGCTCTTGCCAGAGCCGTTGGGACCCAGCACGCCTACGCTGTCACCCGGGTTCACGGTGAATGAGATGTCGCGCAGGGGCCAGAAATATTCAGCCGGATCGCGCTCGCGGCGAAACAGGTGGATGAAAACATCCTGCCACGAGCGCTGGCTCTCCTGGCGGAGACGAAAGCGTTTGGATACGTTGTGGACTTCGACCAACGGTTTCAACGGTCTGGTTCCAATAGGGCTCAATCACCCGGCTTGCGGATGATGCGATTACGAACCCATATTTTACCATTAACCGCGTCAGTGGGCTATCTGGATGCGGTGTGTGGGGAGATATCGAGGCAACATAAATGTTGCAATACAGGGCGACAGTCCACTGTATCGCAACATTTATGTTGCCTTGTTCGTTTCAACAGGGCCAATCTCAGCGTTGGAATCTCAACGTCCAATCAGGGGTAAAAAACCGTGGACATCGACGTTCACGATTCCCGTTCCTTCCAGGGAGACCTGCCCTGCCAATCCATTGTTATCCCGGTTGACTTCGTCCACTGTACCGTCGGGATTGGCCAACGCGTACAGGGAGAGCGTGCTCGGCAGCGTGTCTGGCGAGACGCCATCCCAGGGGATGGGGATGGTGACATAGCCCAGGCTCTGTCGCCCGCAGCCCACAGCCGGGACGACGCCATCAGCCAGGGGCTGCCCCGAGGTTCCGGGGTTGCCGTTGTAGAGCCGCACCGGCGCGGCCGCAGGCATAAGGTTGTTGCCGCCACTGGCCAGCGTCACGCCGATGGTCACCACCGCCCGCTGGGATCCGCTCTGAGAGAGGATGACGATGGGTGATTCCACGGAGAAGGCTGTGGGCGTGAAATCGAAGTCGTCGGTCACCTGGGCGGTGTAGTTGGCGTAGTTCTGGCCCATGGCTGACATCCCCAGCACTTCGTTGTTGTTGCCGAGGGTGAAGAGGTTGCCGTTGAAATCCTGACTGTCGCTGGTGCTGTACCAGGAAAGTTGCTGCACCAGTCGGTTGCTGTCCAACGGATTGCCGATCTGGTCATCCACGCCCTCGTTGAGCAGGAAGTCGAAGCTCTTGGTCATGAAGGCATTGACCCGTTCCGGCGTGAAGTCGGGGTTGAAGTAACCGCTGGGCATGAGTACGCCGTACTCGGACAGATAAAGCGGAACGCTGCGGTAGCCGTTGTCGGCCATCCACTGACGCATGCGGATGATGTTGGCTTTGAAAATGTCGAAGTCGTCGTTCTGCTGAACATCGATCAGCAACCCCTCGTGGTCGTCCACACCGGGCGGGATGTCCGCACCCCAGCACTCCTGGGGCGGATAGTACTGGCAACTGGCTTCTCGCAAGATGAAACCGTGGATGGCCCAGGCGTCCACGGCCATGGGTTCGCCATATTGTTGCTGATGTGCGGCCAGGATCAGGTCCAGGTACTTCATGCGCACTTCCGTCGCCTGGACGATGGAGCCGGCGACCACCTGTGCGCTGGGATCCAGGGCCTTGATGCGCGTGCGCAACTCATGATAGGCCTTGGCATAGACCGCGGGCATGATGTCATCCTGCCACTGGATGCGGTCGGGTTCGTTGCCGATGTACCAGTGTATCTCCTGGCCTTTGAGCGCCAGGATGGCGTCGTCCAATGCCTGTCCACTGGGATTTGTTGTGTAGCCCTCATCACCCACCTGGCTCAGCCGGATCACAGGCGCGTAGTTCATGCCCTGGGGACGGATCGGATCTGTTTGGGCGCGATAGTCGATGTACCAGCCCAAGCGTAACGCGGCGGTGTCGAAGGCTTCGATGCCCGGCTCGTCGTGGGCCCGGTTGACGTTGACGCCAAAACGGCAGAGGGGCGGTCCGGCCTGCATTGCGTCCGCCTCTTCACCTGCACCCTGGGCGAAGACGGAGGAGCCGCCCAAAGTCAGGAAGATCAAGATGGCCGCAAAGACTGCGACCGATATGCGTCGATGATGGCGCCGTAGCGCCCCGGTGGACTGGGCGATATTATTTAACATGATCAATTCACCTCGATGAATACAGGCTCCTTGCTAACCCGGACCGAAACGCGGCCATCGGTGGCGCCGTCATCGCTGTCCCGAACGGTGTGGGTGTTGCTGTAGATGTCGTAGACTGTGACCTGGGATCCCGGCACGGAGAGGGTGGCGGTTCTTTCGGTTTTGACGGGAGCCATCCACGCCACGTACAGGGGGGCGTTCGATCCCGGTTTGGTGAAGAGATAGGCCTGCATGTTGCTATCGCCCATCTCGCCTGTGGACAGGGTGCGCTCGAATGTAGCGTTGGCGATCTGGTCCACGGCTAGTTGGAAAGTGGAGAAGGCCAGCTTGCGCGTGGGGGGCGTGTCCGCCGTCACCAGGCCATTCTTGTGGGGATACCATTCCGGCGGATCGTAGAGCGCAAACCAGATCATGGATTCGATATTGGCGGCTCTGGCCTGGGTGAAGAGTTCGACCACATAGCTGGCCTGAATCTGAGGCGTGCTGGGCGAACCGGGGTCATTGTTGCTATGCGCGCCCGATTCAGTGATCATCATGGGTTTGTTCAGCCCATAACCGGCCAACACCTGGCGGACGGCTTCGGCCTTTTCGTACAGACCGGGCCCGGTGGTGGTCCAATTGGGGGCGAAGGCGGGGTAAACGTGGAAGTTCATGATGTCGAAGTAGGCCCCGCCGCCTGCGTCCAGGACATCGGTCAGAAAACGGCGGATGAAAGGACCGCCCTGGTCATCGAACCAGTCGTAGGCGAGTCCACCGAAGACGATCTGGGCTTCAGGGTCAGCGGCCTTCATAGCAGGGTAGGCGACCGCAAGCATCTGTGCGTACTTATCGCCATCATAACCCCAGCGATTATCCTGGCCATCGGGTTCGTTGTAGAACTCCCAATATTTGACCACGCGGCCGCAGGGGTCGTCATCCACGCCGTCGCCGTCATAACGCTCTGCCAGCGCCGTCAGGAATTCGGCGAAGTCGTCGAGATTTTCAGGATTGATGGGACCGGTCGAACTGGCGGCGGCCCAGTCAGGGTTGTAGTTGATGGTGCCGATCATGTTAATGCCGCCTTCGATGGCCGCGGACAGAGCTTTGTCTACGCCCCCCCACCGATATTCAGCCGGAGAGACGTTCTCAGGCTCGACGCCACGCCAAACCACTTCATTGCGCACCCAACTGGTCTGGCTATCCATCATTTCCTGGAAGTAACCGCTGTCTAAGCCGGTATTGCCGTACATTTGAACGCCGAAGACGCTCTTCGAGCGTGGCCGAGCTTCCACTGTACAGGGGCCTTTGAAGACCAGGGGAAGGTAAACATCGCCGGGTACGGTCCCCTGGGGGGACGGCAGCGCGGCCGCGGGTCGGGCGTCGATGAACGTGACTGTCACAGCGGACAGGATCGTGATAGCAATGATGAACCAGCGTTTTTTCATGCCAACCTCCCAAGTTGATAGGTAATGCTTCCATTCAAGACGTACATGGAACAAGGACAGGAACCCGCTCACCGGGCCAGCGTCACGCCGCGCACAATGGGGAGCCAGGTCTGTTGGGCGTAGGGCGAACACCATTCCACGAGCTGATTGATCTCAGTGGCGGCAAACCATGCACAGCCATTGGCGTCCACATCCACGCCCCACGGCCGGGCGTCCGGCGACGACAGGGGGTATTCGACCGTGCCAGCGATGGCGCTATTGGTCAGCGTGGAGAGCCAACCCGCCCGGCCGGTGTCGTACTCGCTGTAGAAAAAGAACCAGCGCTGGCCGGCGTCATAGAAAGCAATCTGAGCCGGCGCGGCGTTGTTACTGGGCGTAGGCGACCAGCGGAACAGAGCTACCGTCCCCGGAGCGAAACGGCCAACCTGGCTATCCGCAAAGGAGACGGTCCAGAGCGTGTCCGTGCTGTCCAGCGTGAGTCCCATAGGCTCGGCGAAGAGGATCGAAGAACCTGGAGGGCGGGTGGAAAAGGAGGCGAATTGATTCGAACTCACCTCATAACGGACGATCTCATTTCGCTCTCGGGCGGAAAACCAGATGGTGCTGTTATTGACGACCGCCACGTCTTCCAGTTCACCGTGGGCCTGACCAAAGGACGGTGTGTAGAGGAGTTCGACGATGGTTTCAGCGACGGGATCGAGTTCAGCCAGTTGATTGGCGTTCTGTTCCACGAACCAGACCCGGCCATTGGGCGCGACGTCGATGCCCGTAGGCCCGCTGTTTGCGGTGTTGATACTGTATTCCTTGATTTGGCCGTCGCTTACATTCAGACGCCCAATGCGGTTGCCGCTTTTTTCAGTGAACCAGACGAACCCGTTGTCATAGACGATGTCGTACGGTTCGCTGCCGCTGTTGGGCAAATCGTACTGGGTGAACTGGACGTTGTCGGGATCGGTGGCGTCCAGAAACCCGATGGCGTTGGCGTCGGGCATGGTGAACCAGACTCGGCCCGGCGCCTCCACAGCCACGTTGAGCGGCTTGCCCGGCACAGCGTGCTCCACCAGCGGCGTGGGCGTTTGGGCGTACACTGGGCCGCCAAAAAGGACCGCGGTCAGCAGGGCCGTCATCACAGCGGCGATCCAGGATATCGATCTGTTCATGTTTTTTGCTCCTAAAGCCGGACAGGCCGACCCTCAAAGGAGGGCGGATTCGTCCGGGTTACACTTCCTCGCCGAAACGGCCGCTATAGCGGGTGAAAAACCAGTAGCCGGCGATCAGCACCACGAAGGCCGTGGCCGCCGTGCGTAGGAAGAAGTCCATATCCGTGCGGTAACCCCAGTAGAGCAGGTCCCGGTACATATTGATAATGGAAGCCATGGGGTTGAGAATATAGACCAGCCGTCGCAGGTCCAGGACCACGCCGCCGATCTCCAGGGTGGCCGGCACCAGCTCGATGGTGTAAAAAATCGGCGTGAGAAAGAACCAGGCCAGCATGACCACATCCATGATCATGATGGTGTCCCGGTAGAAGACGTTGATTGTACTCAGAAAAAAGGCGATGCCCAGGATGAACGCAGTCTGGATCAGGATCACCGCCGGCAACATCCATAGCCAGGGACTGAAATTGGCCCGAAAGATGATCAGTACGGCGAAGAGGACGGTGAACGCCAGCAAAAAGTTGACCAGATTGGCCAGTACGCCGGCGATGGGTAACGCCTCGCGCGGGAAATAGACCTTTTTGACGAGATTGCCATTGTTCACAATGCCGCCAACGCTGCCCGTGACGCTGGACGAGAAGAAGTTCCAGGGGATCAGACCGCAGAGCAAAAATATAGGATATTTCTCGATTTGGGAATTGGGCAACAGGAGACCAAAGACAATAGTGAAGACGATCATCATGGCCAGGGGGTTGAGCAGGCTCCACACAAAGCCCAGCGCGCTGTTCTTATAGCGGGCCTTGAGCTCGCGCACCACCAGATTGTAGATCAGCTCGCGATAGGCGTAGAGATCGCGCAGGCGGTCGATCATGCCGGTATAGCCGCCAGCCGGGGTGAATACGCGTACGGGCGTCGATTGCTCCATAGCGGTCAAAGTCCTCTGTCTGTCATGTAAAGCCTTGCCGGAACATTCTCTTCCTTGGTGCAGGCCAAACACGCTCGCTGGTTTATCCAGAACCCCGCAGCCCGCGCCGGGGACGTTCTTATCCCTGTTCGACGGCTTGGGATTCAGCCGATGCCGATTCGATGACCAACTCGCCCCGGGCCTGGGCGTAGGCGTCGACGATGGTCTGGGCCGCGCCGGACCATTCGAATTTACGGATGGCCCGCTGGCGCAGCCGCTGGCCAACGTCGGCCATTGCCTCTTGATCGAAGAGGCCCGTCTCGATCATGGCCGCCAAGCTTTCCACATCGCCCCGCCTGGCGAACAGCCCATGATAGCCCAGATATTCCCGGGCCACGGGCGTATCAAAGGCCACAGTGGGCAGGGCCGCGGCCATATAGTTCAACAGTTTGCCCATGCCTTCGCTCAGGCTTAGTTTAGGGCCGACGGCCACATCGCCCAGCGCCAGGTGGATGGGCGCCTGGGGATAGGGCACCCGCCCCGTCAGGCGCACGTGATCGGCGATGCCCAGATCCACCGCTTTTTGCGCGTAGTAGGCAACGCCAGGGAAGCCCATCAACAGCAAATATACGTCCGGGTGACGGGCGACGATACGTTGGGTCGCCTCCAACAACAGGCTCGTCCCCTGGTATTCGGCCAGCAGCCCCAGGTAGACGATCACTTTGGCCTCTTCGGGCAAAGACAAACGCTCCCGCAGCGCGGCCAGTTCCGTTGGATCGAAGTCGCTGGCGGGGCGAAAGACGCTGGAATCCACGCAGTCGGGCAGGGTGCGGATGCGGGCAGGTTCACAGTCGAATTCCTCCAGCAGCAGCCGTTCGGCGTTGGCCGAGCTGGTGAAAACCACGGACGCGCTGCGGTCGATCCAGCGTTCCAGGCGGCGGAGCGGCCTGTGCACCCGGCTGCCCCGGGTCAGGAAGTGATGGTCGATCATCTCTTCGGTCATGCTGCCCTGAAAATCGAAAACCACAGGCAGGCCAAAGATCCGCCCCAGGATCAGGCCGATGAGCGCACCTTCGTGCATGTGGGCGTGGATGACGTCGAAGCGCTCCCGGGCCAACACCTCCAACGTTTTCCAGCCCAGCAGGGCGTCGAACGCGATTTTGTGGCGGCTGGAGCCGACTTCGTAGTCCTGACGCCAGGGGATGGGCAGGGTGCGGCGGACGTCCAGGCCGGGCGCATCCTCCCCGTTGTGATAGGTGACGATGGTGATCCGATGACCCAGCCGTTGGAGCGCCCGCACCTCTTCCAGAATGCGTACATGGCCGCCGTAATCGGCGAAAAAGCTGGTGGGCGCGATCATCAGTACGCGGTAGGCGCGGGCCGGGGCGTGGGTTTGGCTTGGGTCGAGACTATCGTCCATCGAGCTCCCGATCGGGCGGTATACAGGCATGCGGCGTCCGGCAACAATTGTCGGGCCATCAGCCGGGTATTGTACTGAAAAGTGGGCCGATCCGCTAATCCCGCCGGATCGGCTCGGTTGTAAATTCACGCCTGACCGCGTGGGACAGTATAGAAAGGGGCGGGTCGGCTGTCAACTGACGGAGGGCGCGCCTGGCTGCATCCACACGGGGGGATCTGAGGGTAATCGTTTGTCAACCGTATCTCTGGCGTCAGGTTAGAGGCGGGGCTGATCCGGAATCGCCCCACCGAGGAGACTGCCAGGAGGAGAGCGAGTAGACCACGAATTAGGCGGGACCCAGAGGGGGCCTACGAATTCAGGCGGGAAAACCGGAAAAAGTCTAGTCATTCTCACTCAATCAGCGGTCTGTTTTCTGATTTCTCTGAGGGCTTGCCGGGCGTCGTTACCGGCGTGAGGAGCGGGCCGTCCCGGATCGGTAATCGTCAGGGAATCGCCCAAGAAAGACTGCACGCGCCAGGAGGCTGGTTATGATGAGGCTGGATCCTGGAGTTCGACGTTTGGCTCCTTTTTCTGCGCGCGCACGGCCCGCCAGAAGAGCGCGCGATCCTCCGGGGTGAAGGCGCGGCTGATCCAAATCATGGCCAGGTAGAGCAGGCCGCCCAGGAGTCCGCGCGCGATCCAGGGCAAGGGCGTCCATAGGCTGGCTGCGCCAGCCAGCGCGGTCGCGGCCAACAGCGCCCACAGTTTGTCCACGCGGATGGAGATGTGATGGCGGTGAAGGAGATAGAGACCGCCTGTCGCACCCAGTGCGCTGGCCATGACCATGGCCAGCGCCGCGCCCAACGCCCCCCCGTAGAAGGTCAGGGGCGGCAGGAGCAGGGCTACGCCGCCGATATGCACACCCGTCAGCAGCAGGCTCTGGCGGGGGAAGCGTTCGGCCATCAGCAGGGTGATGGCGTACATCTCCACCAGGAAGAAGGGCGTCATCCAGACCAACGTCTGAAATGTGTGCACCGACGCCAGGGCCTTGTCGCCGTAGAGCAGGGACAA
Organism: Chloroflexota bacterium; assembly: GCA_024277175.1. Taxonomy (GTDB): domain Bacteria; phylum Chloroflexota; class Anaerolineae; order Caldilineales; family Caldilineaceae; genus JAJRVT01. The sequence continues at coordinate 8,448 of JAJRVT010000361.1, read as the reverse complement.
CACCGGTTCGGCCAGGCCCAGGGTGAGGGCTGCGCCCGGCAGCACGATCATCAGCCCGTAGCGCAACCCCAGGGCCGCCAGCCGTCGATATTGGGGAGGGGACTCCAGGCGCAGGCGGCTGAAGGTGGGATAGAGGGCCTTCCAGTAGCTCTGGATCAGCTTGATCACCACCCGCACCAGGCTGTAGGCGATACTGTAGACGCCGATCAGCAGGTCGCCGCCCACCATGTTGAGGAGAAGAATATCCAGGCGATGAAGCAAGACGTCAGCCAGGGAGAGGCCGTAGAAAGGCCGTGCGTCCCGCCAGAGTTCGGTCCACGTCACGCGGATGGGCGCTTCGACCCGGGGCAGCAAACGGTTGCGTTTCGTCAGCAGCAGGCTCACCCCCGCGGAGATGGCCTGGGTGAGCACCAGGATGGCGATCAACTGGCGCACCTGGCCCCCCATGAAGAGGAGGCCGACGCTCAGCGCCAGGATCAGGGTGTTGATGAGGCCATCCACGCCCATGACCAGTTCCATGCGCTCACTGGCCTGAAAGAGGGTCTGGCCCACCGAGGTGACGGCATAGAAGGGCAGGGACGCGCCCACCAGCCAGAGCATGGTTCGCAGGTCGGCGGAAATGGGCAGGACCAGGCTTAACCCGACCAGCGCCAGCCAGGTGAGCAGGGCCGAGATAAGTTGGAAGCGCAGGGCGGTGAAGAAGTAGACCCGGCGTTGTCCGGGATCCTGGGCCAGGTCCCGCACCAGCAGGTTGGGCAACCCGAGTTCGCTGACGACTTGGGCCAGGTTGAGAAAGGCTAACGCGCTGATGTATTGGCCCAACTGGGCGACCCCCAACATACGCGCGATCAATACCTGGAGTACAAAGCTGATGGCGATACGCCACAGGCTGGACCCCACCAGCGCGCCTGTGTTCAGAAGTACGCGGCGACCCGTGTGGGGCTGCGGGGGTGGTGACGATGATGGCGGCGTCATTTCGGTGGTCGGTGCAGGTCGATTCATGGCGCGATTGTATCACGCCTGGGCGCGGGAGCGACAATCAGAAGGATAGATAGCATGTCAACGGGGCGGACGCCCAGTGAGCGCAAAGTGCAGCAGGTTCCCGGGCTTATAGAGCCGATAGCGCCAAACCAGATAGGCGAAGGCCAGCAGTCCGCCCAACTCCCAGCCCCACAGGTCCGGCCGGCGGGTGAAGGCGCGCCAGTAGGCGTTGCCGATCTTCTCCTGCTCCGACCCCTGTTTGCGCCAGACGTGGAAGCGCCAGCCTCGGAAGGGCCAATAGAAGGTGTCGTAGAAGTAGAAGATGCGATCCAGGAAGGCGTGTCCCAGGAAGGCGAATCCATAGACTGCGTAGCGAGGAAACTGCCAGATCGTCAGCGTCAGGACAATCAGGTAGGCGATCAGGGTGTGGGCGAAGAGGACCGCGGACTTGTAGCGTTCGTAGAAATAGGCCCAGGCCAGGGGTTTGTCGATCAGATCCGACCCCATGGCGGCCAGCGCGACCAGCCGATAATCCGCATCTTCAGCCACGCCCAGCTTGTCCTGGGCCACGCTGAGCGCAAGCCAGGTGTAGGCGACATGTGATTGTGGAAGCATGGACTACGCGCCGCGCTCCTCACGCACGTAGGGAACGCCCAGCGCAGCCGGCGCGCCCACCCGTCGTCGCAGGGCCTCCCGGGAGCCGATGACCAGGACGATGATGGTGAAAAGATAGGGCAACATGTTCATAAAATAGCCATAGGTTGGGTGTTGCAGGAAAAAGGAGATGTTCTGCATGTCCAGCGGCAGACGACGGATGGCGCCGAAAAGGTAAGCCCCCATCGCGCCCCGCAGAGGGTCCCAGCCGGCGAAGATGACCAGGCCGACCGCGATCCAGCCCTGACCGGCCGTCATGCCCTCGATCCAGAGGGGAGTGATGGCCAGGCTCAGGGCCGCGCCGCCCAGCCCCGCCAGCATGCCGCCCAGAATGACGTAGTAGTAACGCAGGCGGGTGACATTGATGCCCAGGGTGTCGGCGGCCGCGGGATATTCGCCCACTGCGCGTAGGTTGAGCCCGGGGCGGGTGCGGTAGATATAGAACCAGGCCACGGGAATTAGCAGAAAGCCGATATAGACGATGATATTGTGGTCGAAGAGGATGGGACCCACCACCGGAATCTGAGAGAGGCCGGGAATGGGGAATGCGGGCAGTTTGGGCGCGTTGCGCACTTCCACCAACGGCGCGCCCAGGACCGCGCTCAGCCCCATGCCCAGGAAGGTGAGCGCCAGTCCGCTCACCACCTGATCGGCGCGCAGAGTGACGGTCATGAAGGCGTGGAGCAGGGCCATGAAACCGCCAACGATGATGCCTGCCAGCAGCCCCAGCCACGGGTTGCCGGTGGCGTGGGAGACGCCGTACGCGGTCATCGCGCCCATGAGCATCATGCCCTCCACCCCCAGGTTGAGCACACCGGAGCGTTCGGCGAAGATCTCGCCGATGGTGGCGAAGAGAAGGGGCGTGCCGGAGCGGATGCCGGCGGCCAATAGGTTGACGAGCATTGCTACTTCCATAAGTGATTCCTCAGTAATTCTGCCCTGAAAAATTAGCCACGGATTACACGGATTACATGGATGATTCGCTCATCAATGCGTCACCCGCAACCGATAGCGCAACATCATATCTCCGCCCACGACGACAAAAAGAATCACGCCCTGGAGGAGTTGGGCGATGCCTGCGGGTTGGATCTCATCTGCGCCCACCAGCAGGCCGGCGAAGAGGTACGAGACGACGATAATGGCCAGCGGGTTCAGCTTGGCCAGCCAGGCGACGATGATGGCCGTGAAGCCGTAGCCCGGCGAGAAACGCTCCTGCAGACGGTGCACAACGCCGGAGACCTCCACCATGCCCGCCAGGCCGGCCAGGCCGCCGCTGAGGGCCATGACCACCATGATCTTGCGCGACAGGTTGATGCCGGCATAGCGCGCTGCCTGGGGGTTGTCGCCGATGATGCTGACTTCGAAGCCCCACTTGGTCCAACGCCAGACCACCCAGAGCACAATCGCCAGAAAAAAGGCCAGGAAGATGCCGAAATGGGCGGTCACGCCCCGAAGGGCGGGGACGGCCGTGGCGTAGTCTGTAAAGCGGGGCATCCATGCGTTGCGCGGGAACTGGGGCGTCAGGCCAAAGCCTCGTTCGCTCCACGGACCATAGATAAAATAGTTGTTCCAGAGGATGGCCACGTAATTCAGCATCAGGGTGGTGATAATTTCGTTGACGTTAAGCTTGGCCTTGAGCAGGCCGGGGATGAAGCCCCAGATCGCTCCGCCGATAAAGCCGGCGACCCCCATGGTCAGGAGCATGAGCCACATAGGCGACTCCGGCGGGACCACGTTCAGGGCCACGCCTGTGGCCAGGAACGCACCCATGTAGAGCTGCCCTTCGGCGCCGATGTTCCAGAGGCGCATGCGGAAGGCGATGGAGACGCCCAGGGAAGCCAGGATCAAAGGCGTGGCTTTGATGGTTGTGTCGGACCAGCCGTACTTGCTGCCATAAGCCACGCTGGCCATGCGCCGGTAGATCAGCCAGGGGTCGGACCCGGTCAGGCTCAGGAGGAGAGCGCCCACCAGCAAGGCGGCGATGATGAGGATGAACGGCGCCAGAATATTCAGCCAGCGCGGCTGCTCCATGCGTCGTTCCAGACGCAGGCGGGTGCGCGTCGACGTCTGGGGCGGGGGTTGGGGTGGAGACTGGACGGACATAGGCGGTTTCCCGTGATGCGTAAAACGTGATGCGTGACGAATGACTTAAGATTCGGCGTTGGATGCAGACTTTGTCACCCGTTCGCCGGCCATCATGAGACCGACAGTTTCGCGATCAGCCTCTTCGCGGGAGACGTGGCCCACGATCTCGCCTTCGTAAATGACGTCGATGCGGTCCGACAGGGCGAAGACCTCGTCCAGGTCTTCGGAGATCAACAAGATGGCGGCCCCCTGGTTGCGGGCGTCCACCAGCAGGTTGCGCACGTTCTCGGTGGCGCCGATGTCCAATCCTCGGGTCGGGTAGGCGGCGATGATCACCTGGGGGCGGCTGGAGAGCTCACGCGCCAGGATCAGTTTTTGCAGGTTGCCGCCGCTCAGTTTGCGCGAGGGCGTATCGGCGGAGGGCGTGGCGATGTCATAGGCCTGGATCAGCGCTTCCGCCTGCTCGCGCATGGTGCGCCGGTTCATGAACCAGCGCCCGCCAATGGGCGGGATGCGATAGGATTTGAGGGCCAGGTTCTCGGCCACCGAGAGATTGGGCGCGCTGCCCATGGCGCTGCGATCAGCGGGTACGTAGGCGATGCCGGCCTCGATCATGATGATGGGCGGGGCGCCGGTCACATTGTCGCCGGTTACCTCGATGGAGCCGCCGGTGATGGGACGCATGCCGCAGATGGCCTCGGCCAGCTCCCGTTGGCCGTTGCCGGCCACGCCGGCCACGCCCACGATTTCCCCGGAACGCACGGTTAGGGAGAGTTTACGCAGGGCGGGCAGCCGTTTGTTGTCCAATGCCTCCACATCACGCAGGATCAGCCGGGGTTCGCCTGGCTCGATGGCCGGGGTTTCGATGTGGAAGAGGACCTCGCGCCCCACCATGAGGCTGGCCAACTCCGGTTTGGTCATGCCCGCGGCCGGGACAGTGGCGATATGCTTGCCCTGGCGCAGGACCGTGATGCGGTCGGCGATGGAGAGCACTTCGTCCAGTTTGTGGCTGATGAAGACGATGGTCTTGCCCTCGGCCTTCATCTCCTCCAGGGTGTGGAAGAATCCCTCGGTCTCCTGGGGCGTAAGCACCGCGGTCGGCTCATCCAGAATCAGGATCTGGGCGCCGCGGTAGAGCATCTTGATGATCTCCACCCGCTGTTGCTCGCCCACCGATAGCTGCCAGATGTAGGCTCTGGGGTCCACGGGGAGGCCGTAGCGTTCGCCAATGCGGCGAACCTCGGCTTCGATCTTGGCGGTGTCGAGGACAAAGCCCACGTCCTGCTGGCCCAGGATCACATTTTCGGCCACCGTCTGCACCGGCACCAGCATAAAGTGCTGGTGTACCATGCCCACGCCGGCGGCGATGGCGTCGCCGGGCGAATTGAAGCGCACGCGCCGCCCGTCGATAAAAAGCTCGCCGCTGTCCGCGTGATAGAGGCCGCTGAGCACGTTCATCAGCGTCGATTTGCCGGCGCCATTCTCGCCCAGCAGCGCATGGATTTCGCCCTTTTCGCCCACGAAGGTGACGCGATCGTTGGCCAGGACGCCGGGGAAGCGCTTGGTGATATTGCGCATTTCAAAGGCGGGTGTAGAGTCGCTCATAGCTCTTCCAGTGGTCTGGATGGTGGATAATATAAAACGCGGATTAAACGGATTGGGCGGAAACAGCCGGATTTCCAAAAGAAAATCCGTGCAGCTCAGCCCAATCCGTTTAATCCGCGTTCCATGATCCGACTACTGCGGAATTTCGGCGTCGGGGACGATCCCGTCGGCCAGCCAGCTCATGCAGATGGTGCAGTCCTCGCGTCCGGGGATGCCGCTCAGGCCTTCCAGATCGGATTGGGTGAGGGTGACGCCCTCAGGCACGATTTCCTCGCCCTTGTTGTTCTTGATGGGGCCGGTGAAGATGTCGAAACGGGTGAACTCGCCGGCCTCCATCTTGCCCAGGATTTCCTGCACCTGAGGAATGACGGACTCAGGCACGCCGGGCTGGGGTTCCTGCCCATCCATGAAACCCAGCAGGCCCAGGGCCCCGCTGTCCACCTCGAAGTAGATGTCGGCGCCGGTGAATTCGCCAGCCATCATCTGTTCGACCAAGTGCACATATTCCGGTCCCCAGTTCCAGTAGGGCACCGTCAGGCAGTGCTCCGGATCCACGTCGCAGGCGTTGCTGCTGTCATAGCCCACACCCCAGAGATCGCGCTCGCCGGCCACCTGAACGGGACCGGGCGTATCGGCGCCTGTGATGACCACGGAGGCTCCGGCGTCGAACATGGATTCAGCCGCCTGGCGTTCCAGGTCCGGGTAGAACCAGGTGAAGATCCAGCGGATGTCCAGTTGGCATTCGGGGCAGGTCTGGCGCATCCCCAAGGAAGCGGCGTTGGCGTGGCGGATCACTTCGGGGATGGGGAACGGGGCCACATAGCCGACCCGGTTGCTGCCGTCCTCTGCCGCGCGCGCGCCGGCGATCATGCCGGTCAGGTATTTCATGTCTTCCATGGCGCCAAAGAGGTTGGCGAAGTTGGTGTCGTTCTTCTTGAAGCCGGACACGTGGACGAAATCCACATCCGGGAATTCTTCGGCTACGGTTTCAGTGGGGTCCATATAGCCGAAGGACGTAGTGAAGACGGCGTCGAAGCCTTTGCGGGCCAGGTTACGGATCACGCGTTCGGCGTCCGCGCCTTCGGGCACGCTTTCCAGATAGGCGGTCGCCACCTGGTCGCCCATTTGCTCTTCCAGATACTCGCGTCCCTGGTTGTGGGCGTAGGTCCAGCCGCCGTCACCGATGGGGCCTACATAGACGAAGGCGACGTTGAATTTTCCCTCTTCAACTTCAGGGATCTGGACGCCGGATTCGGCAGGGGCAGCGCTTTCACTCTCTGCAGCGGCCGTTTCGCCGCCAGTGTCGGCGGGGGCGGATGCTGGGGCCGCACAGGCGGCGAAGACCAGTGCAACCGCCACCAACAAGCCCAGGACAAGCCAAGATCGATTGTGACGCATCTCTCTCTCCTCTTTCAATTTGTTAGTTGAATTGGTGAATCGGATCGGTGAAATCGGTGAATGGGTTAAACAGGAGCGGCGTCGGGAACTCCCGACGCCGCTCATCATACGTAGCAGTTAGGCTTCATCATCAGCGCGGCGGACGGCGATCAGGCCTCGCGACGGCGGGTGAAGAATGCCCCGCCAGCCAGCGCCAGCAGCACCAACGCCACCACAGGCCAAGTGCGGTTGCCGCTCAGCGGGCTGCCGCCCGTCTCCGGCAATACTTCAGGGCCAGCCATCTCTTCCCCGGCGGTCTCAGTCATGCCAGCGGTTTCCGTCATACCGGCGGTCTCAGTCATGCCAGCGGTTTCCGTCATACCGGCGGTCTCAGTCATGCCAGCAGTTTCCGTCATACCGGCGGTCTCAGTCATGCCAGCGGTTTCCGTCATACCGGCGGTCTCAGTCATGCCAGCAGTCTCGGTCATACCGGCGGTCTCAGTCATGCCAGCAGTTTCCGTCATACCGGCGGTCTCAGTCATGCCAGCGGTTTCCGTCATACCGGCGGTCTCAGTCATGCCAGCAGTCTCGGTCATACCGGCGGTTTCCGTCATACCGGCGGTTTCCGTCATGCCGGCGGTTTCCGTCATGTCGGCAGTCTCAGTCATGCCGGCAGTCTCAGTCATACCGGCGGTTTCAGTCATACTGGCAGTTTCCGTCATGTCGGCAGTCTCGGTCATACCGGCGGTTTCCGTCATGCCAGCAGTTTCCGTCATGGCGACAGTGGATGTCATGGCCTCGGTGGCCGTCATCTCTTCACTGGCCGCCACCTCCGCCGCCGGAGCCTCCGCCGCTTCCATGGCGCCCACGACCACGTTGAAGGGCTTCATAACGATGGCCTTGTTGTATTTCACCGGCGGGTCGGCGTCCGGGAATTCGAAGACGCCGGCTTCGCCGTCATCCACGTGGAGCATGGCCCAGACCATGGCGTTCTCGGTCAGGGGTTCGTCCAGAGTCACTTCCACGTTTTCACTCACGCCGGCCGGCACAGGCGCCTTGCCCAGGATGGGACCGGGGGTGAAGCCATTGTCGGCGTGGATGACCACCCAGCCGTCCTGGGCCGCTTCCACCTTGTCCACGACCACAGTCGTTCCATCGCTCTCCTGGAAGGAGGCTTCGATGCTGGACGGTTCCGGCGGGGCCTCTTCTTCCTCAGCAGCCGGAGCGGCCTCTTCTGCGCCCACGGCCACGTTGAAGGGAGCCATAACGATGGCTTTGTTGTACTTCACCGGCGGGTCAGCGTCCGGGAATTCGAAGACGCCGGCTTCGCCGTCATCTACGTGGAGCATGGCCCAGACCATGGCGTTCTCGGTCAGGGGTTCGTCCAGAGTCACTTCCACGTTTTCACTCACGCCGGCCGGCACAGGCGCCTTGCCCAGGATGGCGCCGGGGGTGAAGCCATCATCGGCGTGGATGACCACCCAGCCGTCCTGGGCCGCTTCCACCTTGTCCACGACCACAGTCGTTCCATCGCTCTCCTGGAAGGAGGCTTCGATGCTGGACGGTTCCGGCGGAGCCTCTTCTTCCTCAGCAGCCGGAGCGGCCTCTTCTGCGCCCACGACCACGTTGAAGGGCTTCATAACGATGGCCTTGTTGTATTTCACCGGCGGGTCGGCGTCCGGGAATTCGAAGACGCCGGCTTCGCCGTCATCCACGTGGAGCATGGCCCAGACCATGGCGTTCTCG
>JAJRVT010000360.1 GCA_024277175.1 Chloroflexota bacterium | reverse complement strand
GTCTTCGGCGCGCCGCTATCGAGCGAGGCCAGGCAGCCCTTCATCGACTATGTCGCGGCCGGCGGCGAGAACGCGCGGGTGGACATGCAATTGTTCGCGCGCAAGATGCCCAGCCTCTTCGGCCTCATGCTCGCGTCCCCCTTCTACCAGTGGCGATGATGAATAGACCGCGGATTGGGCGGATATCCGCGGATTTTTTTCGCTTTTATCCGCGCAGATCCGCCCAATTCGCGGTCTATTGAAGTTCAAAAGGAGTTTACCCATGACGACAGACATTTCCCGCCGCGGCTTTATGCAGGCCGTGGGCGCGGTCGGCGTGATCGGCGCCAGCCATAGCCTTTTCCCTTCGTGGATGCCCAAACTGGTCTTCAACCCGGCCATGCAGCAGGGGCCGGGCGACGTGCTGGTCCACATCTTCCTGCGCGGGGGCATGGACGGCCTGAGCGCGGTGGTTCCCTACAGCGAGGGCGCGTACTACTACGACGCCCGCCCCACCCTGGCCGTGCCGGAGCCTGGCCGCGGACCCGGCAGCGCGCTGGACCTGGACGGCCGTTTTGGACTGCACCCCGCCATGGCCGCGCTCAAGGAGATCTACGACCAGGGCGATCTGGCCCTGGTCCATGCTACCGGCCTGACCGACCCCACCCGCTCCCACTTCGACGCCATGCGCTTCATGGAATACGGCATCCCCGGCGACAAGACCGTGGGCACAGGCTGGATCGGTCGCCACTTGCAATCTGCGGCCTGGCAAAATGACTCGCCCTTTCGGGCCGTGGGCATGGGGACCATGCTGCCCGATGTGTTGCGGGGGCCGGTCACGCCCTTGGCCATCAAGTCCATCGCCGATTTTCATTTCCGCGGGCGGGACGACGAACTGCGCCAGCTTCAACATTCCCTGAGCAGCCTCTATGCGGTGGACGCAGGCATAGCCGGTCCGCCGGGCATGCTCAGCCAGCAGGCCGATCTGGTCTTCGAGACCATCGGCGTGCTCCAGTCACTGGACGCCAATAACTACACGCCGTCCGCTGGTGCAGCCTATCCTGAGGACGAGGAGGGCTTTGGCATGGGGCTGAAACAGGTGGCCCAGCTGATCAAGGCCGACGTGGGGCTGGAGGTGGCCAGCATCGATCTGGGCGGCTGGGACACCCACGAGGCTCAGGGAACTCTGGACGGCGAGATGAACAGCCTTCTGGGTTATCTGACCCAGGGCCTGCACGCCTTTTACACCGACCTGGGCGAGCGCATGCAGGGGGTGACGGTGGTGGTCATGAGTGAGTTCGGGCGCACCATCGATGAGAACGGCAGCGCCGGCACCGATCACGGCCACGGCAACGCCATGTTCCTCATGGGCGGCGGCGTCAAGGGCGGGCAGGTCTTCGGTCCCTGGCCCGGCCTGGATCCCGCCAATCGAGACGACTCTGACGATCTGGCCATCACCACCGACTACCGGGATGTGGTGGCGGAGGTGGTGAAGCTGCGCCTGGGCAACCCGGCCCTGGACGCGGTCTTCCCCAACTTCACGCCCACGCCGTTGGGTCTTTTCGAAGGGAGGAACGCATGATCAAACGTGACATAACGAATAAACGCACCGGCGGTGGATGCGCCGATGGGAACTGTCTGAAAGCAAAATCTGTAGCAGTCAAACAACCGGAGGGAGAGGGAGCCATGGATGTGCGTCAGGAGCAGCAGGTGGTGGATGGAGGAGGCAAGGTCGCGGGCCGGTCGGTCGCGAGCCGACTGGTCAGCGCTCTGCTGATCATCGCGGTGGCCATCGTGATCATGGCCGGCACCATCCAGCTTACAGGCGGGGGGAGCGCCACACTGGTCGCCTGGGCTCAGGGCGCCCAGGAGCAGCAGGTCATCGACATCGCAGCCGCGCATCCGGCCATCAAGAACGCGCTGGATCGTTTTCCCGACTGGTCAGCCGAGGCCTATGTGGAGGACGAGGACGCCAACATCTGGGGCGTGGAGTTCTACGAGGATCAGGCCCGGGAGGAATGGCTGGCCTGGGCGCAGGTGAACATGAACAGCCAGACGGTGACGGAATACTACGCGCCCGCCTATCTCTCGCCCGAGGAGGAGGCCCGCCAGCAGGCCGCGGTCGAGGCGGCGGTGTTGGCTGACGCCGAGGCGCTGGCCCTGTTGGGCGACCCCAACGACTGGGATCAGTACACCGACTATGACCCGTGGGAGGGGCTGTGGCACGTCTACTTCGAGAAGGGGTTGGACGCCTGGGCTGCGGAGGTGGAGTACGGGGAAAATGATGAAGTCAACATCTGGCGTCTCTTCGATCCCTACCAACTGACCGAGGAGGAGGCCCGGGAAACGGCCCGCAACCAGGCCATCGAAATCGCGTACGAGGCTGAGGGCGTCTGGGACGCGCTGGACGGGTACGATGACTGGAAAGCCTACGTCACCCTGGTGGAGGAGCCACGCTGGGCCGTCTCCTTCGTCAGCGGGGAGCAGGAACTCTTCTTCGCCTTGGTGGATGTGGAGGCGTGGCAGGTCATCGAAAGCGGGGCCGGCGACCAGGGGCGCAGCTACCTGCCGCTGGTTACGGGGAATTGATAGAACGCGGATTTGACGGATTTGGCGGATCGACACGGATTCTTTCAAGAAAAGAAATCCAGTCGTTTCCGCTCAATCCGTCAAATCCGCGTTCTATTGCTTTTATCCGCAGCCGCCGCCGCCGGTGGGCGCTTTGCTCTCGATCTTCACCTTGGGCGTGTACTCGATGCCCTCATCGTGCTGGCTGGGCACGGCTGTGGGGTCGTTAGAACCCAGGGCCGCGGTGAAGTTATAGCGCAATTGTTCGTCCTCGCCCTGGGTCAGGGGTGCGTACTCCCCCTCGCCGTAGACGGCCAGCCAGTTGTTCAGCCCGCCTTCCAGAATGTAGACATTGGGCACCTCCAGGGCTTCCAACGCCTTCCAGCCCTGGGTGGCCAGGGTTTCGTCGTTGCTCATGAGCACGAAGACGGTCCCCTGGGGCATGGCTTGCAGATCGGGCGCCAGATCGGGCAGGTCCTCCAGGTCGACCCGTTGGGCATCCTGGAGATGATAGATGTTGTATTCGGATTCGGGGCGTACGTCCAACATCACCAGGTTGACCAGCGGGTCATAGTAGAGGCTGCGCAGCTCGGCCGGGTGGATCTGCACTTCCCGGTTTTCCAGCAGCGGCTCTTTCTCGCCCGCGATCCGGGTCCACATGTCCACCACCGTGGGCTGGCCGATGAGCATGACCGCAAAGGCCGCGCCCAGCAGCGCAATGGCCCCGCTCCAGTGCCAGCGGGGATGCCGGCGGAAGGGTTGATGGGCGCGGCGACGGTAAGCGCGTTCGATATGCTCTGCGCCCCAGAGCGCGGCCAGGCCGATGGCCGTGATGCCAAAGACCACCACCCCTGTGTCCAGTCCGAGCCAGTCGGGGATGGTGAAGCGGCCCATGAAGCTGGAATACCAGAACTGCTCGAAATATTTGACGGTCTCGCCGAAGATCATGATGCCGGTGAGAATGCCGCCCACGAAGAACATGCCGTCGACCTTGCCTGTGGCCGACGCCGCCACTGAGGTGCCCGGACAGAAGCCGCCGACAATGAAGCCGACGCCGATCATGAAGCCGCCCAGGATGCCCGGCCACAGGTAGGTGGGCGGCACCCAGATGCGGTTGTAGTCCAGCAACCCTAAACCCGTGGCGCCGAAGAGAAGCACCATGGCCACCAGCACCGCGGTGAACATGACCTTGAAGACGGTCTGGTCCCTGAGGTAGAACTGGTCCGTCAGTTTGGTCGAGACGCCAAAGCCGGACGCTTCCAGCGCATAGCCGAAGCCCATGCCGATGAGCAGGTAGATGAGATAGGTGATCGGCTTGCCGAAGATATCGAAAAGTTGAAAAGGAGCCATCAGTCAAATCCCCCTAATTCCAGAGTCGGCGAACGAAATAGGCCATCAGGTAACCGGCCCCGAAGAAGGCGAGCAGAAATCCCCAACTGCCCACGGAGAGCGTCGCCCCGCCGGAAAGACCTTGCCCGGATGTGCAGCCCCGGGCCATGCGGGCGCCGAAGCCTGAGATGATGCCGCCCAGGTAGGCGAAGAACCAGCGCTGGCGGACGGTGATGTGGGGCCCCTTGATGGTCTCGAACTTCAGCCGTCGCCCATACCAGCCCGAGAGCAGCCCGCCCAGGAATATGCCTGCGGTCATGAGCACGATCCAGTGATCGAGCGCGTCTTTGTCGCCGCCGGCGTAGTGGAGCAGGTATGAGACCCGGTCCACATGCTGGGGCGCGACCAAATCGATGAACCAGATGATGAGCCGGTTGAGTCCGCCGGACGCGCCCAGGCCGTTGCCCGTGAGATAGAAGGCGGCGAATAGCACCAGCCCCAGGATGATGCCGCCCAGATAAGGGTTGATGAAGGGTCTGGGACCGGCCCGCTTGCCGCCGGTCTCTGTCGGGGATTGCGCCATAGTGGTCATTTTGATTTCGTCTCCTTGCACTTCATCCCTGCAAATCAAGATGCTGCTGATAAGTCCTGTACAGGAGAGCAAGCCGTAGCCCGCCCTCCTGTACATCACGCTTCACATTTTGCGGTTCACGCCCCAACGCTTCCCGCACCCGCCGCGCTGCTATCTGCGACGGCCGTTCCTTCCCTGCCTTCCACTTCCACCTCTTCCCAGCCCACGGTCATGGCCTTGATGCCCTCCAGGGGCGTGTGGCCGGTGGTGGTCAGGTAGACGTGGAGGATGACGAAACTGGCGAAGAACCAGGCGATCAGGGTGTGGAACGGGGCCAGCCACGTTAGCCCGCCCAGGCTGCGCATGACGTTCGGCCAGCGCATGGCGCTCCACATGGCGATGCCGGTCAGGATCTGCAACGGCAGCAGCACGTTCAGGATCATGAAGTAGGTGGCCTGTTGCAGCGGGTTCAGCTTGTGCTCCGGCGTCTTGGCGAAGGGGTGGGGATCGCCCCGGAAGATGCCGCGCATGTAGTAGTCGACCTGCATTAGCGCCTGGCGGAAGTAGCCGCGCGGCTCTGGCAGATACTGGCGGATCTCTCCGCTGGCGAAGTGGTAGAAGACGGCGAAGACTGCGTTGATCAGCAGGATGGCGGCCAGGACGTTATGGGCCGGGACCACGATGCCGAAGTCCAGGTTGCCGAAGGTGTCGGGCCGGTGAATGACGATGCCCGTCGCCAGCAGCATCAGGATGGTGATGGCTTGTAGCCAGTGCCAGGCCCGCTCGTAGAACGTGTACATGTACACGGTGCGCATCTCCGGCTCCTTGTGGGGATCGTGGGCATGCTTGCCGGCCTCATAGAGGCGCAGCCCGCCATGGATCACCACGAAGGCCAGCGTGGCCAGCAGCGAGAACAGGCCGATCCACCCCACCCAATCGACGTGATTGTGACCGGGGAGATAGAGACCGCTTTCGGTGGTCGCAGGCGTAAAGGTCAGCGTGTTGGTCTCGTCATCCCACGCCATATCACCCGTGAATTTGACGTTATTATCGCCCTTGATTGTCGGGTCCACGCCGCCCGGCCGGTACGCGGCCAGGACGAAGGAGCGACTGATCAGGGAGTCTTGGCTGTGACAGACCTGGCAGTCCTTGGTGGCGTAATCGCCATGGGCCACGTTGTGATTGACATTGTAGGGGCGAACTTCTCCCCGAATCTGGGGGTTCGTCAGCCCAAGCCCAACCAGACGATCTTTGATCATCTGCACCTTTTCGTCACTGTCCAGGCGCAGCTCAGCGCTGTCCACTGTCCCGTCGCCGTTGGCGTCGAAAGCGGTGATGATCTCCGGGGCGTAGTCGTCGCCGGCTTCGTTCAGGTAGACGGCCTTGAGATCCTCGACGCGCACCGGGCGCTCCGGATCCTCATGCACCCAGTAATAGGTCGTGATCAGGTTGAACGGCGTCAGCCTGGACTCGCCGGTCACCTCCGTCTGTTCGAGCAGGACGGGTTCGTAGCCGGTGATGAGGGAATGGATGTCGTTGACGTCCCCCTCCACGCCCCGGAAGGTCACGTTCGCCTGGCCATCAGGGGTGATGACGGTCCAGTCATCTAGCTGCATAGCCGGCGCATAGAGCTTGGGAATGTGGCAACTCTCGCAGCTCAACGTGTCCATGTGGAGTTCTGTGTAGGGCAGCCAATCATGGGTGCTCTCGGCGTCATGGCAGGATTCGCACCGGCGCATGGCGTCCTGATACTCGGGCTTCACCGCATGCTGGGCGGTCTGCCCGCGGGCGAAGTTGTGGTCCGGGCGCAGCAGATACTCGCCAAAGTCCAGGCGGCGGGGATCGAACAGGAGATGCCCGGGCCTGGTTTCGAGCGGCTCCTGATAGTAGACCGGGTTGTTGACCGCAAAGTGACAGTCGGAGCATTCCACATTGCGCTCGGCGTGCACATCCAGCGAACGGTCCAGATCCTGCTTGTTTTCCAGGTTGAGGCCGGTGTCCTTGAGCCGCTGACCGGAGAATATCTGGCCTGTGCGGATGGTGTGCCAGTCATCGGGGGTGATCTCCGCCGGCGTCAGGGGATCCGTCGACATGTGCACCGCGCCGTGACAGGCGCCACAGTTCTCGGGCGTCGGATCCTGGATGGTGACGTGGTCCGCATCCAGTTCGCCATCTTCCTGGAAGGCGTCGGGGTTCCAGACCCACTCGTCGCCCTCGTGGGAGACGATGCCCGTGCCCAGCAGGGTGGCGGTGTTGGCCCACTGGAATTCCCCGCTCTCCAGTGCGTCTTTGCGCGCCTGGTTATTGGGCTGCGGAAAGTGGCAGAGGAAGCAGTTCATCTCTTCCACGCCGGACTTGCTCCAGTCCCAGGCCATTAGCTCGCCCGTCTCCGAGTCATAGCTGTGAGTCCAGGGGTCGCCGGCGGTCACGGTCAGTTCCGTGAGCGGCGTGCCGTCGGGCGTTTCCATGGCGGGGCCGCCGCCCACGTGGCGCAGGCCATAGGTCTTGATCCAATCGGGCACGCCCAGATCGAACTCCTGGTCGCCGGGCGGCGTCAGGTAGCGGTAGGCGGTGGCGTCCCAGCCGCCGAACATGCCTGAACTCATCTCCCAGGGATGACTGCCCTCGATGGCTCCGGGTGCGGTGAACTGGTCCAGGCCCACCGTCACGTGGAAGCTGTGATCGGCGATGAATTCGGTGTCATGACAACTGCCACAGGTAGCCATGGTGGAGACCGGCGCGCCCGAATCGAGCACGTTTTGTCCATTCTCATCCAACAGGGGGAAGGTTGGATGGATAGGGGACGTCTGGGCCAGGGCCACTTGGGCGCTTCCCCCCATGGCCAGCAGGCCGATGAGGAAGAGTGTAAAGATTCCGGCAAATCGGAATAGACGAGTGCGGCGCGTCATTTCTGCTCCTCCGTGCTGACGGGGGCGACGCCCAACTGCTGCTCGCGGCCGCCGTAGTACATGGGATCGCCCTGATAGCCGAGGGCCTCCCAGTCCAGCCGCCCTGGAGCGTCGTCCTTGGTATGGCATGATTCACACTGCAATGCATCCTTTGCCGGTGCAACCATGTGGGTTGTGGGCCAGTACATCTGGGTGGGGGCGAAGCCGTACTCGCCGCTATACTCCATGCCGACCGCCTCTGATCCCAGGCGGTTGGCTTTGTCCCAGTCGAAATCGCTCCAATAGCCGCCCTCGCCAAAGGTTTTGGGTTGGAGCAGGTAGTTGTAGACCGTGTCATAGACCTGGTCGGCGTTGTGGACCTTGAAGGGGAAGATCTTGGCCTCCGGGTCGTCGATGCCGCCGTGGGGCATGTTCATCACCGTGGGCACGGTCGGGTCGATCTTGTCGCCCAGGATGTAGCGGTCCGCGGTGCCGCTATACCAGGCGTAGGTGGGAACCACGTTCTTCTCATAGACGAACTTGCCCTTGATTTTCAGATATTCGTGGGGGTTCTGGGGCAGGTCTTGGCCGGCCTGGGACCAGAGCCACTCGGTCTTGGTGGCTTCCTTGCGGGCGAATTCGGGGATGTGGCAGGTCTGGCAGGCCACAGTGGCGGTGTGGTCGTTGAGCCGCTCGTCGTCGTGGGGCTTTTCGTTATGACAATCTGTGCAGTAGACCTGGTTTTCATCGTCCATGCTCACCGAAATGGACTTGCCGGCGATGTCATGGTGCTCGGTTCGGTGGCAGTCCGTGCAACTGAAGTCATACTTGCCCATGTGGACGTCCAGTTCATCGCTGGGATGAAGCAGCGAATTGTCCAGGTCACCGTGTTTGACCGCGTCGCCGCCGCCGCCTCGGAAGTGGCAACTGCCGCAATTCTCGCGGGTGGGGTTGCCCACGCTCTCGGCCACGGCCAGCAGATCTACGCTGTCGGCCGGATAGCCTGCGTTCTTCTTGATATAGGCGCCGGAGTTGTCATGGCAGACCAGGCAATCGACGTTCTCTTCCTGGGTGAAGTCAAAGGACTCATCCTCCCAGCCGTAGCCGATGTGACAGGCGGTGCAGGGCGGCTCGTTGTCGGTGATGCCGATGCAGAAATTGTTGATCAGATGTTTCTTGCCGCCGTAGACCAGCTCGTCACGGCCTTCCAGCTCATAGGGGCCATTTTCCCAGGTCCAGTGAGAGGTTTTCATGACCTCCTGCGCGGCGTCAGGATGGCAGTCGAGGCAGGCGTTGGTCACATCCGACCCACTCTCCAGGGTGTAGTCTGTGAAGAGACCCTTGTGGTCCGTATGCACTGGATGGGTGGGCACATTCGCCCACGCCTCTTCCGCCTTGCTGCTGTTCTTCGGCAAGAAGAAATAGAGGGGGATGGCGATCACCAGCACGGTGACGATCGCCCCGACTATCCAGGGTACCCGTGGACGTGTCATAGGACTTCCCTTTCCATAAACGTACAGTCAAATCTGTAAATAATGCTGCAAAAATTAATCATCAATCCCGCCAATCACCGGCGAGCATGGAAACCTAAATCGCCCTTTTGCCCCGCTTACTGGGGCGGTTCCAGCAGGCTGGCGTGTCTGCTGGCCCGATCGTGCAAAATGCCCCTGAGCGTATCCAGCGCTTCGATGGTCCGCTGGTCAGCCAGCGTATATTGAACCTGGCGTCCCAGGCGTATAAACGTCACCAGACCGGAGGCGCGCAAAATGCCCAGGTGGCGGGAAACCGTGGACTGGGGCGCCTGTAGGTGTTCAGTTAGCTGGGAGACGTTGAGCGGCTGTTCGGCGAGTGCATAGAGGATCGTGATCCGGATCGGGTCCGATAAGGCCGAACATAGTTGAGCGTGAAGCTGGTTAATCTCGGAACGTGACGGAATCATAGTAAAATACACCTAATTACAATATCCGGTTATGCGGATATAACCAGATTTTAACATGAAGTTCAAAAATTCACAAACTGAGACCCTCGTGAAAATTTTTACTTTCGGCGCAACCGTCTCCCCTTGTTGGATTTGATCCAAGCGCGGTCTGGGTTTGCAAGATCGGCATAAAAGCGGTTAACTGTGGGAAGAGATGTAGCCGCGGGAAGGCGCAAGGCTGCGCTCCCATATATTGAGACGATACCTTGTTTCCGGTCAACCTTTATCTGATGATGCCAAGGAGCGAAAAATGGTCGATATTCCCATCGATGCTCAGGTGGATTGCAGCAACGGGCCTTGTGGGCGCTCGAAGCATGTGATCATCAACCCCATCGCCCACAAAGTAACCCATTTGGTCGTGGAGGACAGGCGACTCCCCGGTGAGTCCACCCGTCTGGTTCCTGTGGAAAAGGTGGCCGATATAGCGTCGGACCGGATTCGCCTGGCCTGTACGTGGGAGGAATTGGCAACCCTGGAGCCGTTCGTGACCACCCGCTACGTTAAGGTTCCGCGACGGTCGTATCCCGGCGGCCTCTTTGCCGGCGATGAGTATACGTTCGAGGCCTACACCGAACCGTATGTGCTCTATGACGATGATCTCAAACCCGTTCCCGAGGAACATATACCCGCCGGCGAAGTGGATATCCATCGCGGCATGTATGTGGAGGCGACCGATGGCAAGATTGGTCAGGTGGAAGCGCTGGTGGTGGAGCCGGGAAACTGGGATATCACTCACCTGACGCTTCAGGAAGGGCATTTCTGGGGCAAGCGGGAGGTAGCCGTACCTATTTCCGCCGTGGATCGGGTGGTGGAGGATACGGTCTATTTGAAGCTGGACAAGCAAGAAGTGGAAGCTTTACCGTCTGTTCCCCTCAAGCGTTAGGCGTGAGGGACAGGAAAAAACCTTATACTCCGAAAGGGGGAAATGGCTATGTTATCCTGGGTCAAACGCTATCGATGGATTTTCATACCGGTTGCATTGTTGCTGTTCATTTTGACGGCGTGCACGGCTATCCAGCCCGCGGCGCCGGCGTCGAGCGCGCCGCCGCCCGCGCCCGCGAGCGCGGAAGTCCCGCCCGCCTTGCCCGCAGGGAACTGGATCGTCGCCCATTATGACGATGGGCAGGGAACGCTTGTAACCGCAACGATGAAGCCGCCCATCACCGCGGCCATCGATGGGAGTTTTATTTCCGGTTTTAGCGGCTGTAGCGGCTATACGGCCACCTATGAGGTCACAGGAGAGAACGGCTTCAAGATCGCCAGCCTGGCGCTCCATCCCACCACCTCTCCTTCCAGCGACTGCGAGGGTGGCTCGCTGGCCGTGCAGGAGGCGGCCTATATGGCAGCCCTGCAATCGGCCGTGGCCTATGAAGTCGGTGATGGCCAGCTCACGCTCCTGGGCGAAGACGGTCAACCTGTGGTGATCTACACCTCCGGCGAAGCGGGCGTCCCCACGCCGACCCCGGCCCCGGTGGTGGTCACGTCGTCCGGTGGGACGGAGATGTTGCAGGATCTTGTGGACGTGGAATGGCATTTGCAGACGATCTCTGATCCCGACAATGGCGAGGTCACCGTCGAGCAGCCTGAGAACTATACGGTCATTTTTCATTCTGATTTCAGAGTGACCATGATGACCAAATGCGATGAGGGCCGCGGGCGTTTTCGGGTGGATGGCGACAAGATCGAAATGGAGATCGTCGCTTCCCACGAAGCCCGCTGCGAGCCGGGCGACATGGATGATCAGTTCGTGAGCGCCCTCAACTCTGCCGAGCGCTTCTCTGTGGAAGGCGGCGTGTTGACCATCACGGAGAAATTCGACAGCGGCTCCATGACCTTCGCCCCCGGTGGGTGAGGCTTTTATAACAGCGATAGAACGCGGATTGAGCGGATTGGGCGGATCAACGCGGATTTTCTTTAAAAAATCCGTGAAGATCCGCCCAATCCGCGTTCTATCGCTGTTATAAAAGCCTCACCCACCGGGG
>JAJRVT010000359.1 GCA_024277175.1 Chloroflexota bacterium | reverse complement strand
TTTGTAACCGCACAATTCCCGACAGACCAGATCGTGCGGGTGGATGCGTAGGTGCGGTTTGTAACCGCACAATTCCCGACAGACCAGATCGTGCGGGTGGATGCGTAGGTGCGGTTTGTAACCGCACAATTCCCGACAGACCAGATCGTGCGGGTGGATGCGTAGGTGCGGTTTGTAACCGCACAATTTCCGATAGACCAGATCGTGCGGCTACAAGCCGCACCTGCAAAATAAGAACCGAGAGGACAGAACAACCTGATGAAAAAATTGATTAACGCCATTGAAAACGTCGTGCGTGATCCCTTAATGGGCATGGCTGCAGCCCATCCGGAATTAAAGGTCAGCATCGATCCGCACTACATCGTGCGCGCTGACGCTCCCATCCCCGGCAAGGTGGCCGTCGTCTCCGGCGGCGGCAGCGGGCACGAACCGCTTCACGGTGGCTTCGTGGGCGTCGGCATGTTGGACGGCGCCTGTCCTGGCGAGGTCTTCACCTCGCCCACGCCCGATCAGATGTACGCCTGCGGGCAGGCGGTCAACAGCGGGGCCGGCGTGCTCTTTCTGGTGAAAAACTATACCGGTGACGTGCTTAGCTTCGAGACTGCCGCCGAACTGCTTCATTTCGATGGCGTCCCCGTGCAAAATATCCTGGTGGATGACGACGTGGCCGTGAAAGACAGCCTCTACACTGCCGGCCGTCGCGGCGTGGGGACCACGGTGATCATGGAGAAGATCGTCGGCGCCGCCGCCGAGGCGGGCTACGATCTGGATCAATGCGCCGATCTGGCCCGCAAGGTCAACCAATATGGACGCTCCATGGGCGTGGCCCTCACCTCATGCACGGTTCCCGCCGCTGGTAAACCTAGCTTCGAACTGGGCGATGACGAAATGGAAATCGGCATCGGCATCCACGGCGAACCCGGCCAGAAACGCATGCCCGTGGTCTCGGCCGACGAGATCGCGACCATGCTGGCCAACGAGATCCTGGATGATCCACCCTACACGCGCACCGTACACGAATGGGATCGACAGGCCGGTGAATGGGTTGACAGGGAACTGACCGACGCACCCTTCGCGGCCGGCGATGACGTCATCGCCCTGGTCAACAGCATGGGCGGCACCCCCCTTTCCGAACTCTACACCATCTACGCCAAGCTGGCCCAGATCTGCCAGGACCGTCAGATCAACATCGTGCGCAATCTGGTCGGCCCCTACATCACCTCCCTGGAAATGCAAGGCTGCTCCATCACCCTGGTCAAGGTCGATGACGAAATGCTCGGCTTCTGGGATGCGTCCGTGCGCACGCCCGCCCTGCGCTGGGGGATGTGATCATGACGGTGACGAAAGCTCAGATCATCGACTGGCTGGGAAAATCCGCGGCCGTGCTGGAGGAGAACAAGGCCTATCTGACCGAACTGGACGGTCCCATCGGTGATTCGGACCACGGCGTCAACATCGCGCGCGGTTTCGGTGCGGTGGCTGAAAATCTGCCCGACGTGGCCGACCAGGATATTGGCTCCATTCTCAAGATGACGGCCATGACGCTCATGTCCAAGGTCGGCGGCGC
Source organism: Chloroflexota bacterium (assembly GCA_024277175.1). Taxonomy (GTDB): domain Bacteria; phylum Chloroflexota; class Anaerolineae; order Caldilineales; family Caldilineaceae; genus JAJRVT01. Next base: position 6,355 of record JAJRVT010000359.1, on the reverse strand, counting down.
CAGTGGGATGCTCTACGGCAACTTCTTTTTGCGCGCGGCCATGGGCGTGAATGGCAAAGAGACGTTAAGCGCGGACGACCTGAACAAACTTCTGGAAGTCGGCGTAGGCGGCATCGTGCAGCGAGGTCGCGCCGTCGTGGGCGACAAGACCATGATCGACGCTTGGACCCCCGCCCTGGCCGCGTTCCAGTCCAGTCTGACCGCCGGCCGGGAAATAACCGCGGCCATGCGCGCCTGCGTGGACGCCGCCGAACAAGGCATGAAGGACACCATCCCCCTCCAGGCGCGCAAGGGTCGCGCCAGCTACCTGGGCGAACGCAGCATTGGCCATCAGGACCCCGGCGCAACCTCCACCTATCTGATCCTGAACGCGTTGCTGGAAGCCATAGAAGCCTAGCATGATCGGGATTGTGCTCGTCGCTCACAGCGAAAAACTAGCTCAGGGCATACGCGACATCGTCTTGCAGATGGTGGGTGACGACGCGCCCATCGCCGCAGCCGGCGGGACGGATAACCCCGACAGCCCCATCGGAGCCGACCCCATCCGCGTCATGAGCGCGATTGAATCCGTCTACAGTGATGACGGCGTGCTCGTGCTCATGGACCTGGGCAGCGCGATCATGAGCGCGGAGGCGGCCATTGAATTTTTGCCGCCCGAACAGCAGGACTACATCTTTCTATGTGAAGCGCCCCTGGTTGAGGGAGCCATCGCTGCCGCGGTCCAGGCCATGGGCGGCAGCGACATGGCGCGCGTCATGGCCGAGGCGCGCGGCGCGCTGGCTGCTAAAACCGCGCAACTCGAACCCATCCTGCACATCAAGCCGCCGCCCTCCCAGGTGAGCGCGTCCCCGGTGGATCGATCAACGGCTTCCACGGAGGCGCACGCCATCACCCTCATCACGCCCAACCGGCTGGGGCTGCACGCCCGGCCAGCCGCGAAATTAGTTACCATTCTCAATCGCTTTCAGGCCGATGTTCGCATCACCAAAGGGGAGAGGACTGTCAACGCCCACAGCCTCAATCAGGTGGTCACCCTGGGGGCCAAGCGGGGGGACGAACTCACCTTCCACGCCGCCGGCCGCGACGCGCTGGTTGCGCTGGCGGCCATCGTCGCCCTGGCGGAAGAGAACTTCGGCGACGATGACATCGACGCCGCGGCCGACGTCGCTATCAGTGATGTGGTCGGTGGCGTCGATGGTGGCGTTGATGACGAATTGCGCGGCGTCCCGGCTGCGGACGGGGTGGCGATTGGCCCGGTTTTCCGCCACCAGCCCGCGCTGCCACCAGTGATGGAACGCACTGCCGAAGCCCCGCCGGTTGAATGGGAGCGGCTGGAGGCGGCGATCGCAGGGGCCCTGGCGGAACTGGAGCAGATTCGCACCGTCACGAAGGAACAGGCCGGCGGCGCGCAGGCGGCCATCTTCGACGCTCAGATCCTCATGCTACAGGATCCGGAGTTGCACGCGCGGGCGCAGCAGCTTCTCTTCCCGTCCGCCCCCTCCTTCGACACAGAATCCATCAGCGCGGATGCGGCTTGGCGTCAGGTCATTGAGGAGGTCGCCGCCGCCTATCGCCGGCTGGATGACGCCTATCTGCAAGCCCGGGTGGCGGATGTGATCGACGTGGGCCGGCGGGTGTTGCGACGGCTCACCGGCGTGGGAGCCGCCCCGTTGATCCTCGAACGCCCTTCGATCCTGGTCGCGCGCGAATTGACGCCGTCCGATGCGGCCACCCTCGACCCAAACCAGGTTCTCGGCGTCATCACCGAGCGGGGCGGGGCCACGAGCCACAGCGCCATCCTGGCCCGCGCCCTGGGCATCCCCGCGGTGACGGGCGTGGTCGGCGCGCTGGAGCGTCTGCTCGATGGCCAGGTCATCGGGCTGGACGGGGAACGGGGGCGCGTGTGGCCTGCGCCTGATGAAGAGCGGCTGAGGGAGTTGCGCGCACAACGTAGTCGCTGGCTGGAGCAGCGGACCGCGGCGCGCCAGGAAGGCGAAAAGCCGGCCGTCACCCAGGACGGGCGGACCATCGAAGTGGCGGCCAATATCAGCGGACCGGACGAAATACCGGGGGCGTTGGCCAACGGGGCGGAAGGTGTGGGGCTGTTTCGCACCGAATTTCTCTTCATGGGGCGCAGCGCGGCCCCTGACGAAGACGAGCAGGCGGCGGCGTACGCACAGATCGCAGCTGCGCTGGCCGGGCGTCCGCTGATCGTGCGCACGCTGGACGTGGGTGGCGATAAGCCCATCCCCTATCTGGACGCGGGCGCGGAGGCGAACCCCTTCCTGGGGCGGCGGGGCATTCGTTACTGCCTGGATCACCCCGCTCTCTTCAAGACCCAATTGCGCGCGCTGCTACGCGCGGGGGCCGATCACCCGCTCAAGATTATGCTTCCCATGGTCAGCGTGGTGGAGGAGGTGGCGCGCGTCAAGGAACTGCTGGCCGAGGCCCAGGATGAGCTGAAGAGCGAGGGGGTCCCATTTGCGCTTCCCCTGGAACTGGGCGTCATGATCGAGACGCCGGCCGCGGTGCTGGCCGCCGACCGGCTGGCGCAGGAGGTGAACTTCTTCAGCATCGGCAGCAACGATTTGACCCAGTATATCATGGCCGCGGACCGGGCCAACGCCGGCGTCGCCGGGCTGGCTAGCCCGTTCCAGCCCGCGGTGCTCCGCGCCATGGATCAGGTTGTGCAGGCAGGCCATGAAGCCGGTCTCTGGGTCGGTTTATGCGGTGAACTGGCGGCCAACGTCACAGTCGTCCCGCTGCTGGTGGGGCTTGGCCTGGACGAGTTGAGCATGAGTTCGCCGGCCATTCCCCAGGTGAAACAGGCCATCCGCAACTTGACCGTGCGTCGGGCCACGGAGATCGCCCGGCGCGCGCTGTCGCTTTCCTCTGCGGCCGCGGTCGAAGCCTCTCTGATGGGCTGTAGATCGGATGGATTGGACTGAAATAGAACGCGGATTGGGCGGATCAAACAGATCTTCACGGATTTTTTAGAAAAATCCGTGAAGATCCGCTAAATCAGTTCAATCCGCGTTCCATTGACGTTTCTCTCAGCCGGCATCTTCGAGAAATGATTCCACCAAAGCGACAATCTCATCGAGATCGGCTTGATCCAGGTCGAACCAGTGGATATCCGACATGCGGCGGAACCAGGTGTACTGGTGGCGCACGAAGCGATGGGTCTCGACTTTGATGCGGCGGACGGCCTCGGCCAGGGGCGTCTCTCCCTGGAGATAGGCGATGATCTCCCGGTAGCCCAGGCTGGTGATGGCCGGCAGCTTGGGCGTATAGCCGGCGACCAGCAGGGCGCGGGTCTCCTCCACCAATCCGGCCGCGATCATCTGATCCACCCGGCGGTCGATGCGCTCGTAGAGGATGGCTCGGTCCCGGTCCAGGCCGATCTGCAGGATGCGATAGGGGGGCGGGTCCGCACCTTCCTGCTCCACCTTGGGCTTGCCGGTGATGAGGAAGATCTCCAGCGCGCGCAGGACCCGGCGCGGATTTTTTGCGTCGACGACCGCGGCTGTAGCCGGGTCCAGGCGTTGGAGGCGCTGGAACATGGCTTCCACGCCCTGCTCGGCCAGTTCGGCCTCCAGCCTGGCCCGCAGTTCGGGGTCCGGCGGCGCTTTGGGGATGCGCAGCCCTTCCACCACCGCGCGCAGGTACATGACCGTGCCGCCCACCAGGAAGGGCACGCCTCCCCGCGCGTGGATGCCGTCGATGGCCGCGAAAGCTAGCTCCTGATATTCGGCCAGGGTCAGCACCTGATCCGGGTCGCGGATGGCGATCAGGTGATGGGGGGCGCGCGTCAGTTCGGCCGGCGTGGGTTTGGCCGTGCCGATGTCCATCATGCGATAGATCTGGCGCGAGTCCGCGCCCACGACCTCGCCGCCGAAACGCTCGCACAGCGTCAGACTCAATTCCGTTTTCCCCACCGCAGTCGGTCCGGTCAGGACCACAAGCGGCGGATGATTGTTTGGATTCATGATTGCTTGATAAAATTGAAGATTGAGGAGTAAAGATTGGATGGCGGGATGCTCACCGCCGTTCCCAAATCTTCCAATCTCCAATTTTTAATCCTCAATCTTCAATTTTTCTTTTCACCCGCGCACGGCATGCCGAATATGCTCCACCTGTTGCAACTTCCCGCCGGCGTCCATCTGCACGGCGACCACGTCGATGCGCCATGGCCCGCTCCACTGGACGCTCTGGATGTAGTGCGCGGCCACCTCGCGCAGTTTGGCGGCCTTGCGCGGCGTGATGGATTGGAGCGCTGTGCCGTAGCGGTCGCCCCGCCGGGTGCGCACCTCCACGATGACCAGCCAGGGGACCACCTGCCCGCCCTGGCTGAAATCGGGCGCATCCTCCCGGGCGATGATGTCCAGCTCGCCGGCCCCACAGCGCCAGTTGCGCTCGACGATGGTTAGCCCCGCTTCTTCCAAGTGACGGACAGCCAATGCCTCGCCGCTTGCCCCCAGTTTCTGCCGCTTGTGAGCCATGGAATTACCCCGTTGACCTGTTCGACGCAAAGGCGCAGGGGCGCAAAGGATCGCAGAGGAAAAGCGTTTGGGTGTGTTGAAAACGAGTTCCAGCATTCCGGGATTCGGCCAGACTATGTCCCGTTGTGGTGCATCTTGTGGCCGAATCCCGGAATGCGGACCACACGCAAAGCGTTTCCTGCTGTTGCAGTTCTCTGCGATCCTCTGCGCCTCTGCGCCTCCGCGTCAAATTTCTGCGTCAAATTCTTACACCCATGGAATTACCCCGTTGACCTGTTCGACGCAAAGGCGCAGGGGCGCAAAGGATCGCAGAGAAAAGCGTTTCCTGTTCTTGTAGTTCTCTGCGCTCCTCTGCGTCTCTGCGACTCTGCGTCAAATTTTTCCCACCCCACGAAATTCACCTATCGAACAACGACGCCCGCCGCGCGATGGGCGCAAAGCTGTGGCGGTGCTCTGGGCAGGGACCGTGGGTTGCCAGGGCCGCCAGGTGCGCCTGCACGCCATAGCCTTTATTGCCGGCGAAATTGTAGATAGGATAGCGGGCGTCCAACGCCACCAGCAGCCGGTCCCGGTGGACCTTGGCCAGGATCGAGGCCGCGGCCACCGAGACCATGTGCAGGTCGGCCTTGCTCCGGCTCTCCTGTGCGATGTTGACCCGGGGCAGCTTCACCCAGTCGATGAGCAGGTAGTTGGGCCGGGGATTCAGTTGTTCGATGGCCCGCTGCATGGCCAGCCGGGTGGCCGGTGCGATGCCCATGGCGTCGATCTCGGCCGGCGTCGCACTGCCCACGCCCCAGCTCAACGCCGCGGCCTGGATCTCGCCTTCTAGGGTCTCCCGGTCGGTCGGGGAAAGCAGCTTGCTATCGCGCACCTGGGACCAGACGCCGGCGTAGTTGCTCTCGGGCGGCGGGATCACTGCGGCCGCGACCACGGGGCCGGCCAGCGCGCCCCGCCCCGCCTCGTCTATGCCGGCCACAAAGCGATGGCCCGCCTGCCAGAGGCGCTGTTCGTGTTCGAAAGTGGGCGCGGTTGAATGGTTTGGCATGGCGGGGTAATTGTCAATGGTTAACGGGGAATTGTCAATTGTCGATTTGGACCTGACCTCCCGGAGGTTCTTCACGCAAACCAAAAAGGATCGGCCAGGCGGCCGATCCTTTTGATTTCGTTTTCTGCATTCACCCTATGCGTCGGACGGAGGCGTAACGCCGATCCTACGTGCGGAGGAAACGCTTCTCCTTCAGGCGGGCGGCCTTGCCCTGGCGCTCGCGCAGGTAGTAAAGCTGGGCCCGTCGCACCTTGGCGTTGCGCAGCACTTCCACCTTCTCCACCGTCTTGCTGTACAGAGGGAAGGTGCGCTCGACGCCGACGCCATGGGAGGCGGTGCGCCGCACGGTGTAGGTCGCGCCCGGCGTCTTGCCGCCGCGCTGAGCGATTACCACGCCCTGGAAAATCTGGATGCGCTGGTTGCGCCCTTCGGTGATGCGCTGGTAAACGCGCACCGTGTCGCCGGGCCTGATCTGAGGGATATTCGGATTCGCCTCAGGTTGAAGCGAGTTCATTAGTGCATTGGACATGGTTCACCGGTCCTTCGTCAATCAATCGTCAATGAAACTGATTCAACAGTTTTTCTATAATCGCTATACAGTTCAAATCTACAACTTTGCCAGTATATCACAGCGCTCATTCCCCGGCAAAATTTTCAGAATGATTCACGTAAGGCGAACGCAGATAAATAACTATACATTTTGCGTATCGGTCAGAGGGGTGATGAGAACGAACCATTTTTCGAGACCCTCCAACCGTTGGAAGCGTTGCTCCAAGAACTGCATCTGTTTGTGAGTAAGTTTGACGCC
>JAJRVT010000358.1 GCA_024277175.1 Chloroflexota bacterium | reverse complement strand
GTGGGCGGATCCTGTATCATGGGTAGATCTGAAGAGACGGTTGAACTGCCTGACGCGGAGACGCGAGGACGCAGAGGAGCGCAGAGAATATCAACATCTCTCTGCGCTCCTCTGCGTCCTCGCGTCTCCGCGTCGAACTAAGTCACCTATCACATCCCAATTTGCGTGTAAATCCACTTCATAGTAGAATTTCACCGACTTACTGACCGGTCGGTCAGTGAACAGCTACTGTGGAGGTAGGCATGCAAGCAGTTGATGAACGACACCGCAAACGCATTCTAATTCTACTCTTTTTCGGCGTGCTCATGGGCGCGCTGGATATCGCCATCGTAGGCCCTGCGCTCCCGGTCATCTAGAGCGACTTTGTAGTTGACGACCGCATGATCAGTTGGGTGGTGGCCGCCTACATTCTTTTCAACCTGATCGGCACGCCGCTGATGGCCAAACTGGCCGATATTGTCGGCCACCGCACCATTTACATTGTCGACATTCTCATCTTCGCGCTGGGGTCCATCGTGGTGGCCATGTCGCCGGCTTTCTGGGTGGTGCTGGTGGGGCGAGCCATCCAGGGCTTCGGGGCCAGCGGCATCTTCCCCGTGGCCGCGGCCGTCATCGGCGACACCTTCCCGCCAGAAAAGCGGGGCGGCGCGCTGGGCATGATCGGTGCGGTCTTTGGCGTCTCCTTTCTCATCGGTCCCATCCTGGGCGGCGTTATTCTCAAGTATCTGACCTGGCATTGGCTCTTCCTGATCAACGTGCCCATCGCCATCGTCATCGTGATTTTCGCCCTGCGCCTCCTGCCCAACGAACGCCCTGGCCTGCAAAAGCCCTTCGATTATCTGGGCCTCTTGTTCATTTCCATCAGCCTGGCTGCGTTCACCATCGGCATCAATCAACTGGATCCGTCCAACCTGGCTCCGGGCGCGGTCTTGACCAGCCTCATGTCGCCCCGGGTCTGGCCCCTCTTGCTCCTGGCCATCGCCTCGCTTCCTGTCCTCTGGTACGTGGAGAAACGGGCCGAGGATCCGGTGGTGCAGGTAGCGCTTTTCAAGTCACGCCAGATCAAGCTGGTCACGGCGGTGGCGCTGGGCGCGGGCTTCAGCGAAGCCACCCTGGTTTTCATCCCGGTGCTGCTGGTGCTGGCCTTCGGCGTCAGCGCCCACACCGCCAGTTTCATGCTCCTGCCCGCGGTGGTGGCCATGGCCATCGGTTCTCCCACGGCCGGGCGGCTGCTGGACAAAAAGGGATCGCGGCTGGTGATCCTGCTTGGCTCAGGGTTGGTCGCGGCCGGCATGTTCGTTATCGGTCTCATCCCCCTGACTATCGCCACCTATTACGTGGCCTCTATCCTGGTGGGGCTGGGGCTGAGTTCGCTGCTGGGGTCCCCCCTGCGCTATATCATGCTCAACGAAACATCCCACGACTACCGCACCGCCGGCCAGGCCCTGATCCGCATCTTCACCGGGACGGGGCAACTGCTGGGCAGCGCGTTTGTGGGCGCCATGGCCGCGTCTCTGGGCGGCGACGTCAAGGGTTTTACCTCCGCTTATCTGGCCGTGGGCGGCGTCATCGTTCTGATCACGTTGCTGGCTCTGGCGCTGAAGAGCCAGGCCGAGGAGCGGGCCACCGTACGTGAGCACGAGAAGGCCGCCGCACAGTCCAGGGCGGTTGAGGAGGAAGTAGAGATGGAGCAACCTGTCGATGATTTCCAAAGGGTTGTAGAAATTCACTGAACATCACTTCAAGCAGTCGCCATGAGTGACTGTATGTCGAACAACAAACGAAAATAATCCGTGCAATCTGCGTAATTCGCGATTGATTTGATGAAAAGCGGCTTATTTTCGGACCAGACTGAAAGGATAAACCTGCATGTACCCGATTGTGTTGGATCTGCACAGCATCTTACGTTGGCTGATCGTCATCGCTGGCGTCTTCGTCCTCTACCGCTCAGGGCGGGGCTGGTTCGGACGCCGGGCCTGGACGGAAGATGAGCGCCGTTGGGGAACGATCTTCACGATTCTGCTGGACATCCAACTGGTGATCGGCCTGCTGCTCTACGGGATATTCAGTCCCTTCACCACCGGCGGATTCTCCCAGGGCATGAGCGACCCTGTCAGCCGTTTCTTCCTGGTGGAGCACTCCAGCATGATGATCCTGGCCATCATCATCGCCCACGTGGGCAGCATCATGGTCAAGCGCGCCAAGCTGGAGAGCAAGTACAAGCGCATGTTCATCTACTACGGCATCGCCCTGCTGCTAATCCTGGTCGCCATCCCCTGGCCCTTCAGCGGCGCCCAGGCCCGGCCCTGGCTTTTCTAATAGAATGACTCCCCTGCAAAAAGGTCTTCCAGCGTAGAAAAACCGGGTTTCTCTCTCTGGTGGACCGGGGCTTTAATGAACAGAAACCCGGTTTTTGCAGTAGACTCATAGAATAGAACGCGGATTGAGCGGATGGCGCTTTGCGCCCACTTCGTGATCAGGCGGATCTTCACGGATTTTCACAAAAATCCGCGTCAATCCGCCCAATCCGCTCAATCCGCGTTCTATCCAATCGTCGTACGCGGGGAGATCTCATGGACAAGTCCGCCAATACACGCGAACATATTCTGGACGAGGCCACTCGGCTCTTCGTCGCCGAGGGGTATCACGGCCTCTCCATGCGTCAGCTCGCGGAGGAGGTGGGCGTCTCCAAGGCCGGTCTTTACTACTACTTCAAGGACAAAGAAGCCCTCTTCCTGGCCATCCTGACCCAGAACCTGCTGGGAATCGAGCAGATTATCGACGCCGCGCGCGTGGCTGGCGGCTCGTCTCAGCAGCAGATTCGGCGCATCTTCAGCGACATTTTCAACCGCAGCCCAGAGCAGCAGGCTATCATTCGCCTGGCCAGCCAGGAAGCCAGTCACCTCAGCCCGGAAGCGCGTCAGGCTTTTCGGATTACCTACCACCAAAAATTTCTGGATCAGATTCAGGCCATCCTCCAAACCGGCATCGACCAGGGCGAACTGCGCTCCATGGACCCGGCCCAGGCCACCTGGGTGCTGCTGGGCATGATGTACCCCTACTTCTACCCCTCCCACCGGCGCGAGATGGGCGATCCCCTCGCGGCCCTGGATTTGATGCTGACTATCTTTTTCGAGGGCGCGGGGAAAAGCGAAATTAAAGATTGAAGATTGAAGATTGAAGATTGAAGATTGAAGATTGGTAGGCGAAGATGTTGGGAAATTGGAGAGTATCGAGTGTGGAGAAATCTCCAATCTCCCCAATCTCTCCGCTACCCAATCTTTAATCCTCAATCTTCAATCTTTTCCACCTTCATCATCGGTGGCGCCTCGATCTCCGGTGGAATCGGTGAGACGTAGGCCTTGCCGCCCATGCGCGCGTCGAAGTCGGCCTTGGCCGCGGCGCGTAACTCCGCCTCCGTCAGTAGCTCCGCAGCCATGAGCGCCAGCCCCTTGGCCGCCTGGACCGCGCCCTTGCGCCCGATGCTGACGCCGTGGCACGCGGTCGCGCCCCAGGTGTGCATGGAGACGCCCGCGGGCACGGTGGGCATGTTCAGCCCCATGGTGGGCGCGATCTTGCTCACATCGCCCACGTCGGTGGAGTAGCCCTCGGCCCGTTCCTGCACCAGGGGCCGGACCGCCATCTCCAGCCCCGCGTCCGGCAGGTCCATTTCGGCCTGCACCTGGCGCGCGAAGGCCTGCTCCGCCTCGTCGAAGAGGGGCGCGCCCACCTGCTCCACCACCGCCTGCATGCGTTCGGCCAGGGGACCGTTGGGCATGAGATCGTGGATCGCACCCAGGAAGGTGACCTGGGCCCGGGTCTGGGTGGCCAGGGCCGCGCCCTCCGCGATCTGTTTGATCCATTCGATGTGGCGGTTGACCCGCTCCAGGTCCGCGTCCCGGTACGCGATCTGGACGCTGGCGTAGTCGGGGATGATGTTGGTCTCCTCCCCGCCGGCGCGGATGACGTACTGGACCCGGCCCGTCGGCTCCATCTGCTCGCGCATGAGGTTGACGCCGTGGCAGAAGAGCTCGACCGCGTGGAGCGCGCTGCGCCCCTGCCAGGGCTGGCCGCCGGCGTGCGCGGTGACGCCGAAGAACGCCACATCCAGGTTGGCGTTGGCCGCGGTGCGCTCGTTCATGACCCCGGCCCGGTCCGCGGGGTGCCAGTGGAGGATGATCTCGGCGTCGTCGAAGACCCCGTCACGGGCCATGTAGACCTTGCCCTGGCCGCCTTCCTCCGCGGGCGTGCCGTAGAGGCGCACAGTCCCGGAAAGTTTGCCGGCCTGCACCGCGCGGCCCACGGCCAGGGCCGCGCCCACCGCGGCCGAGCCGATCAGATTGTGGCCGCAGCCGTGGCCGCTGGTGACGCCGTCCGCGCGCGGCTCTTTGCGGGGGACGGGCGCGTTGCCCAGCCCCGGCAGCGCGTCGTACTCGGCCAGGATGCCGATGACCGGGCCGCCCTCCCCGATCTCAGCCACGAACGCGGTGGGAATGCCGGCCACCGTGTCATGGGTGATGGTGTAGCCGCCCTCCTCCAGGATCTCCTTGAGATAGGCCGCGGAGCGCACCTCCTCGTAGCGCACCTCGGCGAAGTCCCAGAGCGCGTCGGCCGCGGCCTCGATGATGGGGCGTATGTCGTCCACGTAGGTGATGATTTCCCGATTGGTGATTTCCGGTTGGTCAGACATGATAGGGTCCCTTTGTGGTTGTCTGTTCCTGGGAGGGACGGCAGGGCGAAATAGAAAGAATCACTACAAAGTTATCGTGGCATTGTCAGTATTATAGCAGGGGGTGGTTGTAGCCACCATATTTTTAGCGTATCCCGGAAATTGACGTCCCCGGCACGGACCAGGCGCCCTCTGGTCGATGTCGAAATTCGTGGTCCGTGCCGGGGACGTTACGGATATCCATTTTTCTGGAGCTACCTGTAGCGTATCCCGGCTCGACCGATGAGGCGTAAGGAGCGACGGTTCAATGCAAAAACCAATTCCTGACTTCCCCAATGAAAATGCAGAAAGAGAATTTTGGGACAGCCATGATTCAGCGGACTATGTAGACTGGAGCCAGGCGCGGCCGGTTGCCTTTTCGAAATTGAGACCGTCCATGAATCAGAAAAAAATCCGTGAAAATCTGACTCTTTCCGATGAAATCCGCGTTCCCATAGTGGCCGCTGAGGAGATGCATCAAGAGGACAATCATGACAAAAAGTGAAAAATGGACCGCAGACCAGATGCCGGACCAGACGGGGCGGGTGGCTATCGTCACCGGAGCCAACAGCGGCATTGGCTACGAGACGGCCCACCAACTGGCCCGCCACGGCGCGACCGTGATCATGGCCTGTCGCAACCAGAAGAAGGCCGCGACCGCAGCGGCGGCGATCGAGCAGGAGGGGCCGGCGGGGAGCGTGGAGGTCATGACCCTGGACCTGGCCGACCTGACGTCGGTGCGCGCCTTCGCCCAGGCGTTTCGCCAGCGCCATGACCGGCTGGACCTGCTGATCAACAACGCAGGCGTGATGATGCCGCCCGAACGCTGGGAGACGGCGGACGGCTTCGAGATCCAGTTCGGCGTCAACCACCTGGGCCACTTCGCGCTCACCGGCCTGCTGCTGGACCCGCTCCTGGAGACGCCGGCCAGTCGCGTCGTCACGGTGAGCAGCAGCATGGCCCGCTTTGGCGAGATGAACTTCGATGATCTGCAAGGGGAGCGCTCCTACAGCAGCCGGGGCGCGTACAGCCAGAGCAAGCTGGCCAACCTGCTCTTCACCTTTGAGTTGCAGCGACGGCTGGCGGCCGCGGGCGCGGAAACCATCGCGGTCGCGTCCCACCCCGGCTACACCGCCACCGATCTGCAACGGCACTCCCGCCTCTTCCGCGTCCTCAACCCGCTGGTGGCGCAAAAGCCGGAAAAAGGTGCGCTGCCCACCCTCTACGCCGCGGTGGGCGAGGATGTGATCGGCGGCGGCTACTATGGACCCGACGGCTTCCAGGAGATGCGCGGCCATCCCGTCAAGGTGACGCCGCCCGCTTCCGCCCGCGACGAGGCCGCGGCCGCCCGGCTGTGGGCGGTTTCGGAGGCGTTGACGGGGGTGGAGATTGAGAGTGGAGATTAGAGATTGATCGCGTCTGTGTTGACAAGTCGAGCATTTGTGACTACAATGTAGTTGCAAATGAGCCGGCGTTTGTGAAGAAATGGAGACGGGGTGAGGGGTGTATATGAAGGAGATAGGCGTTCGCGAACTAAAAAGTCAATTGACCAATGTGGTGCGTACAGTGCGCGAGGCGCAGGTTGAATACACGGTGACTGTGCATGGGCAACCGGTGGCTGTGCTACGTCCCTTCACCCAGGACGACGCCCTGCGCATGCAACGGGAGAAAATCGACGACGAATTGGCCGCTTTGGACGAATTGGCTCAGGCAATCGGTTCCGAATGGACATCGTCTCAAAGCGGGGTGGATATTTTGGAAGAATTACGCGAGGAAAGCTCATGCCGGTGATTGACGCCAGCGTTTATGTGGCCATCGTCAATACTGATGACGTGCATCACCGCGCGAGCCGGCAATGGCTCGAGTCGACATTGAGGGCGGGCGAAACCATTCAGGCGCCTGCGATCATTCTGAATGAAGTCGCTGCGGCGGTTAGTCGGGGAGTGAAGAATCAACGATTAGCGCTTGAAACCATCGAACGGTTGGAGCATTCCACGATTATCCAGCTTGCACCTATTTCCATACCCCTTGCAAAGAGTGCCGCACACATTGCCGCCAAACAGCGTATCCGAGGATGCGACGCTGTTTACATTGCGCTGGCCGCGGATATGGGTGAATCCCTGGTCACCTGGGACCGCCAACAAAAAGAACGCGGGGCCTCACTGGTCACCACCTTCACGCCTTAACCCCACCACCCAGTCATCTTGTCATCCTGTCACCTTGTCATCCCCTCTCGCAAACTCCACCCGCGCAACTCAACCAACTCCGTCTGCCCGCCCTGCTCCTGCCCCACGCGCTCGAACCAAGCCCGATCGTGGGTGGTGATGATCACCTGGCCGAAGGCGGGCGCTTCCTCCCCGATGAGGTCCATCACCCGCTCCAGGTGCGGCCCGTCCAGGGTGGACAGCACGTCGTCCAGGACCACCAGCGCGTCGCCGGCGCGGCGGGCCAGGGCCAGGTAGATGCAGAGGCCCAAGGTGTCCAGGTGCGCGTCGCTGTAGTAAGCCCCGGGTGGCGCGGCGGTGACCGGAC
>JAJRVT010000357.1 GCA_024277175.1 Chloroflexota bacterium | reverse complement strand
CGCGGGGATATTCGCGCCACCTTGCCCGACAGCCGGGCTGTCGCCCTGCGCGTGGAGACCGAATACCCCTGGCGCGGGCGAATTCGGGTGAGGGTCGAAGAGACGGACGGGTCGGAGTGGGCGCTGGATTTGCGGCTTCCCGGCTGGTGCACCGAGCTAAGCGTCTCGGTCAACGGGGACGCCGGCGCGGAACACGCGCTGGTGGACGGCTATATCACCGTTCGCCGCGCTTGGATGACGGGGGACACGGTGGAGCTGGACCTGAGCATGAAGCCGGTTCTAGTCGAGGCGCACCCTCGCGTCGACCCGACCCGCGGCAGCGTCGCCATCCAGCGGGGGCCGCTGGTCTACTGCCTGGAGGCGGTCGATCAGGAACCGTCGGTTGATCTACTGGACGTTCGCCTGGATGCGGAGGAGCCGCTGACCGCGGTGTGGGAGTCGAACCTGCTCGGCGGGGTGATGGCGATAGAAGCCAACGGCTATGTGGCGGACGTCGGCTGTTGGGGCGACCAACTGTATCGCCTCTATAAGGCCGGGACGGCTGAACAGACGTCGGCGGTCACCCTGCGCGCCGTGCCCTACTATGCGTGGGCCAACCGCGGCGCGGGCGCTATGCGGGTGTGGATACCGGTTGCGGCGGGAGATGGGAAGAAGGCGGAAGGATGAGAGATGAACAGCGAACGGCGCCCGAGACAGACTTCCGAACTGAGCGAGACGCAAATTTAGGCGGCGTCGCGCTTTTGTAGATAATAGGGACGATAGAGGGCTGTGCGTTTGACTGGCTCTTTGTCTCTATGAGATATCCTCGTATCAACCATCCCAACTTCTTCGGAGGATGTAACCCTATGGACCTATTCGAAGCCATCCGTACACGACGCAGCATCCGACGCTATACCGGCGATCCGATCCCGCGCGAGGACCTGGAGGCCATCGTGGACGCGGGGCGCCTGGCCCCGTCCGGGCACAATGAACAGCCCTGGGATTTCATTGTCGTCACGGACCGCGCCATGATCAGCCAGCTCAAGGTGGCGGCTCCCTGGATGGACAAGGCCGGGGCGATCATTGCCGTGGTGCTGGACCCGTCCTCGCGCTGGTGGCTGGAGGACGGCTCCGCCGCGATCGAGAATATGTTGCTGGCAGTCACAGCGCTGGGCTATGGCGCCTGTTGGCTGGAAGGGTACACCCTGCCGCTGGAAACCAAGTTCAAGCAGTTGTTGGGCGTGCCGGAAAACAAGCGCCTGCTGACCCTGGTACCCGTGGGCGTACCGGCGGAAGCGCCGGAAAAGGAGAAGAAGCCGCTGGAGGAAGTGCTGCACTGGGAGAAGTTCTAACCGTCGTATAGGCGCACAGAGGAACACAGAGAAAAATCTGTGTCCATCCGTGAGCCGTCACATAGCAGGTCACGTCTCCAGCGTGAGGCTGGGGCCAGTTTCCTGGAAGGCAAGCATGAGGTCGGCCAGGGCGCGGGGACGCGCCACGTGTATGTCGTGCGGCGTGTTGCAGAACCAGTGCACGCGGGCGCGGGCCAGCCCTTGCTCCGCCGCGGCCACCTGGCCGCGCTTCACCGCCAGCCACTCCAGATTGCCGTCGTCCGCCGGGCAGATGAGCGTCGGCTCGGCAATGCGCGGGTAGAGTTCTGGCGGACGCTGCTCCCACAGGGCGCGCAGGATGCGCATGTGCTTGTCCACGGGCAGCCAGCGGCGCACCGTGCCGTCGGGCAGCCACTCGAAGTTGCGCAGGGTGGCGTCGACGCCCCACTCTGACCATTCCGGGTGCGCGGCGCGGATGCGCGCTTCCAGGTTGGCCTTGCGCGCGCCGTCCATGTCTGGCGGGCGCAGCCGTTTGGCCGTTTCCGCCCAGCCCTCATCCGCCCCGTTTTGGGAACGCGACTGCAAGTCGAGAAAGCCGCCCTCCACGAAGACAAGGCCGTGCGCCATACCGGGACAGCGGGCGGCGAACTCCAGGACCACGTTGCCGCCCCAGGACTGGCCCGCCACAACCGGCCGATCCAGTTGCAGTTGGCGAATCAGCGCGGCCAGGTCGGCGCTGACCGTGGCGAAGTCGTAGCCGCCGTCCGGCTTGTCGCTGAGGCCGTGGCCGCGCTGGTCCACGGCCACTACGGCGTGGCCGGCCGCGGCCAACCGCTGCGCGACCCGCTCCCAGGTGGCGCAGTTGCTGGAAAGGCCGTGCAACAGGATGAAGGCGCGTTTCTCGCCCGGCCAGCGGCGGGTGTGCAGCCGCACGCCGCTGGGCAGATCAACGAATTCGGTCACAGGGTCCGGCGGCGCGGCGCGGTCTGTCATGCGCCAGGCTCCTCGCGCTTTTCCACCTGCGGCCCGTCGGGCGTGTCCACGATCTGCCAGCCGAGTTCCAGCGCCTGATCGCGCAATTGGTCGGCCACGGCCCAGTTGCGGTTGCAGCGCGCCTCCTCGCGTTCGGCCACTATCCGTTCGATATCGTCTGGAATCTCTGTTTCGGTTTCGTCCTGGGCCATGGAAGCCTGTACAGCCTGCGCCCGCTGCCGCACTTCTTCGGGGATGTCGTCGGAATCGACGGGCGGGCTCCAGTCGCCCAGCAGATCGAGCGGG
>JAJRVT010000023.1 GCA_024277175.1 Chloroflexota bacterium | reverse complement strand
TGCGATGGCGGGTCAGCAGTTGAGAGACGCCCATGCCGATGGCCGTGTGCCCGTCGTGGCCGCAGGCGTGCATGACGCCATCAACCTGGGAGCGATAGGGGACGTCGTTCTCCTCCTGGATGGGGAGCGCGTCCATGTCGAAGCGCAGCATGACCGTGGGCGCGTCCGGGGCCAGGTCGTCCGGCTCCACCAGCGCGACCACGCCTGTCTGGCCTACGCCTGTGCTCACCTCCAGGCCCAGGGTTTGAAGATGTTCCGCCACAATGCCGGCCGTGCGCACCTCCTGAAAGCCCAGTTCCGGATGCTCGTGAAAATCGCGCCGCCAGGCCACCAACTGCTCCTGGAGTGCGGCAGCCTCTTCTTTGAGGTCGGGAATGATCGAAACAGACTCCATGGTTGTGACTCCTTTGTCTGCGTGTGTGACCGATTGAATTCGTCGATGACGTTGTGTAGGTGCGGTTTAGAACCGCACGGGTTGGTCTGTCAGAGATCTGGCCAGATTTTGTCCATCCGAGAATGTGCGGCTGCAAGCCGCGCCTACGACGCCTGGGATGGCGGGAATGGTTTGGGCGTCATGGTGGGGGCGATGGGTGGATCATAATGGCGAGGGGGCTTGTCTGTCAAAGCGGTCCCACGGCTCTGCGTCAAAAAACACGCCTTTGCACCTCCCCGCCTTTGCGTTAAAATATCACGAATCCCGCCAATCCAAAACGTAACTCACTTTCAACAGGAGGAAAATCATGGCCAGCATCTGGAGCATGGGTGAACTGCTCGTGGAGATCATGCGCCCGCAGGTAGGGATCGAACTGTGGGAAACCGACACTTTTCGCGGCCCCTTTCCCAGCGGCGCGCCGCCTATCTTTATCGACGCCGTGGCCCGGCTCGGCCATCCCGCCGGCCTCATCGGCGCGGTGGGCGCGGACGACTTTGGTCGCTGTATCGTCGAGCGCATGGAGGCCGACGGCGTGGACTGCGCCAATGTCCAGGCCTTCGCCGATGGGTCCACCGCGGTGGCTTTCGTGACCTATTTCGAGGACGGCTCGCGCAAGTTCATCTACCACATCGGCAACACCCCGGCCGCGCGCGGCGAACTGGTCAACACGGACGCGGTGGTGGACCCGGCCTATTTCCACCTCATGGGCTGTTCGCTCATGACCGATGACGGCTTTCGCGCCCGGATTTTCGACGCCATGAATTATTTCCATGCCCAGGGCGCGGCCATCACCTTCGATCCCAACATTCGCCCCGAACTGCTGGGCGATCGCGCCCTGGAGGACGTGGTCGGGCCAGTGCTTGACCTGTGCACAATCCTGTTGCCCGGCGTGGCGGAGATGGAGCTGATCGCTGGCCAGGGGAGCATCGAACGCAATGTGGCCCATCTCTTCGCCACCCGCCCTGTGGAGATCATCGTGCTCAAACGCGGCGCGAAGGGCTGCACCGTCTACACCGCAGGCGAGCGGATCGACATTCCCGCCTTTCATGTCGAGGAGGTGGACCCCACGGGCGCGGGCGACTTCTTCGACGCCGGTTTTCTCTGCGGGCTGCTGGAGGGCAAAGGCCTGCGCGAGTGCGGCCAGATGGCGGCCGCGGCCGGCGCGCTCAACGCCGCGGCCTTCGGTCCCATGGAAGGGAACATTTCTCAGGAGACCGTGGCCGCGCTGATCGCGCAGGGCGGGGAGGGGTAGGATGACAAGATGACAGGGTGACAAAATGACAAGGTGGCAGGGTGAGGGGAGTGCGTTCCACGTCATCGGCCAATCTTGTCGACCAATCGCGTTCTATGGCGTGGGATGGACTCGCTGTGTGTGGAGGCCTCCTGCGTCTGCGCTTGGCCTGGCCCAGCCTGGCAAGCAACATGAATGTTGTTCTACAATTCCGAAAATTCGCCAGAACCGGCAAACTCTGCGAAAATTTGCGCAACATTCCCCCTACAACCTATCCAACCTGTAACCTACCACCTGCCACTCGCCACCATGAACCTAAACGATCTCTTCGCCATCCCTCGCCAACGGACGCCCGACAAGCTCGCCCTGGAAACGACCGCCGTTGACGGCTCGCCTGTCCAGCTTACCTACGCCCAGCTTTTCGACGCCGCGAAGCGGCTGGCCGCCGGCCTCCAGTCGCGAGGGCTGCAAAAGGGCGACCGGGTCGCGTTCTACCTCGCCAACCGGCCCGAATTCGTCATCGCTTACCTGGCCGTGATCCGGCTGGGCGCGATCATGGTCCCCATCAACCTGCGCTACCGCCGGCTGGAGATCGGCCACATCCTCCGGGACAGCGAGCCCCGGCTGCTGCTCAGCGGGCGCGCCCAGCTTGCCATCCTGGACCAGGTGGATGAGGCGGACAAAGGCTCGCTGGAGGACGTCCTGCTGGTGGAGGAATTGGACGCCTGGATGGCCGACCCCACAGCCCTGGTCCCGCCTGTGGTGGAGGCTGATGACCTGGCCCTGATCATGTACACGTCCGGCACCACCGGGCGCAGCAAGGGCGCAATGCTCACCCACAACAATGTGCTCGCCACCGTCACCGGGCTGCTGGCCGCCTGGGCCTGGGAGCCGGACGACGCCCTCCTGCTCACCCTGCCCCTCTTCCACACCCATGGGCTGGTGGTGGGGCTACACTGCGCGCTGGCTGCGGGCGCGACCACCCTCCTGCGTCCCAAATTCGAGACTGAGGCCGTCCTGCGGGATCTGCGTTCCGGTCACCCCACCCTCTTCTTCGGCGTGCCCACCCTCTACGTCCGCCTGCTGGACGCGCTGGAGCGTCTCTCCCCGGAGGAGCGGGATTTCAGCGCCATGCGTCTCTTCTGTTCCGGCAGCGCGCCCCTGGCCGCGGAGACCCACCAGAGCTTCACCCGCCTCACCGGACACCAGATCCTGGAACGTTATGGCATGACCGAGACGGGCATGAACCTGAGCAACCCCTACGCCGGTCCCCGGGTCCCCGGCAGCGTGGGGACGCCTCTGCCCGGCGTGGCCATGCGCATGGTGGATCCCGCCACCTTTGCGGACATCGCGCCCGGCGAGGAGGGACTGCTGCTGGTGCGGGGGAGCAACGTCTTCGCGGCCTACTGGCGCGCGCCCGAAAAGACGGCCGAGAGCTCCGTTCACGATGAGTTGGGACGACGCTGGTTCATCACCGGCGATCTCGCCCGCCAGGACCCGGCCAGCGGCTATGTGACTCTCCTGGGCCGCAGCCACGAGCTGATCATCAGCGGCGGCTTCAACATCTATCCCCGGGAGATCGAAGAACTGCTGGAGAGTTGGCCGGGCGTGGCCGAGGCCGCGGTGGTGGGGCGCCCCCATCCCCAGTGGGGCGAGGTCCCCGTGGCCTACCTGGTCTGCGAAGAGGAGAGATCGGAGATCGACGAGGCCGGCCTGCGAGCCTACTGCCGGGCGCGTCTAGCCAGCTTCAAAGCCCCCCACGCGTTTCTCTATGTGGATAAGCTGCCCCGCAACGCAATGGGGAAGGTGCAAAAGCATTTGTTGCGTGATGAGTGAAACGTGAAGACGTGAAACGTGAGTAGGCGCGGCTTGTAGCCGCACGGATTCCTGTCACGAACAAGAAAATGGAAGCGGGAGTTCGTGCGGCTGCAAGCCGCGCCTACATTGCCCCATCACCAGGAGATCAATTCCATGCCCACCCACCGTCCATCCACCCGTCGCCTGATCCGCCTGGGCGCGGCCTGCCTGCTGGCGGGCTCGCTGTTTGTCGCCACCTGGGCCGCGCTCTCTGCCAACCCCGTGACGGATCCGCCACCGCCCATCCTGCCCAACGGCATCGCGATGGGCGATGTGACCCAGACGTCGGCCATCCTCTGGATGCGAGACGCATCCACGGGGACCGCAACTGTGCGTCTCCAAGGTGGCCGTGATGCAGGCGAGACCAGGGCTTCGCTTCGGGACTCGCGCGTGGTGACCGACACGTTGGCGGATCTGCTTCCGGGGGCGCGCTACGTCTACACCGTCACCAGCGGCGCAGGGGAGGTGATGACCGGGACCTTCCGCACGCCCTTCGCTTCCGGTCGCCATGGTCTCCGCTTCGGCGTCAGCGGTGACGGGCGGGGCGATCTGGCCCCCTTTCCCGCCATCGCCAACGCGGCCGGCCGGGAGTTGGACTTTTTTGTCGAGCTTGGCGATACGATTTACGCCGATGTCCCTTCGCCCGCGCTGCCCATCACCCAGGCTGTGGCCCTGGACCAGTTTCGCGCCAAGCAGCAGGAGGTCTACGCCACCCGCTACGGCCTCAACGCCTGGGCGGCCCTGCGCGCCAGCACGGCCGTCTTCGCGATCATCGACGACCACGAGGTGACCAACGACTTCGCCGGCGGAGCGGACGTCTCCAGCGACAGCCGCTTCACCGAGGCCACGGGGCTGATCAACGAGAGTGCACTTTACCGGCGGGGGATGCAGGCGTTTCATGAATACAATCCTCTGCGGGCCGAGTTCTATGGTGATGTAGGCGACCCGCGGATGAACGGCAAGCGCAAGCTCTATCGCTATCGCACCTTCGGCCAGGACGCCGCGCTTCTCATCCTGGACGCGCGCTCCTTCCGCGATGAGGAGATAGCGCCGGTCGATCCCAACAACCAGTTGGATATTTTTCGCTTTCTGAACCAGGTCTTCGAGCCTGGGCGCACCATGCTGGGCGGCGCGCAGCTGGCGCAACTGAAGGCCAATCTGCTGGACGCGCAGCAGCGAGGCGTCACCTGGAAGTTCGTGGCCGTGTCGGAGCCGATCCAGAACCTGGGGCCGGCCGGCGGCCAGGATCGCTTCGAGGGCTACGCGGCCGAGCGGACGGAGTTGCTGCGTTTCATCCAGGAACAGGGTATCCAGAATGTGGTCTTCGTGGCCGCGGACCTGCACGGGACTATCGTCAACAACCTGACCTACCAGGAGCGGGCCGGGCTGACCGAGCCCCAGCAGCCCACCGACGCGTTCGAGGTCACGACCGGCCCTGTGGCCTATGACGCACCCTTCGGCCCGACGGCAGTGGCGTTGGCCGCGGACCTGGGGCTGATCAGCCCGGAGGAAAAGGCCTTCTACGATTCTCTGCCCGTGGCCCCCGATCTGGATGACGTGGTGGACGACAAGGATGATTTCGTCAAGTCATACGCCAACCAGGCGCTGGCCCAGCTTGGCTACGATCCCGTGGGGCTGGACGGTTCGCCCATTGATGCCCGGCTGCTGGCAGGCGACTACCTGGCTGTCCACACCTACGGCTGGACCGAGTTCGAGATCGACGCCGGCAGCCAGTTGCTGACCGTGACGGCGTATGGCGTCCCCGCGTACACGGCTGCGGAGATGGCGGCCGATCCCGCCGCGGTCATCGGCCGCGCGCCGGCCATCGTCAGCCGCTTCGTGGTCACGCCCGCGGCCGTGGATGCTGGGTTTAATCTGTATTTGCCACTGATTCAGGAGGAATGAGAGAGGGAGAAAGTAG
Source organism: Chloroflexota bacterium (assembly GCA_024277175.1). Classification (GTDB taxonomy): domain Bacteria; phylum Chloroflexota; class Anaerolineae; order Caldilineales; family Caldilineaceae; genus JAJRVT01. Next base: position 1,261 of record JAJRVT010000023.1, on the reverse strand, counting down.
ATCTGTGTACCATGTTCCTACAAAAAGGAAGTTCGTTTGATATATTGACAAGCATACTTCAATGGCGTATAATATCTGGTATAATCAACTACAAAAGGCCTCCCCCACCATGGTTATCATCGAAACGTCAGTTTTTACGAAACAACTCCAAAAGTTGTTATCGGATGATGAATATCAACAGCTTCAATTAGAGTTGATGAAGCGGCCAGAGCAGGCAATGTAATACGCGGCAGCGGTGGTCTGCGAAAAATACGATGGAATGCAAAAGGGCGCGGCAAGCGAGGCGGTAGTCGAGTGATCTATTACTGGGCTGTCAATCAAGATCAACTATTGATGCTGCTGATTTATTCCAAGAATGTTCGTGATGACTTATCGCGGGACCAGTTGAACGTATTGAGAGCGATAGTTGAGGCGGAATATCCATGAACGATGAACTATTTGCGCAATTAGTCGAAAGCGTGCGGGAGGGCGGAGCGATCATGCGTGGAGAGAAGGAGCCTTCCCGACGGTTTGAGATCACCGCCCCGGATGTGAAGCACATCCGAGAGCGATATGAACTCTCGCAGAGCGAATTTGCGGCTTTGCTTGGCGTGAGCGTTAAGACGTTGCAGAACTGGGAACAAGGGCGTCGGTCCCCCCATGGAGCAGCTCGGGTGCTGCTACGTGTTGCCGATAAGCATCCCGATGCAGTGTGGGATGTCGTGCAGCTGTCATGATCATCGACAAGATCATAGGAAGCGGGCTGTGGCGTTGAAGCGAACGGGCGTATAGAGAGTCGCGAAGAATCGATCGTTGGCAGGACTGATGCGGCGGATATTGGCGGACTCCCCGGAATGGGGAGTCGCCGGTATTCGCCGCAAGTTTTTCGGGCGTGTTCAAAACGAGTTAAAGCATTCCGGGATTCGACCACAAGATGCGCCGCAACAGGAGATAGTCTGGCCGAATCCCGGAATGCGGTCCCAACTCATTTTGGACAGACCCCAATTTTTTGGCAGGGCGTCGTATGGACGAGGTCGCGACATGTGATCTCATAAAGGCATTTGATCCACGAATGTAAATTTGTTTTCATCCAACTTCCCAAGTATGATTAACGGATTCAGTTTTCTGCGTCTCATTGCGCCTCTGCGCCTACTAAACTGAAGTCAATTTGAAACCAGAAGTTTTTCGAAATCGGGATCGAGTTCAAATTTGGGCCAAAGACGTTGGATAATCTTGTTGGGATCAAGGTTGATCCGGTCAATAAATGCCTTGCAGGCGTCGA
>JAJRVT010000356.1 GCA_024277175.1 Chloroflexota bacterium | reverse complement strand
TCGTCCCTTTGACCCGGCGTTGGCGATGCCTGCCTGATGACCTATGCGTTATGTAATCTAAACCTTTGTTCTTTATCCGTTTGCTCTCACATTTCGTCAATTAGGGACTTGACATCAAAGAGAGAATCTACGTCGTCGGGGTTTTACCAACGGAGTCGAACACGCATGGCTTTGATCCTGGAATACATGGGACGACGCCCCCGCATCGCGGCTGACGCCTACCTCGCGCCCAACGCCACCATCATCGGCGACGTCACCATCGGCGCGGGGGCCAGCGTCTGGTACGGCGCGGTGGTGCGGGGTGACGTGGGGCGTATCGTCATCGGTCCCCGCACCAGCGTGCAGGACAATGTGGTGCTGCACGTCAACGGCCGTCACGACACCATCATCGGCGCGGACGTCACTATCGGACACGGCGTGGTCATGGAGGGCTGCGAGATCGGCGACGGCGTCATGGTGGGCATGAACGCCACCGTCCTGAGCGGCGCGACCGTGGGGGCGGGTGCGCTGATCGCGGCCGGGTCGGTGGTGCGCGAGAACGCGCGCATTCCTGAAGACGTCCTGGTGGCGGGCGTGCCTGGGGTGATCAAGGGCGAACTGGATGACGAGATGAAGGTGCGATTGCGCCGAGGGGCGACCCACTATCAGCAGGCGTCGGACACCCACCGTTTGAATCGGGTGGTGGAGGAAGGGGATTAGTACAGGACGGCGTAAATTGTCGCAGGCGCTTTAGCGCGATCTTGCCGCCAGTAGCGCTAAAGCGCTCACTACAAACGGTCTGCCTTACAGAAAAAGAACAGAGCCTGCGCTATCAGCACAGGCTCCGTTGGGAGGCGTTATGGTTCACGCGCTTGAAGAACTTAGGTGATGTCCTTCAATGAGAGGTTATTTTTACGCAGATAGGGCATGAGACCGAGCTTGTTGACGCTCTTCATGGCCCGGGCCGAGGCCTTGACCTTGACGGTGCGGCCTAATTCCGGCACATAGATGGAATACTTCTGAACATTGGGCTGCCAGCGACGGCGGGTCTTTTTCTTGGACCAGGGAACATTGTTCCCGTACATTGGGGTCTTGCCGCTCAACTTACACTTCGCCATGACATTCTCCTTATCAGTGCAGCAGGCGCGCCATGAAGTTGGGCCGCCCGATCAATTGCCATACGAACGACAATCATACACGAAAACCGAGGGGTTTGACAAATTCTGACCGAGCTAATGGCGATAATGATTGATCGTCCATGGGGCGGAGATCCCGTTTGTAGTATGCACTTTAGTGCAGTTGGCGGCGAAACTGCGCTAAAGCGCATACTACGAACCGTCACTACGCCACCGTCTTTACCTGGCCGTTTTGCATCATGTCGATTTGACGGTTGGCCAGTTCGCCGCCGAGCTTCAGCAGCGCCTCTACCTGCTCGTCGCTGCGGGCTTCGGCGTAGATGCGCAACACTGGCTCGGTCCCGCTGGGGCGGATCAGCAGCCAACTGTCGTCCGCCAGCACCAATTTGACGCCGTCCCGATCGCTGGCATGGTCGAGTGGCTGTCCCGCCAGGGTGGCGGGCCTGTTTTGCATCAGCCCTTCCACCAACTCGGCCTTGCTGAAGGGCTTCACTGCCTGGTCGTGGCGGGCGTAGCGGAATTGGCCGATGTCCGGTTCGGCCATCATGTCGTCGATCATCCGGGCCAGGGTCTTGCCGCGCGTGGCCACCATCTCTACCAGCAAGAGCGCCATCAGCAGGCCATCGCCCTCAGGGATATGGCCCAGCATACTGATGCCGCCGCTCTCCTCGCCGCCGATGAGGACGTCTTCGCTCATCATCAGCTCGCTGATGTAATTGAATCCTACCGGCGTCTCGTGGATGGGCAGATCATAACGTTCGGCCAACCGGTTGAGCATCTGGGTGGTGCTGACGGTCTTGACCACGCTGCCGCGCATGCCCCGGTCATGGACCAGGTGCTCCACCAGCAGGGCCATGATACGATGGGGATCGATGAAGCGACCGGAGGGATCCACCGCGCCGATGCGATCGGCGTCGCCGTCGGTGGCCAGGCCGATGTGGTAGCGACCGGTCGTCACCTCCAGCATGAGGGGCTTCAGGTGGCGAGCGATGGGTTCGGGGTGGATGCCGTTGAATCCGGGGTTCATCTCGCCCCGCAACTCCGTCACCTTGCAGCCGGCGTCCTCCAGGATGCGTTTCAGGTAGACGCGTCCGGCCCCATACATGGCGTCTACGACCACGTTCAGGTGGGCGGATTTGATAAGGCCGAAGTCCACCAGGGTCTTGACATGCTCCTGGTAGGCGGGCAAGGGGTTGAAGCGGATCACCAGCCCCTGTTCGATGGCCGTCTTCAAGTCCATGCGTCGCGGCGTATGGCCGTTATTGGCCTGCACTCGCTGCTCCACCTGTTTGACATTGGCGACGGGCGCGGAGCCGCCGTAGGCCGCCTTGAGCTTGATGCCGTTGTAGCGGGGCGGATTGTGGCTGGCCGTGATCATGACGCCGCCGTCGGCCTGTTTGTCCACGATCGCGTAGCTGATCAGGGGCGTGGGCGCGTCGGCCTGGGAGAGCCAGACCATGACGCCGTTGGCTGCCAATACCTCGGCCACGGCCACGGCGTAGCGATCCGAGAGGAAGCGGGTGTCATAGCCCACCACCATGGACGGCTTGCCGTTGCTCTTGTGCTCCATGGGCGCGCGTTCGACCCAGTCGGCCATGGCCTGCTCAGCCACGGCCTGGGCCACCCGGCGCACATTCTCGAAGGTGAAATCTTCGCTGATCACGGCTCGCCAGCCGTCGGTGCCAAATTTGATAGTCATAGTTCGCCTCGTTGTATTGTTATCATTGAAGAGATTGAGAGATCACGATTTTACCGAGCGCGTAGTTGGGATCGCTGTACGCCTGGAAACAGGACGAGAAACCAGGTGTCCCCGGGCTAGAGGGGCGGACTCATCAACAACAGAAGTCCGATCACTTTGACTCAGATCAGGCCAGTGTGCGCTTTATCAAAGGCCAAATGCAATAATCATTGGCTCCTTGTCAAAGGTAACCGTAATCAGACCATCGATAATTCCATCACTACCATCGACTAATGGTGTTGCTGAACCATAGATATCATACCTGGTGGCCTGAGTAGCCACGAAAGATAACTGCGTGGATACATTCGTTGAATTTTCCCAGTAAGTCCAAGCAATGATCAATTTGCGATTATTCAACGGATCAATAAACTCGTAGCCGCTATAGCTCTCCCCCCCATCAGTTTCAGGCGTCAGGGAACGAACATAACTCGCCGTTTCCAACAGGTCGGCAACGTGATTAAATGCATGATATGCTGGCTGCTGACGTGGTGGATTGTCACTCGTCACCAACCCCGTATAACGTCCCCACCAAGGGAGATCATAAAACGTAAACCAAGTTACTCCTTCAACATCCGCTGCTTTGGCCTCAGTTAGAACTTCGACCAGCGTAAGCGCTTGTCGGAAAGTTAGCTGTTCATCGTCTGGATTTGAAGAGATGTTACCTGTCTCGGTGATTACTATCGGCTTGTTGAAACCATAGTCAGCCAGAATCTGACGGAATTTTTGCGTCTTTCCCCAAGTTCCTGGAAAATGTTCAGCATGCTCCGGCCAAAAAGAAGGATAGGCATGGATATTCATGTAATCGAAGTATGGGCCTGCGCCTGCTTCCAACACGTCTTGAACCCAATTTCGTACAAAGACGCCGTTCTGATCAACGAACCAGTCCTGTGCCACCCCACCAAAGACCACTTGGGCATTGGGGTTAGCGGCCTTGATTGCTGGATAGACCGCAGCTAACATACTGGCGTACTGGTCTGGCGCCAGTCCCCACTTATTTTGACTGTCCGGCTCATTGTAGAATTCCCAGTAGTTGACGACTGGGGAACATTCTGCATCCAGATATCCATCCCCATCGTACCGTTCAACCAAAGCGCCAATAAACTGGGCGAATTCGCTGATGTCGGTCTTATCTATGGGGCCGTTTGCCTTCGTTGCCGCCCATCGGGGCGCAAATCCTATGGTGCCAATAATTTTAATATTTATTCGCTTAGCGATGGCAAACGCTTCATCGGGCCGTCTCCATTTGAAGTTATTGGGTGTTGTATTTTCAGGCTCTATGTTTCCCCAGCCAACCTCTGTCCGCAACCAGCCGCTCTTGCTCTCCACCAGGGCTGGGAAAAACTCTTGATAGTTCTCACTGTTGCCATATACTTGGACGCCGAAGTGACTGGAACGCAGAGCCGGCCCGCCGGCTGTATTGCATCCGGGGATCAATGTCGCCGTCGGCGTAGGGGTGTTCGTCGGCGTAGGGGTGTTCGTCGGCGTAGGGGTGTTCGTCGGCGTAGGGGTGTTCGTCGGCGTGGGGGTGTTCGTCGGCGTAGGGGTGATCGTCGGCGTAGGGGTGATCGTCGGCGTAGGGGTGATCGTCGGCGTGGGGGTGATCGTCGGCGTGGGGGTGATCGTCGGCGTGGGGGTGATCGTCGGCGTCACCCCCGGAGGCAATGTTTCCGTCGGCGTCGGCGTATTAGTTGACGTCATATCCGGAGGTAATGTTTCCGTCGGCATAGGCGTAGGTTGGATAGGTTGTGACGCAGCGTTACGTGAAACAAAAGGTAAAAAAATTTGACTGGGACCATCCTGCGCAAGGACTACGGCGGCCATAGAGCCAATAAAGATAACGTTCAAAGCCAACACAAGTAGTAAAGCACTATTTTTTTTCATGGGTTCCTCGGGAACTGGAGTTTGGGCAAACTGGCTTAATCAGTTGGTTCGAAACTTGCCATAAAAATGAAATTGGGTGTAGACGACCATTATACGGTCAGAAAAATAGGCTCGACGCCCATCTCCTGCACGCTCTGTCTGATCTCGTCCAGATAGAGCGGATTCATCACGATCACAGCGTTCGGTTTATATTCGGCCAGGAAGGTTGGCGGAATGATACGTTGTCCGGATCCGGTGATGTGCATGCCCTGTTTGCGGGGGTTGATGTCCACCGCATACTCGATGCCGTTGGCCGTTTCCAGCATATTCAGGAAGGTGATGCCCTTGGAGCCTGACCCCCAGATCACGGCCTTTTGCCCGGCCGCGTACATGTCGGCCAGCATCTGGCGCTGTTCGGCCGTCTTTTGCTGATAGCGAAGGGCGAACCGGGCCACATCTTCCGCCATCTCGTTTGGATCGTCCCAGTGATTGGCTGCTGCGCCAGCCGGCTCGCGCCGGGGACGGGCCTCGATACAGAGATACTGGTCGCCAAAGGTGGTGTGAATGTCCGTCACCTCGAAGCCGGCCTGCTCGAACAGATGGGCCAGTGAATACTTGGTGAAGAGGGAGCAGTGTTCGTAGATAATGTCCCAGATGGCCGTTTCGCGGAGCGTGTAGAGGCCGTTGGGCACTTCGAAAAAGACGGTGGTCTCCCGGTCGCCGATGGTTCGCCGCACCATGTCCATGAACGACACCGGGTCTTCGATGTGTTCCAGGGTGTGGCGGCAGACGATGAAGTCGGCGCTGCGGTCGGTGTATGTTTCCGAGTAGAAATCCTGGATGAATTCGATCTGGCTGGTCTTGGCCCGCTCCGTCTCGCCGGGTACGTAGCTGGGGTCGAAGCCAATGCCTCGGTTGTCGCCCAACTCGCAGAGCATCTCCAGAAAATCACCCTTGCCGCTACCGATCTCGATGATGTCCTTGCCGTGGAGATCGTGGCGTTTCACCAGATCCCGGGCCAGGGATTCGGCGTAACGCTGGAAGCGGGGCGAGAAATGGAGGGAGTTCTCATAGGCCTGGGAATAGTCCATCAGGCTCAGGTCGAACTCTGGGTTGAAGATATGTCCGCAGTCAGGGCAGAAGGCCAGCGGGATGTCCACCCGGGAGACGGCTACGGCCTCCTCGCGCGTGGGCCAAAGGATGTTGCAGAGGACGGGCACATTGGGGACCTCGACGAAAATTTCGCTCTCTTGAGAATGGCATACCGTGCAGGTTGCAGAAGATGAGGCGTGCATAGGTTCTTTTCCTGGCTTTCTGGTGGGAATCAAAAAACCCAAACGCCGCGAACGTGCCGGCCCGCGACGTGGGTGTTGTCATCACTGGGCGGCGTCATCGACCACCCAGTTCTTTAATCGGTTTCTGCGTCCGAATCCTTCGTACTACGGATTGGCGACCAGAGGCAGGTAGGCGCGCCGGACGAAGCGGGCGGTGACGCTTATGTCATTTTCCACCGTGATGCGCGCCGGGTTCTCCGCACCGCTCAGATCTCCGCTCCAGCCGGCGAAATGCCAGCCTGCATCCGGGATGGCCTCCAGGGTGACCTGGCTGCCCTCCACATACCCTTCCGCCGGCTGGGGAGGCGTCTGCGCGACCGTCCCGCCTCCTTCGTGGTTCACCGTCATTGTATGGAGGCGACCGAAGTGGACGACGATATGCTTGTTGGCGTCCATCGTCAGCGTGATCGGGTTGGCGTCGCTGGTGAGATCGCCGCCCCAGCCGGTGAACGCCCAGCCAATAGCCGGGATCGCCTTCAGCGTGATGCTCTCGCCAGCCAGGTAGCGCTCCTTTTTCGGCGTAACGTCCACATAGCCCAACTGGCCTGCCGCCACTTCCACCGTCACCGTGTACAGAGGCGTAAAGATGGCCTGCACGGCCATGCTTCCGGTGATGACCGTTGTGATCGTTGGCTGTTCGCCTGTCAGATCGCCCGCCCATCTCACAAAGGCGTGTTCCGCCTCCGGGGCGGCGGTGAGCTTCACCTGTTGGCCATAGGTGTACGTCGGCTGATCGGGATCTCGGCTAACCGTTCCCGCTCCTACCACTTCCACTTGCATCTGGTAGTGCTCCAACCCAAAGGTGGCGGTGACCGCGGCGTCGCTCTGGATGGTCAGGGTGGTGGAGATGGCGTCGCCGCTGGCCGCGCCAGACCAGCCATCGAAACGGGATCCGGGATCCGGTTGCGCGTTCAACGTCACCTGGGCGCCAAAAGGATAGGCAGCGGCGTCGGGGGTTCGGGTCACTGTCCCCGAACCATCGCCACCGGTGGTCACCGTCAGCGCGTACATGTCCTGGATGAAGATCGCGGTCACGCTGCGGTTGCGATCCATGCTCAGGGCCAATGGATTGGAGGCCGGCAGCATTTCCGTCACCGGATAGCGAGTCTCAGGCTCGCCGACGGTCACGTCGATCGGGCGCGTTGCGCCTGCAATCACCGTCGACGCGCCGGCATAGGCTGTCTCGTCCATCAAACCAATGCTGAACATGGACGGTGTATCGGTGAAATAACGCTTGGAACCGTCCCGTCCAAAGCCGAACACCGTCATTTCGCCATTCATGGGATGATACGAGTCCACGATGTTGTTGTTGTCATGCTGGATCAGGAAGAGCGAACGTCCGCCGCCCACATTGGGATCCGCAAAGTAGACCCATTCTTCGGGATTCAGATCGCCACTCCAGGAGTCTGCCGCGGGCGTCTGGGTTCCATCAGCGCGCACTACGAAATCTGTATTTGGCTCCAATGCGCCCCCCGGCGTTCCTTCATAAAGGAACCAATAGGTGGTGGCATTCTTTAGCAGGCGCATGGTGGCATGGGTGGGATAGATGGTCCAACGTGCGTCCCAAAGGACCTCCTGTGTCACCGGATCTCGCACCAGCGTCTTGATCATCACCCGTACCGGCCCCTGATCCAGGATTGAACTGGTGGCCGTGGTTTTGCCTGGATGCAGATGGCCGCCATCGTTGGGGTGAACCGCGTTGGGAATACCTCGGTATTCGCCGGCGGAACCAGAATTGGGAGTCGAATTGTGGCTAATCCAATCATTGCCGTCTGTGTCGACCAAACTGGAAAAGCCGCCGGCGACCTTTTGGTAATAATAAGTCCCGCGCAGGGTCTCGATCTTGAAGGCGTCCAGCCCTTCATCGACCACGCCGTTAGCCGTCAACGTCACCGGCGCGGCGTATGACGGCGCGGGATAGCTGCGATCGTTCAGGCCGAAGTAGAGGTGGAAGTGGCGGGCTTGATTCCCCGCGGTCTGACCG
>JAJRVT010000001.1 GCA_024277175.1 Chloroflexota bacterium | reverse complement strand
GATCACCACCTGCGTCGAACTCGACGACAATATGATCTGCGTGGACGAGACCACCGTCTTCGATGGCTACACACGCATCAACGCCTCCGCGCGGGTCGTGGTGGAGGCCGGCGATGTGATCAAAGTGCGCTGGGCGGATGAAGAATCCGATCTGGATAGCCTGGAACTGGATATCGAGGAAAACGGCGCTTACCCTGTGGGCGCCTGGCTCACGCCCGATCCGGTGCTGCCCAACGGCGTCTACACGGTCACCTATGCGCTCAACGGGGAGGTGATGCAGGAGACCGCAGTCGAAGTGACCGGCGTCACGCCGGAGCTGGTCGACGTCATCGCTTGCGAGTCTGAACCCGAGGAGGGCGTCTGCACCCCGCGCACCGAGCCCTTCGATGGCGCTCAACCTCTCTATTTTGTGGCTGAATTCACCGGCACAACGTCATCGGACACCCTGACCGCCCAGCTGCTGAGAGACGACGCGGTCGTGACTGAAATCGATGGGGCGCTCTCCAGGGCCTCCACCCTTTCCATCCCCATCAGCTTTGTCCCCGACCCCATGCTCGTGGGCGGGGAGTATACGTTGAAGATCTATCTCAACAACGAACTGGCGCAGACGCTGCCCGTGACCATCGAAAACCCCGCCTCCCAGGTCATCGGCGTCATCACCTGTCGCGAGGTGGACGAAAACCAGGCCTGCACCGACCCAGCGGAGGTCTTCGACGGCGAAGAGACCATCTACGCGGTCACCGACGTGGTCGGCATGACAGAAGAGGATGAGATCGGCGTCCGCTGGCTCTTTGGCGACCGGGAACTGGGCAGCCTCGTCTTTCCCTTCGAGCAGCCTGGCAGCGGTTCGGTGGCCTTCCATTTTGCACCGAGCGCGCCTCTGCCCTCGGGCGACTATCGGGTCGAGATCCTCGACGACGGCGAGGCCGCGGCCATGGCCCCCTTCACCGTGGAGTCGACCGCACCGCCGGCCCTGACGCCCGTGCGTAGCGCCCAGACCTGCCGCGAGATTTCCGCCGACTATGAGTGCGTCGATCCCACGACCGTCTACGGCCCCTCGGACACTTTCTACGCACTGCTTCAGGTGATCGATTTCCAGGCCGGCGAAACCATCACGGCCCGCTGGCTCGACCCCGACGGCGCACTGATCGAAGAGACGCCCATCTCTCCGGAGACGGACTTCAGCGGTGCGCTCTACTTCGATCTGATGCCGGACGCGCCCTTCCCGCCAGGCGAATACGCTGTTGAGATCTACTACGGTGATTGGCTTGTCGACCGCCTCCCCTTCACTGTGGCTGAATGAGTGGAATTGTAGAACGCGGATCATCGCTGATAACAACAGATTTTCACGGATTTTTCTGAAAAAATCCGTGAAAATCTGGCTTCATCCGGTAAAATCCGCGTTCCAATAGTGGTCGCTGAATAGATACGAAAATCCGTGAAAATCTGATTCCATCTGTGAAAATCCGCGTTCCTGTTGAGGTCGTGATATAGATACCTATGGGGTATGATGCTATCATCGTCGGCTCCGGTCCCAACGGGCTGGCCGCGGCCATCACCTTGGTGAGGGCAGGGCAGCAGGTCCTGGTCATCGAGGGCAAGGCGACCATCGGCGGCGGCCTGCGCACCCAGGAGATCACCCTGCCCGGCTACCGCCATGACCTCTGCTCGGCCATCCACCCCCTGGGCCTGGGCTCGCCCTTTTTTCAGACCCTGCCCCTGGATCGCTTCGGCCTGGAATGGATCCAGCCGGATATCCCCGTGGCCCACCCGCTGGACGACAACACTGCCGTGGCCCTCCACCGCGGGTTCGACGAGACTGCCATCTCCATCGGCTCTGACGGCCCGGCCTGGGTCGACCTGATGAAGCCCCTGGCCGCAGCCTGGCCCCAGCTTGCACCGGCCCTGCTAGGTCCCTTGCCCCTCTCCCGCCACCTGCTGTCACTGACCCGCTTTGGCGTCAACGCCCTACTTTCGGCCCGCCGGTTAGCTGAGCATCGCTTCCAGGGCCAGCGGGCCAGGGCGCTTTTCGCCGGGCTGGCCGCGCACAGTTTCCTGCCTCTGGAACAACCGCTGAGCGCCTCGTTTGGCCTGGTGCTGGGCCTGCTCGGCCATGCCGTGGGCTGGCCCTTGCCCCGCGGCGGCGCGCAATCCATGGCCGATGCGCTGGCCGGCTATCTGCGCTGGCTGGGCGGAGACCTGGTCGCCGGCTGGCCGGTGCGCTCGCTGGACGAGTTACCGCCGGCCAAAGCCGTGCTCCTGGATATGACGCCGCGCCAGTTTATCACCCTGGCCGGGGACAGGCTGCCGCCGGCCTACCGTCGCAAGCTCATGGGCTATAGCTACGGTCCCGGCGTCTTCAAGATCGACTACGCACTGAGCGAGCCTGTCCCGTGGACGGACCCGGCGTGCAGGCGCGCGGGCACGGTCCACGTGGGTGGGACCCTGGACCAGATCGCGCACAGCGAGCGTGAGGTTGGGCGCGGCCGCCACCCTGAGCGACCCTTCGTGCTGGTCGCGCAGCAGAGCCTCTTCGACGAGACCCGCGCGCCCGCGGGCAGGCACACGCTCTGGGCCTACTGCCACGTCCCCCACGGCTCCACCGTCGACATGACGGCGCGCATCGAGGCCCAGATCGAGCGTTTCGCCCCCGGCTTTCGGGACACGGTACTGGTCCGCTCGACGCGCACGGCCGCGGCCATGGAAGCGCTCAACCCCAACTACATCGGCGGCGACATCAACGGCGGCGTCCAGGACCTGCGTCAACTGTGGACGCGCCCGCTCCTGCGCTGGCCGCCCTACGCCACGCCGATCGAGGGCGTCTATCTCTGCTCGTCGTCCACACCGCCGGGCGGGGGCGTCCATGGGATGTGCGGGGTTCACGCCGCGCGGGTGGCGCTACGGCGCGAGTTTCACGAATGATGATGTTTTGACATCATTTATTTGATGTGATAGCATCATGTGTGGATTGATGGAAGATTGGAGCGCCAAGACTTTCGATGATTAAAGCTTGGAGACGGATTTTATGCGTACTACATTAGACATCGATGATGACGTCCTCATGGTCGTCAAACAGATCGCAGAACAACAGCATATTTCCAGAGGGAAAGTTGTTTCTCATTTGGCACGACAGGCGTTGTTGAGCCAGGAGAGCGGCGGCATGCGCAATGGTGTTCCCCTTTTTCCTCGCCGCACTGATGGCAAGATCGTCACATTGGCGCTAGTCAATCAACTGCGGGATGAATTGCCGTGACCACGTACCTTCTGGATATCAATCTGCTATTGGCCCTGAGCGATCCGATGCATATCCATCATGAACCTGCCCACCATTGGTTTGCTACGGTTGGACAGTCGTCATGGGCGACTTGTCCGTTGACCGAAAATGGATTTGTGTGCATCGCCAGTCATTCGAAATATCCTAACCGCCCTGGTGATAGCCCCTTTGTCTTAAACCTCTTGCGGCAATTTTGTTCAGCGGGCAACCATCAGTTTTGGGCGGATGAGGTGACCTTGCGCCAGATCATTGTTCCCGGCGCAGTCTTCACCCATAATCAGATCACTGATCTTTATCTGTTGGCATTGGCTGTGTCCCATGGCGGTAAGTTAGCGACGCTTGACCAAAGAATCCCCGCGGTAGTTGTCAGGGGTGGCGAGAAAGCGCTGGCTTTGATAAATGCTTGATTGTTCTTGACCAGCGAGTTTCAGCGGGCGAATCTGTTCAATTGTTCGACCAACTTATGAACAGGTGTGGAGGGGTTGTTCGCCGCTGGATTGGGACGTGAATACTGGGCCAGCAGTCGTTCAGCGTTACGGATAGCATCCGGTTGTCTGGGGAGCAACTCCTCGAAAATGGTCTCGCTGTTCTTCCGGTACGGATGGCCGAGCAGCCCGCTGAGTTTGGCTGCGTATCGGTTGCGGGAAACGGCCGTGTCATAGTAGTGGAAATGGAGCAAGTACCAAAGCTCGAACGCCTCGTTGGAATAGGCTACCTGGATGCCTTTGTTTTTTGCGCGGGTAATAGCCGCATTGAAGACGCCGGCTTGGCAATGGTCCCGGTCGAAGACGCACCACACCTGGTCATAAACGCCGGTTTTGCGTTCTCTTTCCGCCATTTTCACCAGGGCTGTCGGATCCAGGCCATAGCCTCGAACGTGGATAACCAGTTTGGGCACTCGAAAGCTGCCGAAATAGTTCGGTTCGGTGCGCTCCCCTTCGCACACGATCAGGAATCGCTGCACCGGTTCCCGGGAATTGACGCGGCGAGCGCGATAGCCGCGTCCGCCGCGTCGGGATGAGCGTCGTCTTCCCATCAGGCGCCCTCCACAATCTGTCGGATGTCACCCAGATAGGGAATGGCCCCATACCGCCCCCGGATATAGTCTCGCTCGAACGAAGCGTCATTGCGGACCTTGAACTCGGCCAGGGAGTACAGGTGCGTCGCCCCTTGTCTGTCCTTTTCCGTGAACCAGATCTGATCCCGGCGCAGAAAACGGTTGTCGAGCAGATTGGTGTCCTGCGTGGTGAAGACCAGTTGAGCGTGCTTGGGGTTGGTCTGGCGGTCGTTGAACAGGCTGACGATCTCACGGGTGAGCAGCGGATGCAGGCGGGCGTCCAGTTCGTCGATCACCAGAACGTGACCCAGTTTGAGCGTATCGATGAGCGGGCCGGTCAGTGCAAACAGTTTCTTCGTACCCTCAGACTCATTTTCATCCAGGTTAAACGTCTCATGGCCCACCATCGTCCCGCTATCGTCAAAGGTGGGATGTTGGGTGCGGACAAGGATGCGTTCAAAGCCCATGGGGGGTGCCGTCTCCCGGATGACTCGGATCACTTCCCGTAGTTCTTCCGGCGCTCTTTCCAGTTCCTGGTCCAGTATCTGTACCGATTTTTCAACGCTCAGATCCTGAATGCCCAGATCGAGACGTTTGATCAGCTTCAGCATCTCCGGCGCATATTCGCCGTCCAGAAAACGTTGCATGGTGTACTGGCGAATGCCCATATCCTGGACGCCGGGGACGACTCGCAGCGTGCGGAACCACTCTGTCACTTTCTGGGCGATAGGTCCATTGAATTGGGCCACGACTGACAGGAAAAGGGCGTTGGGGCGCGTCCGTCCAATCAGGTCATGGCCTTCTTTGAACGAGTCGCCCAGCTTGACTTCGTCCTCGAAACGTTCAAACAGGCGGGCCTCGCGCGTGCTCGGCACATAAAAGAGCCACTCCTCCAGAACTCGCTCTCGAGTGACTTCGAAGCCATAGCGATAACGTTTGTCGTCCAGCACGAAGACCATCTCGAAGTGGGAAGGTTGGTGGATGGTTGTTGTGCTCAGCCGGTAGCTTTCGGCATCGATCGCGCCGGTAGCCTTGGTTTCCCTGGTGGAGTCGATGACAAAGCGCCGCATGAAGTCCATGGCGGCGACCAGGTTGCTCTTGCCGCTGGCGTTCGCGCCGTAGATGGCCGCGCTGGTCAGCAGAGGCGGGTTGTTGCCGGGCGCGCGGAAGACATTGTTTTCGTCGAGGGCCTTATTTTTCGCCCGTAGCTTGGCGGCTACCATGCTGAACGTGGCCAGATCCCGGAAAGACCGGAAATTCTCCACGCTGAATTCGATGAGCATAATGCACCTGATTTCACGATTAAACTGATATATTTGTGAAAAAATCTCATATATTGAGATTATATATCATTTTGCCTGGCTTGTCAACACTTTGTTTGCGTCGATGTGTGTGTCCTAATCTGAGACGGATTTCAGGCCGGATCGCCTTGAACTGCAAGTTCAGGCTGAGAGCGAAAGTCGGCTCGAGCCGACTGGCGGGAATGGCGCTTCTCTGCTCCGTTGTGATAAGATCCTGTTCAGATGATAGGGGACGAACCATGCCCCCGATTCCTTTGTAAATCACCTCCAATCTGCTAGACTTCATGTCTATGGATACCAACCTGCTTGAAGATACAACTGAGGACGCCTCTTTGACCGCGGCCGACGAGCCTGCTGGCGACGCTTGCGCGGTGGGCGGCCTTTGCGGATCGCGCGTGCCTTGGTGTCAGGTGCTCTGGATCGCGGTCCTGCTCGCGGCTATCCTCTTCATGAACGGCTGCGGCCAGCTTCAGTTCACGGCCGGTCCCCTGCTCTATGACGTCTCCATGGAGCCGACGCTGATCACGCCCAACGCGGATGGCCAGGACGACGTGACCGAGATCGCGTATAGCCTGCGTCGCCCGGCCACGGTCAGCATCTGGTTCGAGGGCGCGGACGGCCAGCGTCACTACTTCCGCCGCGACCGACGGCGCGCACCCGGCGACTACGACGTCCTCTGGGGCGGCGCAGTCGACCAGGTCGAGATGGATGGGACCGGCCTGGACGGAAGCGGATCCTTGCCGCCCACCGACGGCGAAAGCCAGGTGCTGAGCCGGGTGCTGCCCGACGGCGACTACCGCTGGGTCATCGAAGCCG
>JAJRVT010000355.1 GCA_024277175.1 Chloroflexota bacterium | reverse complement strand
TTCGCAAAGCTCAAGGCGCCCCTGATCTGGTACGACATTCTGCACGTCACGGATGTGCTGACCCGGATCCCCTGGGCGCGTGACGACAGCCGCCTGCTGGAGATGGTGGAGATCGTCCGCAGCAAGGCCGATGAGGAGGGGCGTTTCACCGCTGAGTCGGTCTGGCGCGACTGGAAGGGGTGGGACTTCGGGCAAAAACGCGAGCCGTCCCGGTGGGTGACGTTGATCGTGCAACGCGTGTTGCGGCGGGTGAATGGTTCGTTGTAAAATTGGGGCGTTGGCCTTCTGTAGATGTGATTTCAATATACCAAAGGGGAGACATGGATAGGTACATTCTAACAAGGGAAGAAATCGAAGAATACGAGGGAATTCAGAAAACCCATTTTCTCAATCAAAACGCCCGCCGGGTGAACAAATCCCTGGGCGATCTGACCGGCTTGACGGGGTTGGGTTTTCACATCATCGAGGTTCAGCCGGGCCATGAGTCGACCGAGGCGCATGTCCACTACTACGAGGACGAGTGCGTCTACATCCTGGAAGGCGAGGCCACGGCCATCATCGGGGACGCAACCTACCCGGTGAAAGCCGGCGATTTCATCGGCTATCGCGCCGGCGGCGAATCCCACGCGCTCAAGAACACGGGCGATTCGGTGCTGAAGTGCATCGTCGTTGGCCAGCGCCTCGACCACGACGTGGCCGATTATCCAAACCTGAAGAAACGCATCTACCGCAATAAGGGCATGAAGTGGAACCTGGTGGATCTGGAAAACATCCAGGAGCCAGTGGCGGGTAAAAAGGTGTGATCTCGCGGTTCAGTAAAAATCCGCGTTCTACATCACCCCCTCGCACGGCAGCGCGCGATACTCGCCGCCAACGCCCCCAGGGATGACTCGAAATCCGGACGCTCGAACACCTCCAGCGTCAGCACGCCGGTGAAGGGCCCCGTTAGCAGCAGGTCCACCACCGGGTCCAGGCGCGCGGGGGGAACATAAGCCAGAGAAACGTGATCCCGCCGGTCGCCGTCCGGCTGCTGCATCACGCCGTGGAGATGGATCGTGCGCGTGCGCGGCAGCGCGGCGCGCAGCCACGGCAGGGGATCGCGCCCATCCAGCCACAGGTGACCCACGTCCACACAGCGCCTCGCGCCGGCCTTGGCGACCACAGGCGTCACGAAGTCGGGCGGATAGCCTTCCAGGTTCTCCACCGCCAGCCGGCCCGGCCCGCCGGCCCAGTCCGCCACCTGCGCCAGCGCGCGTATCTCCCCATCCCGCCACCTAGATAGCTCGGTCAGCGGCGCGTCCGGCGCGCGCGCCTCTTTCCCATCCAAATGCAGCACATAGGCCACCGGGTCCAGGGGGCGGGTCAGTTCGATGACGCGGCGGGCGTCGACCAAGGAGCGGTTCGCCGCGCCGTCTCCCTGATCGGGGAACAGGTCTCGGATCAGATGCACGGTGTAGGTCAGGTCGCGGGCGTGACCGATGGCCGCCAGGGTCTCCACCTCGTCCGCTGAAGGTAGGTTGCTGAGGCCGTCATCCCGGTCGAAGAGCACCAACTGCATATCCTGGACGCGGGGGGCCAGAAAGCGGGCGTTGAAGATCAGGTCGGCGGGGATGATGTACGACGTGGTCCCCACGCGGAAGGGCAGGTTGAGGGTGCGGATGTCGATCGTAGGCATGGTGATTATTCGACGCAGAGGCGCAAAGGCGCAAGGGCGCGCGGAGATCTTTGTTTTTCTCTGCGTCCCTCTGCGCCTCCGCGTCTCTGCGTCAAAATTGATTCCTCATCCCGCGGCATAGACCAGCAACACCGCCAACTCGCTTATCTCCACCACCAGCCCGAAGACGTCGCCGGTCACGCCGCCCAGGCGGGCGCGGGCCAGCAGGACAGCTGCCAGCGTAGCCCCGTGCGCGGCCAGGATGGCGATAGGCGCGCGCCAGTCGCCGAGCAGGAGCAGGGCCAGCGAAGGGGCCAGCGCCATGGTGAAGGCCACGCCCAGCACCCCGGGCGTGACGCCCCTGGCGAAACCCGCACCCATGCCCTGTGGCCGCGCGCGCGGTTGCTTCGCAGCCAGCAGCAGGGTCCACCTGGCCCAGACCGGGGCCAGCAGCAGCCCGGAGACCGGCGTCGCCAGCGCGGCCACGGCCGCGACCTTTAGCATGAGAAAGAGGGCCACGCCCACGACTGCGAACGCGCCCGCCCGCGGGTCGCGCATGATGGCCAGCCGCCGGTCGGGGTCCACGGGCGCAAAGAGTCCATCGCAGCAGTCTGCCAGCCCATCCAGGTGCAGGCCGCCTGTGATCCCCACCCACGCTGTCACCACCAGGGCCGCGGTCAGCAGGGGCGGGAAGAGCAAGCCGGCCAGCCAATGCACGGCCAGCAACAGCCCGCCGATCAGCAGCCCCACCAGCGGATACCAACGCCCCGCGCGCGCAAACCGCGCCGGGTCATAGGGCGCAGCCGGCGCAGGCAACGTGGTCAGGAAGGCGAGGGCGGTCGCGAGTTCGTTCACCCCCTCACGCTTTCCACAACGGCTCCTCCACGCCCTGAACGCGATTCTCATAGCGGGCCATGACGAAGAGGGCGTCGGAGAGACGGTTCAGGTAGGGGATGACGTGGGGACCGACGCCCTCCTGGCGGGCCAGGGCGGTGGCTTCCCGCTCGGCCCGGCGGCAGACGGTGCGGGCCACGTGCAGGTGCGCCGCACCCATGGATCCGCCGGGGAGGATGAAGTTGCGCAGGGGACCGACCGCGTCGGACAACTCGTCGATCAGCGTCTCCAGTTCCTCCACATGAGCGGCTTCGATCTGGGGCATGGCGTACTTGGCCTTGTCCTCTTCCAGGAAGCAGAGGTCCGATCCCAGGTTGAAGAGCAGGTTCTGGATCTGGGGCAGGACCTGGGTCAGGCGCTCACTGAGGCCGCCAGCCAGGGCCACGCCCAGGTGTGCGTTCAGTTCATCCACTGTCCCGTAAACCTGGACGCGCAGGCTGTCCTTGGGCGTCCGCTGTCCCCCGCCCAGGGACGTCTCGCCGGCGTCCCCGCGTTTGGTGTAAATCTTGGTGATTCTTGGCATAAATTCCTCCGAAAAATGGTAAATGCTTTGACGCAGAGGCGCAAAGGCGCAGAGAAGCGCAGAGAAAAACAGAAAAATCTTTGCGTCCCTTTGCGTCTCCGCGCCTCTGCGTCAAAGTAATTCCGCCAACGCATCCTCCACCGTAAGCCAGTCGCGGCCGGGGAAGAGCCGCGCGACCTGGGGTGCGAAGAGGGGCGACGCGCCCATGACTTGGGCCGGCGGACCGCTGGCGATGATCTCGCCCTGGCTCATGAGCGCGACCCGGTCGGCCAGGAGCGCGGCCAGCTCCACATCATGGGTGACGACGACGATAGCCATGCCTTCGTCCCGCCAGCCCCGCAGCAGCTCGGCCAGCGCCTCTTTGGCCGCGTAGTCCAGCCCGCGGGTCGGCTCGTCCAGCAGGAGCGCACTGGGCTTAGTGACGGTGATGGCCGCCAGCGCCACCCGTTGCCGCTCGCCCACGCTCAGGTCCCGGGGATAGGCGTTGGCCTTGTCCGCCAGGTGGAGGCGGGCCAGCAGGCCCCGCGGGTCCACAGGCGGCGCTTCCCCGGTCTGATCCGGATGCAGCCCGTGGTTGCGCAGGGTGATCATCACCTCGTCCAGCACCGTTTCCGCGAAGAGCAGGCTGTTGGGGTCCTGGGGCAGGTAGCCCACCCGCCGGGCCATGTCGGCCACATCCTGGCCGGTGACGTCCTGGCCGTCCACCCGAACCCGGCCGCGCGCTGGCCGAATCAGCCCCACCAGACTCTTGAGCAGGGTCGTCTTGCCCGATCCGTTGCGCCCCATGAGCGCCAGCATCTCGCCCTGGGCCACCGCCAGGTCCACCCCGCGCAGGACAGGATCCCGTCCGTAGGCGAAGTGAATGCCGGTGGCGGAGAGGCGCGGCGGGCCGGCTTCGGCGGGCGCAGGCGTACGCTGCCGGGGCTTAGCTTCGCTCTTGCTGGCCTCTCTCTTCACATCCTGTCGCCGGCTGAAGCGCCGCCCCTCCTTGATGGTGAAGGGCAGCGGCTCCCAGCCCAGGGCCTTGCCCAGTTGGATCAGGGGCGGTCCCAGGTCGATCTGGGAAAGGACCGCACGCGGATCGCCCGTCAACGCGCCGCCCGCCCTGTCCAGGTAGACCAGGCTGTCGGCGAAGGAGAGCACCCGCTCCAGCCGATGCTCCACCAGAAGGATGGTCAGCCCCAGATCGGCGTTGAGCCGGGCCAGCGCGTTGAGCACGTCTTCGGCCGACTTGGGGTCGAGCTGGGAGGTGGGCTCGTCCAGGACCAGGATTTGGGGGCGGAAGGCCAGTGCAGCCGCGATGGCCACCCGCTGCCGTTCGCCGCCGGACAGGTTGATCAGGGGCCGGTCGCGCAGGGGGGCCAAGTCCAGCAGGTCCAGGGTCTCCTCCACCCGCACCCGCATCTCCTGGGGCGGCATGGCCGCGTTCTCCAGCGCGAACGCGATCTCATCCTCCACCCGGTCCATGACGAACTGGGATTCCGGGTCCTGGAAGACGAAGCCCACATGGCGACTCATGGCCGCGGGCGTCGCGGCCACAGGATCCAGTCCGGCCACGCGGATGGTCCCCCGCAGATGGCCGCCGCTGAAGTGGGGCGTCAGGCCGTTGACGCAGCGCAGCAGGGTGGACTTGCCCGCGCCCGACGGCCCGATGAGCAGCGCAAACTCGCCCTCGGGAATCCAGAGGCTGATATTGTCCAGGGCCGGCTTCGTCGCGCCGGCGTAGGTGAATGAGACGTTCTCGAATTCGATCATGGCTTGTGTTTGTTCAGCGACTACTGTTGGAACGCGGATACTCACAGATTCAAGCGGATGTTCACGGATTTTTTTTCAGAAAAAAATCCGTGAACATCCGCTTCCCTCAGCCCAAATCCGCGTTCCCCTCCACTTCCTCGATCATCAAGACCGCGGCCGGGATGAGCAGGCCCCAGGTGGCGGCGGCGATCCAGGGGTTGAAGCCGGGCAGGGTCAGCCGCGGGTACGGGTAGTAATAGATGGACGAACGGTCCAGGCCGGGCAGGGGCAGCAGCATGATCCCTGCGGTCAGGAGCGCGCCCGCGAGCACGGCCCAGTCCCGCCCGGTCCACGGCGCGGGCCGGTAAACGGTGTGGGGATGACGCCGCCCTGCAGCCCGGAACCCGACCCCGATCGCGGCCACGCCCAGGAAGAGGGCCGCCAGCCCCAGGGTCGGTTGTCCCCAGACCAGGCGCAACAGCCAG
>JAJRVT010000354.1 GCA_024277175.1 Chloroflexota bacterium | reverse complement strand
TATCCAGTTTGGTGAAATGAGGCAAGATGGACCTATCTACGAAGCAAGTTCGATTCATCTTCAGGTGCGGCTCGGCCTCTTCTTGCCTCATCTATAAGATACCAGGTGCGGCTTGTAGCCGCACAACCTTCTCCACCCCACCCTCCCGCCAAACGGTGAGAATGGGACTGGCCAGATAGCCGCGCCAATTGCCTGACCCGAGATCGTGCGGCTGCAAACTGCACCTACAAAGGCGGATATCCACCCCATCCTCCCGCCAAACGGCGGGGGCGCGACGCCCCCGATCGGGTCTACCTCGACGTAGATTGTTCTGCTAGGATAGGATAATCGGTGCAGCCGTCATTTCCTTTGTCTCTTGGCGATGGTCTGCATCAGCCCCAGCGACACAATCGTTAATCGTACGTCAATCGTAGTTTCTCGTTACCATTCAAAATGGAGGTTTCCGAATGATCCGTAAGACGCATCTACTCTTTGCACTAATGGTGGTCCTGGCGTTGGTCTTCGCCGCCTGCACCGCGCCAGCGGCCGCACCGGCTGCCGATCAGGGGCAGGCCGTCGCGGCCGAAAGCGGTCAGGAGGCCGCGGCCGAGGAAGCGCCCATGGCCGAGTTCACGCCCAATAATGTGGAATGTATCGCCCCGGCCAACCCCGGCGGCGGCTGGGACTTCACCTGTCGCTCGGTGAGCCAGGTGATGAGCGATATCGGCGTGGTGGACGGTGCGATCAAGGTGACGAATATGCCCGGCGGCGGCGGCGCAGTGGCCTTCGCCAACGTGGTCACTCAACGCAATGATGATGACAACCTGTTGGTGGCGGCCAGCCCCGCAACCACCCTCCGTCTGGCCCAGGGCCAGTATGGCGAGTTCACCGAGGATGACGTCCGTTGGCTGGGTGCGGTCGGCGCGGACATGGCCGTCATCGCTGTCAAGGCCGACTCCCCTTATGAAAGCCTGGACGATCTGATTGCGGCGTTGAAGGAAGACCCCCAGTCGGTCAACTTCGGCGGCGGCAGCTCCATCGGCGGCCAGGATCATATGAAGGTCCTGTTGCTGGCCAAGGCCGCGGGCATCGATCCTCTCTCCCTCCAGTACACACCCTTTGACGGCGGCGGCGAGGCCCTGACCGCACTGCTGGGCGGCTTCATCGACGTCTTCCCCGGCGACGCCTCTGAGGTCATCGGCCACCTGGATTCAGGCGATATCCGCGTGCTGGCCACGCTGGCGCCCGAGCGCATGTCGGCTCCCTTCGACGAGATCCCCACGGCCAAGGAGTTGGGCTATGACACCCAATGGGTGGTCTTCCGCGGCTTCTACGCACCGGGCGGCATGTCGGATGCGGCCTACGATTTCTGGACAGGCGCGCTGGGCGAAGTGGCTGAGTCACCCGAGTGGGCTGAGGTTCGCCAGCAGGGCGGCCTGGACGAGTACTTCCTGGCCGGCCCCGATTTCGAAGAATTTGTTAAGAGCCAGATCGCTGACTTCCGCCAGCTCAGCAAGGACCTGGGTCTGCTTCAGTAACTGCTATAGAACGCGGATTTGACGGATTGGGCGGAAAAAGCCGGATTTTGAAAAAAATTCATGAAAATCCGCCCAATCCGTCAAATCCGCGTTCTATTCATCTGTTCGACATATCAGGATGGATTCCATGAACCGACGTAGCGATCGAATCATCGGCGTACTGTTGCTCCTGTTCGCCATCTGGTACGGCTATACGGCCCTGCACCTGCGCACGACGTTGCTTACCGATCCCATCGGTCCCAAGTTCTTCCCCCTTTTTTTGGCGACGCTCATGGGGCTGTTGAGCTTTTATCTGATCTTCAAACCGGACCCGGATCCGGAGTGGCCCAGCACAGATGAATGGGTGCGTATTGTTCTCATCACCCTGACGTTTATCGGCTACGCCTACCTGATGAATCCCCTGGGCTTTATCGTCGCCACCACCCTGGAGATGATCGCGTTGTCTCTCATCTTCCGCGGTCCTCTGTGGCCGGCCATCATTTCTTCGTTCGTGTTTACGCTTGCCCTCTATGGCCTGTTCGAGATCGCTTTGGATCTGAGCTTGCCCGCCGGCCAGCTTATGAAAATGATTGGACTTGGATAACATGGACGTCATCGGTTACCTGGGCAGCGGTTTTGCCGTCGCCCTCCAGCCTTTCAATCTGATGATGGCGTTGTTCGGCGTGTTCATCGGCACGGCCGTGGGTATGTTGCCCGGCATCGGCCCGGTGAACGGTATCGTGGTGCTGATCCCGCTGACCTACGCCTTGCATCTCCCGCCCGAATCGGTGCTGATCATGTTCGCCGGCATTTACTACGGCTCCCAGTACGGTAACTCCATCAGCGCCATCCTGCTCAATGTGCCCGGCACCTCGGCCGCGGTGGTGACCGCGTTGGAGGGCCACGCCATGACCCTCAAGGGCCAGGCGGGGCCGGCCCTGGCCATGTCGGCCATCGCCTCCTTCTTTGGCGGCACCGTCTCTGTCATCGCACTCATGCTCTTCGCGCCGCTGCTGGCCCAGTGGGCCATCCGTTTCGGTCCCGCTGAATATTTCGCTCTCATGATTTTCGCTTTTTCCACCCTGTCGAGCCTCTCTGGCTCTAACCTCTTCAAGGGATTGATCGCAACCATCATCGGGCTTATGCTGGCTACGGTGGGACTGGATCCTATCAGCGCCGTGGATCGCTACACCTTCGGCCAGCTCAAACTGCTGGACGGTCTCGACTTCGTGGTGGTGGTCATCGGCTTCTTCGCCATCAACGAAATCCTGCGTCTCTCCCGGGAGATCGGTTCGGTGCACAAGCTCTCCACCGAGCTGGGGCGGGTCATGATCACGTTGCGGGATTTCTGGAATTCATTTTGGACCATGGTGCGCGGCTCGCTGATCGGTTTCTTCGTAGGCGTGTTGCCGGGCGCAGGGGGCACCATCGCCTCCTTCGTGGCCTACACCACTGAAAAACGGCTCATCGACCGGGAGGGGACTTTCGGCAAGGGCGATATCCGAGGTGTAGCCTCGCCTGAGTCAGCCAACAACGCCGCGGCCAACGGCGCCATGATCCCCCTGCTCACCCTGGGTGTGCCCGGCAGCGAGACCACAGCGGTCATGCTGGGCGCGTTGTTGGGCATGAACATCATTCCTGGCCCCCTTTTCATCCATAACAACCCCACCCTCTTCTGGAGCCTGGTGGCCTCCATGTATATCGGCAATATCCTGCTGCTGATCCTGAACCTGCCGTTGGTGGGCATGTTCGTGCGCATCCTGCGGGTGCCGCGCTGGTTCCTCATGCCGGCCGTGGTCGCCATCAGCTTTGTGGCCGTCTATGCGGTCAACAACAGCCCCTTCGATATCCTGCTCATGGCGGGCTTTGGCGTGCTTGGCTTTCTGATGC
Source organism: Chloroflexota bacterium (assembly GCA_024277175.1). Lineage (GTDB taxonomy): Bacteria > Chloroflexota > Anaerolineae > Caldilineales > Caldilineaceae > JAJRVT01. Next base: position 3,571 of record JAJRVT010000354.1, on the reverse strand, counting down.
GCATCAACGGCTTCCCCCTGGCGTCGGTCATTTTGGGTCTGGTGCTGGGGCCGCTGATGGAGAACAACCTACGGCGCGCCCTTTCCATCAGCAACGGCGACTGGACGGTGCTCTGGTCCAGTCCCATCGCCATCGGGCTCTGGGTGCTAGCCATCGCCAGCCTCTTCCTGCCGTTGATTCTCCACCGGGTCACGCCCGAGGGGGTTACGGTTCCCACCGACGATGACGCCAACGTGGAATAGGGGGCGGGGGTCGAATCGATTTGCCATTTACAGGCCGCTCAGGTAGGCTAAACGCCTACTTTGCAGCGGCTTGTTCGCGTGTGGGAGATGCGATGCATCACAGCTTGATTCGGACATTTCAACAGTACGTCATCGCTCGCCTGGGATGGACAGCGCTCCTGTTGCTGATCGCGCTTTTCCTGGGCGGCTGCGGCGGCCGCGCCCGCTCCGCCGCGCCCGCGCCCGCGCCCACCGCGACCGCTACGCCCGCGGCCACCCCGGTCGTCCACGACGATCAGGGTCCCATCGTGTTGCGTTTCTTCACCACCGAAGCCGACCCCCAGCAGATCGCACTCCTCCAGGACCTCATCGCCGAATACCAGATCGATCACCCCGACATCGACATCGACATCGTCCTGGCGTCGCCCACCCATCGGGAACGGCGTCTGTTGACCGCGCTGGCCTCGGGCATCGACCTGGGCGTCTTCGAGATCGAGCCGGTGCTGATGACCAACTGGGCCGAGGCCGGCTATCTACTTCCCCTGGACGACGTGGCCGCGGACATCGGCCTGGATGACTATACGCCCGGCAGTCTCTTCGTCCACAACGGCCATGTCTATGCCCTGCCCTATTCGGCCAGCGTCTATGGGCTGTGGGTGCGTACGGATCTGTTCGAGGCCGCGGGACTGCCCCTGCCCACCACCTACCAGGAGGTCCTGGCCGCGGCCGAGGCGTTGACCGCCGGCGACGTCTACGGCATCGCGCTGCCCGGAGGGCAGAACATCGCCACAGTCAACTACTTCTCCACCTTCCTGTGGCAGAACGGCGGCGACTACTTCAGTTGTGATGGGGAGGTGGTCTTTGGCAGCCCCGAAGCGCTGGAAGCCGTCAAACGCTGGGCGGAGTTGACCCGCTACGCCCCGCCCGGCTTCACCACCTGGGGCTATCGGGAGCAGATCGACGCCTTCATCCAGGGACGGGTGGCCATGTCCATGTACGGCGGCCGGCTGGGCGTCAACCTGGCCGAGGAGGCCCCGGAACTGGTCGATGACGTAACCGTAATCTTCCCGCCCTGGGGACCGGAGCAGGTGACCCTGGGCGTGTGGAGCAGGCTGGCCATCGCGGCCGGCGCAGAGCATCAGGACGAGGCCAAGGAGTTCCTGGGTTGGCTGTTGAGCGGCGACCGGCTGCTGCGCTTCGACATGACCGTGCCCGGCCATATGATCCCACCCCTGCGCTCGGTCCAGCAGGCGAGCCTGGACTACCAGTCACCCTACATCGAGGAGCGCCGGGATTGGGTGGCCTCCTTCTATCAGTGGGCGCCCTATGCCAGCCACCCGGCCATGAACATGGGCGTCATCCGCGACGGGCGTTTCGCCCCTTCTGAGACGCCGCCGCCCTGGGCCGAGGCCGTCTTCGAACCGCCGGGCGTCATCGACGCCATGCTCCAGGCGATCGCGCTCACCGACCGGGACCCGGAAGCGGCTTGGCGGGAGGCGGTGGCGAAGATGGAGGCGGCGGTGGACGAGTGGAAGCGCCAGCATCCGGACTGGGAGCCGCCGTCGTGTGAGGAGGATTGAGGAGATTGGAGAGATTGGAGATTGGCGTTCCAGGGAAGAGCGTCAAACTCTCAATCTTCAATTTTCAATTTTCAATCCCCTGCGGCCCTGGCCCAGGCGGACTAACAATAATCCGCTGCACACCGGGCAGCGTGTCCAGCCGTTCCACGAGCGCGTCCACTGATTCCTGTTCACAGATGAGATGCACGTTGGGTCCGGCGTCGATGGTGAAGTAGGCGGCCAGGCCGTCCTGCTCACGCCAGGCGCGCGCGGCCTGCATGATGGCCAGGGTCTCCGGCTGCCAGTAGAGCAGGCTGGGGTGGCTGGTCATCATGACGCCGTGCATGGCCAGCGCGTCCTGCTCGATGACGGGGCCGAGCTGGGAGATGTCGCGCAGGGTGATGGCCTGGCGCACCTCGCGCAGGGCCGCGTCCAGGCTGGCGATGCGGCAGCCGTTGAGGGGGCTGGTCGCGGCCAGGGTGTGGCCGCTGGCGCTGCTCACGTGCTTGGCCGCGCGGCTGACCACGGCCACCACGTCGTAGAGGGCCCAGTGCTCCTCGGTGTAGAGTTGGCGGGCCACGCTGGTGGCGTCGTCGATCCCCTTCTCCCACTCCACGAAGCCGCCGAAGAGACTGCGGCTGGCCGATCCGCTGCCCCGGCGGGCCATGGCCGAGAGGCGGGTGGCGTCCAGGTCCAGCCCCAGGGCCCGACAGCCGGCCACGGTCAGGGCCGCGAAGCCGGAGGCCGAGGAGGCGATGCCGGAGGCCATAGGGAAGTTGTTCTTGGAGACCACCGTGGCCCGATAGTCTACGCCGGCGAGCGCGCGCAGCCGGTCCAGGTGCGCGACCAGGCGTTGGGCTGCATTAGCGTCCAGCCGCCGGCCGTCCAGGGTGATCTCGTCCGTCTGCTGTTGACCGCTGGCGTCCCAAGTAACGGTGGTGGTGGTGTGGGCCTCGGCCAGCGTCATGCTGATGGAGTTGTTCAGGGGCAGGTTGATGCGGGCGTCGGCCACGCCCCAGTATTTGATGAAGGCGATGTTGCTGCCCACGCGTACGGTGGCGGTGTGTTGTTCATGGCTCATGGTGGGTTGTCCTGTGGGTGGCAGGGGGCAGGTTGCAAGTTGCAAGTGCTGAGCAAGCCGGGCCTGCACTTGCCCCTTGCCGCCTGCCACTTGCTACTTCCACGTCCATTCTTCGAAGCGGCGGATGAGATCGTCCAGCAGTTCGTCGTGGGCCTCGAAGGTCACGGAGACGCCGCCGTCCATGGGGGCGATGTGCGCTTTCCAGCCGATGCCTTCCAGCAAGCGGCCTGTTTCATCTGCGCCGCCCCCCAATCGTTTCAGATAGGTCTTGGCCTGGTTGGCCGTTACGCCGGGGAATTCCAGGGTTTCTGTTTCGTACAGTTCATCGTTGTTGTTGCCAAATGACGCAGGGCTGAGGGGCATGGCGACACCTTCTATTCAATAGTGGGCGTTTTTCATTACTGGCGTCTATGATAGCATAAATGGGGAGGGCCTGATAACTTGGGTGTTGACTGTTCACGGGCGGCGGTGCGGACGGGGCTTTCCGAAGCGAACCAGCGTTTGATGAAAGGATTGATTGTCTTGGTCGTTTCGATTGATATACGAAATAAATGTGTGTACGAATTGCTTAACGTCATTTCGCATAATCTTTTGCGCTTGGTGTGACAACGAAGCGAGAAGGTGATATACTGTCTCTGTATTTTGCGTGTATCAGGATGTTATCAATGCCTTGAGGTATGGACGCAAATACGAATTCCATTAGAATCGGT
>JAJRVT010000022.1 GCA_024277175.1 Chloroflexota bacterium | reverse complement strand
GGAATTCGATCTGCACACCGTGCTCACCCTGGCCAGCATCGTGGAGCGGGAGGCCGTGGTCCCCGGAGAGCGCGCGGCCATCGCCGGCGTCTATCTAAACCGCCTGGCCAACGGCATGAAGTTGGAAGCCGACCCCACGGTGCAGTACGCCATGGGCTATCAGCCCGAAAGCGGGCAGTGGTGGAAGACGCCGGTTTACCTGGAGGAATACAGCGCGGTCGACAGCCCCTATAACACCTATCTCTATCCGGGGTTGCCGCCGGGTCCCATCGCCAGCCCCGGGCTGGAGAGCATCCGCGCCGTGCTCGAACCGGCGGAGCACGACTATCTCTACTTCGTCGCCCTGCCAGATAAGAGCGGCGCGCACGTCTTCGCCCGCACCTATGACGAGCACCTGGAAAACGTGCGCCGCTACCAAAATAGTCCGTAGACGGCGACAAGGGGAACGCGGATTCTCACTGATCGAAGCGGATCTACACGGATTTTTTCAGAAAAAATCCGTGCAGATCCGCTCAATCCGCCAAATCCGCGTTCTATTGGCCCGTAAGGGAGGATGACGCACGCTTATGACGACGCAGACAGCGACGCCTGACGCCAACGCCAAAGGCCGGTTCGGCACGTTCGCCGGCGTCTTCACGCCCAATGTGCTGACCATCCTCGGCCTCATCCTCTTCCTGCGCACCGGGTGGGTGGTGGGGGCAAGCCGGGCTGACCGGCGCGCTGATCATCGTGCTCATCGCCAATGTCATCACCCTGCTCACCGGCCTCTCCATCTCAGCCATCGCCACCAGCATGCACGTCAAAACGGGCGGCAACTACTACCTCATCTCCCGCTCTCTGGGGCTGGAAATCGGCGGGGCCATCGGCATTCCCCTCTTTCTCTCCCAGGCCATCTCGGTGGCGTTTTATATTATCGGCTTCACCGAGGCGTTGCAGTCCGTCCCCTTTTTCCATGCCATGGACGCACGCCTCATTTCCACGGTCATCGTTCTGCTCTTCGGCGTCATCGCCTACATGGGCGCGGATTTCGCCCTGCGCATCCAATACATCGTGCTGGCAGCCCTGGTGCTGGCGTTGCTTTCTTTCTTTGCCGGCGGCTGGGGATGGGTTCAGTCACCTGTGTTGACGCCCAATTTTACGTCAGGCGAAAATTTTTGGACCGTCTTCGCCATCTTCTTCCCCGCGGTGACAGGCATCACCGTGGGCGCGAGCATGTCCGGCGATCTGAAGGATCCGGCCCGCAGCATCCCCCGGGGCACGCTGGCGTCGATCTTCGTCACCGCGGTCATCTACATCGGCGTGGTAATCTGGCTGGCTGTCCACGCTTCGCCCCAGGAATTGATCAACAACAATCTGATCATGCACGAGATCGCGCGCTGGCCGCTGCTGATCCTGATCGGCGTCTGGGCGGCCACCCTCTCCTCGGCCCTGGGCAGCGTGATCGCCGCGCCCCGGGTTCTCCAGGCCCTGGCCTATGACCGGGTGGCGCCCCGAGTGCTCAGCGCACAGTTGGGTAGCCGCACCGAGCCGCGCATGGCCGTGCTCGTCACCGCCGCCATTGCGCTCACCGTGGTCTGGCTGGGCGACCTAAATTTCGTCGCCCCGGTCATCACCATGTTCTTCCTCAACACCTATGGCATGACCAACCTGGCCGCGGGCGTGGAGAAATGGGTGGGCAACCCCTCCTACCGGCCCCGTTTTGACATCCACTGGAGCCTGTCCATGCTGGGCGCACTGGGCTGCTACGGGGCCATGTTCCTGATCAGCCCAGCGGCCACCATCGTCGCCATCGTCATCAGCTATGGCATCTTCTTCTATCTGGAGCGCCGGGCCTTGACCCACACCTGGGGCGATGTGCGCAGCGGCGTCTGGTTCACCCTGGCCCGCTACGCGCTGCTGAACCTGGAGGGCCAGCAGTTGACCAGCAAGAATTGGCGTCCCAACATTCTGGTCTTCACCGGCCAGCCCCACAACCGGGAGCAGTTGGTCCAGGTGGCGGACTGGATGAGCCGGGGCAAGGGCATCGTCACCTTCATCCAACTCCTGATCGGCGATGTAGAGCAGCTTGCCAGCCGCAACCTGCGCGAGACCGCGCGCAAACGCGTCCGCAGCTATATTCAGGGCCGCGGGATGATGGCCTTCGCCGAGGCGGACATCGCCCCCAGCTTCGCCGATGGCGTCCTGACCATCGTCCAATCCCATGGCATCGGCGGGCTGGAGCCAAACGCCGTCCTCTTCGGCTGGAGCGGAACTCAGGAGGGGCGCATCGCCCAGATCGATCTGATGCACAGTCTGTCGTCCCTGAACAAGTCCACGCTCCTGTTACGATACGATCCCCGGCGCGGGTTCGGCCGGCGACAGACCATCGACGTCTGGTGGGGCGGCCGCGGGGGTAATGCCGATCTGATGCTGCTGATCGCCCATCTCATCAGCCGCCACCGGGGCTGGTCCGGCTCCCGGCTCCGTCTGCTGCGCATCATCGATCACGAGGAAGGTAAGGCTCAGACTCTGGCTCACATGGAGGCCACGCTGGAGGAAGTGCGGGTGGTGGCCGAACCCGTCGTCATCGTGCGTGAGGGAAGCGATCAGCCCATCGAGGACATCCTTGAAGCCTGGAGCCAGGAGACGGACCTGTCGCTGCTGGGGTTGCGCATCCCCGACCACCTGCACGACGCTGAATACGCGCAGCGCGTCGATCAGCTCATGGCCAAGATGGGGTCGGTGTTGCTGGTGCGCAGCGCGCACCACGACGATCTGTTGGACGTGGGGTAGGGGGCTATAGGGAGATTGGGAGACTAAAGAGATTGGAGGTTGAAGAGGGACCGGAGAACGCCGCCAACCCTCAACACCCAATCTTTAATCTTTAATCTTCAATTTCTGTTCTCACCAACCCCTATCAACCATAGATCGAGTCATGCGTCTCATCGATCAACTCCATCGCGCGCTTTTCCGCCGCGCCCAGATGACGCAGTTCGGACCGGTAGCGCCGGATGCGGTCCAGGTCGTCCAGACCCAGCCCGTGGACCGTGCGCACGAAGGTGATGCTGAAGGGGTCCTGGGTGGGCAACAGGGTGAAGTTGTATTCGTCCAGCAGGGTGCGCGTCAGATCGCTGTCCGCCTGGCCGGATGCAGCCACATAGTCAATGTTGACGCCGTAGACGGCCAGCCGGTCAGAGACGTCATAGTTGGCCGTGGGTTTGGCCCGGTTGCGCGCGTTCTCTACATAGTGACGGCGGGGAAACGCCTGGACATTGGCCTCCAGGGGCGCGCGCCCTCGCTCAGCCTGCAACGCCTTCAACTGCCGCTCCAACTCTTCCGCCTCCTCCCGCCCGCGCCACAACATGCGCTCAATGTTGAACTCTTTGGACAGGGTGCGGATCAGGGCCGCGCGCGCGGGGCTGGAGCGGGCGAGGCTCACGGGTGCGACCGATGTGCGCACCGTGCGCCGGATCAGTTCGGCCAGGGTCTTGGCCCGCTCCCGGTCGCTGGCCGGACGTCGCGGGTCGGGCGCGCCGGCGAAGATACGCTCCACCTCCCGCCGCCAGGTCGCCTGCCCCCACAGGTCATCCAGGCGGGCGTCGCTGGAGAGACCGGCCTCATCCTGCTGATCGCGCAGATAGGCCAGACAGCGCTTCCATAGTTGCTCGTTCAGGTGGGGCGTGTAGAGATGGATGGGACGGGTTCCGGGTGGCGTGGCCGAGGGCATCTCCGGCGGCGTGGCCAGGGAGCGCAGCTCGTCCGCGGCCTCGCCCAGCATGTCCCGCCAGCGTTCCAGCTCGCCGATCATCAGATCGTAGAGGCGAACCAGCCCGTCGCTGGCCGCGGCCCGCAGTTGGGCCGTCAACTCAGCCTGGGCCAGCTCCAGCCGCTGCTGGCGCAGACGGTCCACGCGTCCCTGTGCGCGGCGATAGCCAATGAAGAGGGCGACGAGCGCCCCGATCCCAAACCCCAGCAGAGCCAAGCCATCCTGCGCCATCTCCAGGGGTCGATCCACCCACACCAGGTAGCCATAGCCCAAGAGGGCCACCAGCCCGGTGAGCGCTATCGCACTCAGAATCACACGCAACAAGGAAGGTCCTCTGACACCGGCCTCAGCAAAACGCGTCTCCCACTCGCGCAGGGCCAGGCTTTGTTGAAACTGATCGAGCTTCCGCTGGCTGGGCGTGGCGCGGAGGCGCAGATCCCGCCGGGCCTGCTCGGCCTCGCTCAGCCAGCGTTGGACCTGATCCTGGGCCCGGGCCAGGCCGGTGGGTGAATCGTTGACCAGGGCCACCAGGTGATTGTGCACCCGGTGGAGAACCGCGGGAAAAATACGTTCGTCCGTTGCCCAGCCGCCGCTGGAGAGACGCCACTCCTCGGCGCGCAGCCCCCAGCTCTCGTCCACCGCCCCAGGCCCCACGGCCAGCTTGAGATAGTCGGAGATGCCGGTCAGGTGGGCGTCGAACGCGGTTGGCCATTCCTCAGCGGACAGGCGACGTAGCTGGGTTGCGACCGAATCCGGCAGCAGAAAGCGCCGGCTGACGCCCAGATCGTCCAGAGTTTGGGGTTGGGGATCGGTGAACAGATCGGGCAGCCGCCGGGCCAGTTGCATGAGCGCGGTCGGCTGCTCCAGCCCCAGGTCGTGCAGGGTGGGCGGCGGCTTCTTGCTCCCCGCCTTGCTGATGGCCCGCAGCAGGGGATTGGCCGTATCGGCCTCGTCCGGCGTGGCGTGGAGCACCCATTCCCGCACCAGCCGGCTCTCCTCCTGTCGGTTGACCGCGTGCAGCACCTGGGCCACCGGCACATAGTCCGTGGCCGCGCCCAGGAGGCTGTAGGGCCGCTGCTCGCCGTGGTGGAGGCCCACGCCAAGCTGCTCCTGGAGATAGAGATCGCCGCCGGCCACGACAAACGACTCCAGCGCGTTGCCAGCCAGCACGGCCAGTTCCTGGCTGTCATCGGCCAGCCCCTGGTTGTTCTTCTCCCGGTCGAGCAGATAGACCGCGTCGAAAACGGGCGCGCCCACCTGGTCGGTCAGGGGCGAGTTGACTTCCCGCAGCAGACGGCGCAGCGCGGCCCGGGTCGCGGGATCCGGCTGGCCCCTCACCCCGGCCAGGGCTTCCAGCTCCCGCAGCGCGGCGTAGGCCGCGCCATCCTCCAGGGGACGGCTCAGGTCCGCGGCGTAGCTGCCCGTGGCCAGCAGCGCCACCACTTGGGAGATGTGGCTGCGGCCCACCCGCTCCATCAATTGGCTTACCAGGGGCCAGATCAGGGCCGAGGCCAGGGGTTCGAAGAGAGGAGCCACCACGTAGAGCGTGGTCTGGACGAAGGGATCGTCCGGGTCCAGGTTGTCCTGGCGGATGGGGTCCAGCAGATTGATCTCCAGCAGGCGGGCCACCCGATCGGCGTTGGCCGCGGCGGCCTGGAACATGCGTCGCCGGGTGATGCGCTCGAACTCGCCGGGCCGGGACGTGGCCACGCTGAAGGGGCCGGCGCCATCCTCCAGCCGCTGAAGCTGCGCCCGGCTCGCGTCCAGGAGCGCGACGGCCCGGCGTTCGCTGGCCGTCAGAAGGCCGGTGTGGTTGCCGCCGCGGGGCAGGCCGGCCAGGGTGCGGGCGATGAAGTCGGGCGTCAGCGCCAGGCCGGGCCGGGGGCGGAAGAGATCGAAGCGCGCCTGGTCCTGCTCCGGGAGGGGGCGGGGCGTCAGCGAGCCAAAGCTGGTCACGTTCTCCAGGTCCGGGCCGACCGCGCCCAATGCCGCCCGCTGTTCCTGGGCGGCCTGCAATCGCGGATGCAGATGAAGGAGAACCTGCAATCCCCAGCCTCCGAAGCAGAGGATCGCGGCCCGGCTTTGGGTGTAGTTGATGAGCATCTTTTTTGACAAGATGGCAGGATGAGGGGGTGACAGGATGAGGGGGTAACAAGGTGATGCAGGAAGCGTGATGCGTCACCCGGTCATCCTGTCACCCTGTCATCTTGTCATCCCCTCACTCCCTCACGCTCTTTCCGGCGAAAATTGAATCCACCAGCCCGCTGGCGTCCGGCGTGATCTCCGGCAGGTCGGTCCAGGCCGGGTTGAGGTGGAATTCCTGGCGGATGGGAAAGTCCAGGCTGTTGTCGTACTGGGCGCGGAATTCGTCCAGCCGCTCCAGCAGGGTGACGGGCAGGCCGTGGACGATCCAGACCGCGTCCATGCGTGTGTGATCGCCCGTGGGCGTCCACTTGAAGTCCTCGTGGCCGATGGTGGCCGCGACCAGGTTCTTGTCATCCTCCCGGTTGGTGGGCGCGGCCGCCAGCCGGATGTGCTCCAGGTTGGTCTCGTGGAAGCTGTAGCGGTCCGCGTCCCAGCGCACGTAGGGGTTGAGCCGGTCCAGCCACTGGTGGATGCGGTTGTCAGGCCGCTGTCTGGCCCGCTTCACCTCCTGGCCATGCTGGATGGAGATGATATGATTGATGTCGATGGTGGCCTTCACCCGATCCAGCAAGGGCTCGTTGGCGGACACGGCCGCGCTCAGCCGGCTGTAGAGCTGATCGCCGTCCATGGCGCTACCGGTCTGCACCACCTGGGTGAAGAGGGGCGTGAGCGCCTCCTGCCAGTCGGCTGCGGTGACGGCCGCGCCGGCCCGGCGGTAGAAGTGGGGCAGATAGTCCCGACCCACCGCGCCCGTCTCCAGCTCATAATAGGTGCTGGTGCTGGGATAGCCGTCGGGCGTGCGCGGGTCGATGCGATCCGCCAGCCGGCCGGCTTCCTGGTTGGCGCGAGCCAGGGCCATGGCGCAGGCGTTGACCTGGACCCGTAGCGCCTCCCGCAGGATGGCCGCCTGCTTGCCCAGTTGATCCACCAGCGCCCGCTCCAATGCGTCTCGCCGCTGGTAGAGGCGAGCGCGAGCTCGCCGGCCGGCCCGGTCACGTGTTTGCTCATTAGCCCGGCGGGGGTTGAAGGCTGTCATCAGCAGATCGCTGAAACCGCTGCCGATCTGGCGGGCCTGTTCCGCGAAACCGCCTTCCTGGGCCAGGATCTTGCGCCAGCGTTGGCGCTCCTCCTCGGTGACGGGCTTACTGTTGACCAGGAAGAGCCGCTGGCGGGGCAGGGAATAGGCCGGCGCGGTGGCCCGGTTGGACGGCCCCAACAGATCGCAGAGGGCCAGCGCGCCGCGGATGCCGGTGTCTGCCAGGGCCTGTTCCATCGCTCGCTGCACTGGCTCCCAGAAGCTGAGCCAGGCCCCGGTCTGCTCCTGGATTTCGTCCTGGATGGCCTCCAGCCGATCGTTGTCCAGGGCCGCGTAGCGGGTGACCAGTTGGGCCAACAGCCCCTGCCACAGGCCGTTGATGCGCTGGCGGTCGGCTTCCGGCATGGGGCCGCGCGGGTCGGTCAGTGAGGGACCGGCCGCGAAACGGCGGGCCAGATCCGCGGTGAAAGCCCGCTGCCAGAACGCCACCAGCGACTCATGGGGCGCGACCAGGGCCGAGGTCGCGAAACCGCTGTAGACCAGGAAATGGCCCCGGGTATGGTCCTCACCGTCGGCCAGGCGCTGGGCGTGGATGGGATTGGCGGCCGTCACCTCGCCGGCCGCGCCGGTCAGGTCGTACATGCGCTCCCGCACCACGTTGACCTCCAGCCCCAGGATCTCGCTGCTCAGGTGGCTGATGGCCGTGAGCTGGATCAGGTGCGCGGCCATCTGCTCGGCGTCGGACTTGCGGGCCAGGCTGCGGCCATCCCGGTTGGTGCGCCCCACCAGGAAGATGAAGTCGAAGGGCGCGTAGGGCGTGTCCGGCAGCTCACGCTGTTCGGAGGGGTAGAGGGCCTTGAACTCCTGGGTCTCCTGGAAGTAGTTCAGTTCCTTGAGCGCGGCGTAGGCATTGGCCCGGATGCGGCGGCGTTGCAGGTCGCTGGAGATCTCCGGCTCCAGCACGTCGGGCAGGAAGAAGATGCCGACAATGCGGGCGTTGTTGCGCACCTGGGCGCGGATGCGGTGGACCGTGTCCAGGAACATGCCCGCGCCCGTGCCGCCGCAGAGACTGCTGACCACGTAGATGAGCTGGTAGTTGCCCACCACGGGAAAGCCTCGGTTCTGGGCCGTCTCCATGTCCCGGATTTTGTCCAGGCTGGCCAGCTTGGTCTCCAGCAACTGCTTGAAGGTCACGTAGTTGCGGAAGAAGGATAGCCGGCCGATGGGGCGGAGTTGCTTGGCCCCGTTATGGATGTAGCCCAGGGGAATGGAGGGGTAGTTCCACCAGCGCGCGATCTCCGGGTGCTGGTCCAGGTTGGCGATCAGGCGCGTGGCGTCGAATTTGCCCATGTACGCGAACTCGTCCGCGAAGAGGGGCTCCTGGTCCAGCCGGTTGACCAGGGGTTCAGTGTCCAGGGCCATGAGCTGGATCATGCCCGGCAGTTGATCGCCGCCCCACACGTTGCGGAAGCGTCGTTTCACCGCGCGCACGGTGTTGGTGCCCATGCCCCCCACCCCCACCACCATGGTGGGATAGATGGTCGGCTTTTCGAACCGGGCTGATTGCTTGTCAGAAGTCATATCGTCATCTCAAAAAAGCTATGGACCGCGGATTGGGCGGATTGGGCGGAAACAGCCGGATTTTTTAAAAGATCCGTTTTGATCCGCTCAATCAGCCCAATCCGCGGTCTATCCAGATCCCATTACCAACTGGAACTCCACGGATCGTCATCGGGCCGGGCGCTGGCCGGCGGGGCGGAGGCTGCGCCCGGGTCCGGTGCGTCATCGCCCCAGGGCGCGCCCCATTCAGACTGGCCCCAGGCCGCGTCGGCCGCGCCCGGGTTGGCCGGCGCAAAGCCCACATCGCCCCCGATCACGGACGGCTCCGGCGGCTGGTTGGCGGCCATCTGCACGGTCGCGGCCATGACCGCCTCTTCGATTTCGTCCTCGTCGAAGTGGCGCCCCCGGAAACGGGCCATGGCGATCAACACCAGCAGCAGGGTCAGCGGCACGGTGAGTAGCGCCCAGGGCAAACTGTACACCGGAACCACGATAGGCGCAATATAGCGCTGAACGAAGTTGGGGCTGCGGAAGGCCACGCCCAGCCGCTCCACCGGGTCCAGGCCCACCACCCGCAGGGCCAGGTCGCCGCTGTAGTAGCTGCCCCGCAACGGGTCGAAGGGGATGTCCCGCCGCGCGACCAGGGCCACGGGGACCCGATAGACGCCGTTTTCGTCCGGCGGACCGTTGACCTCCACCGGCGGCATCTCCAGGTCCTCGCCGGTGAGGGTCAGGGGACCGTCGCCGCTCTCGCCGCTGACGCTGACGTCGGTCATCTCCAGGATGAAGGGCGTCTTGCCGTTGAAGCGGATGAGCAGCTCGCCCGCGGCCTCCTGACCCGCGTCCTGGAGATCGCCCAGGTTGAGCGCGCCGTTGACCAGCGACCACTCCACCGCGTTCACCCGGCTGCGCCAATCAATGGCCTGAGGCGTCACGTCGTGATCGCTGTCGGGACCGCTGAGCGCGATGGTCCCGGTGCAGGTCGCGGGCTGGACGGGCCCCGCACTGGTCAGGTGCAGGGGCAGGACCAGGCGACCGCCCTCCCGGCGGACCTCGCCGGCCTCCACGCTCAGGCCGGGGCAACTGCTGCCGGCCAGGGTCGCGTCCACGGGGAAGGGCTCGCCGCTGAACTCCACCGGGACCATGATATCTTGATCCAGGCGGAAGTTGGGTGAGGTGTCGAAGAGCGCGCTGCCAAAGTACGCCGTCTGGCTGAGCAGGGTGGCCTGGGGGCGGGGCACGGTCAGCGTCACCGGGATCTCGGACGCGGGACGGATGGCCACGTCCATGGGCAGGCCGCTGGGGTTGGTGGCCTGGAGTTCGATGGTTCCCACATAGTTGCCGGGGCGCAGGCTGGCCAGCCCCGCGACCTTGAGCGCGGTCTGAAGCGCGCCCTCCTCGGGCACGTCCTCCAGGAAGTCCAGGGTGACGCCGCTCACCGGCTCGCTGATCGCGGGGTCCTGGTCGTCGATACGGTTCAGCGTGATACTGGCCTTGAGATCGCCGATGGGTTCGGTAGTCCCCGCGGCCAGTTCGATGGGCCAGCCGTCGGGCGGCATCTGGCTCAGGTCCAGCTGCGCGGGCAGGCCGCGCAGGTAGACGGCCGGGGCCAGCTCGCTGAGGGCCTGCCCCCAGTCGCTGAAGCGCGCGCCGTCCACCTCGCCCGCCAGCACGTAGGTGATCTTGTAGTCGCGGCCGTCGGTGGGCCGGAAACGCTCGTCGGTGCACAGGTGGTCGTCGCAGGTCATCTCGGCCTGGTAGACCAACTGGCCCCCGCCCTGGGGATCATCGGTCTCGTCGGTGACATAGACGGTGGCGGCCAGTCCGCTCACCGCCTGACCGCCACCGAAGCCCACCTGCAAGCGCTGGCGGCCATCCTCCAGCAGGCCAGGGTCGCCCGGCGTAGGCGAAAAAATCTGAAGGCGGGGCAGGTCCTCCCGGGCTTCCAACTGGAAGGAGCGGATGAGTTGAAGGGGAGCCTGGTCGTCGCCCAATTGCAGGGTGATGGGGCCCGGCTCCTCGGTCAGGGCCAACGCGTGGACGCCGTTGCCGAAGGGTTCCAGGGCCACGTCTCCGTTGTAGTAGATGGTCTCGTCAGCCCCCGGTCCGTGACCCTGGGCGATGAGCAGGGGCGGCTTGCCCGCGGGATAATAGCGCACCGAGGCCGGACTTTCGGCCACGCTGGGCGGCGGGTTGATCAGCTGCGGGTAGCTCTCGGCCTGCGCGACCACGAAGCCGGCCCCGTCGCCGGTCACGGCCTTCCACTGGCCGGAAGCCAACTGCTCCTGGTCCACGATGGCCACGCTCACGTTGGGATCGTCTAATGCCGCGCGAGCCAGGGTGGGCTGGCCGTCCCGCTCCACGCTGAGCAGGTCACCCTTGGCGGTGACGAAGGCCAGTTGCTGCGCGCCGTGGGCGTCGCGGATGTTCACCCGGAGTCCATCGCCGCCATCATCACCACCACCTGTGATGGTGGAGCGATCGGGCTTCATGTCCCCCAGGATCTGGCTGAAAATCTGCAACAGGTCCGCGGCTGTGGCGGCCTCGCGCACGCCGTAGGCCGCGAACTCCTCGCGCAGGAAGTCGCCTGCACAGCCGCTGGAGGGGTTGCAGAGGGTGACGGGAAAGATCAGGGTTTCGTTTTCTTCCAGGATTCCGATCTGCTCCTGGACCCGGGGACGCTGGCTGCCCACGCCCTCGGGCTGGCTGGGCTCGCCGTCGCTGAGGAGGAGCACGTACTGGCTACGCCCCGGCTGGCGTCCGGCTTCCAGCACGCGCACGGCCTCGTCCAGGGCCAGGTCGAAGCGGGTGTAGCCCCGGCCGGCGTAGCTGGTGGGCGGCTGGAGCGCGGCGCTGAGTTGGCGGCGGTTGGCCTCGTCGCCGATGGGTTGCAGTACGCCCAGTTCGCCCACGCCCGCGGCCCCGCTGTCGAAGCGGATCACCGCGATGCGGTCGTCGTCGTCGGCCAACTGAAGCAGGAGTCGGGCCGCGCTGTAGCGCAGTGCGGCCGGGTCGCTGGGCTGGTTAAAGCTGGGCGCGCGACAGGGCGGCCGGAAGGGCGGGCCGCCCTGGGGCCAGGGCCAGCAGGTGTCCATGCTGCCCGAATCGTCCAGCAGCACGACCACGTCCACCGGTTGAATGGCGCTGTCTTTGGCGGGAAGGGGTTGGGTGGCCTGGGTCACAGGCGCGGCCAATGCCGGCCAGGCCATGGCCAGGATCAGGAGCATGGCCCAGAGGCCGGCCGCCAGGGGCCGCACTCCATGAGGCGTTCGGTTGGTGAATGGTCGGTTCATGGCGTTTCGGTCGGTGGGTCATTTTTCGTTTCACCCACATCCTGTTTGAAACGCCGGAGGGAGGGGGATTGTTCCAGCTCGTGTGCGGCACCCTCGCAGGCGGGATAGGGGTGACAAGATGGCCACCGCGTGAGAACCCGGGTTTTTGGAAAAACCCGGGTTCTTGTCTCCGTCCATCCCACGCCATGGGACGCGACTGGTTGAGGGAGTTAGCCGATGGCGTGGGACGCACTCGCGCGGACGCCAAATTCACCTGCCACTTGCATGAAGACAGGCCCTCAATAGGGAGAGACTGGAGCAAAAATGGTCGGCAGATAGAGCTTGTTGGACCCGCCGGTCAGCCTATATTCGTCCCCGCCCACGTCAGATGCCGCGCCCATGGGCCGGAGATCGCCATCGAAATCGTCCGCCACGTCGGGCGGACGGGCCACCTGATCGATGGCGGCTGTGGCGCTGGCCGTCAGGTGCAGATCGCCGCCCGCGCC
Source organism: Chloroflexota bacterium (assembly GCA_024277175.1). GTDB lineage: Bacteria > Chloroflexota > Anaerolineae > Caldilineales > Caldilineaceae > JAJRVT01. The sequence continues at coordinate 26,581 of JAJRVT010000022.1, read as the reverse complement.
GTCCGCGAAGAGGCTCAGGGACTGGTTCTCCAGGTTGCCGGCCAGCGCGGCCGAGCCGCCCCGGTCCCGCAGGTTGTGGGTGACCAGGTTGTTGATGATGGCCACGTCGGTGTTGTCGAAACGCCATTCGATAGCGGAGAAGGGCGCTTGGGTGGAGGCCACCGTGTTGTGCAAGACCCGCGCGCCGCACGCCTGCCACAGGCCGATGCCGGTGTCAAAGCCATACTCGGAGCCAAAGAGCGCGTCCTCGTTGGCGAAGACGAAATTGTTGCGGATGACGCCGCCGTAGTGGTCCACGTAACCGCCCGCCGCGCCGGGACAGGGGTTGTCATCGTACGCGCGCATGCCGTCGCCGTCCGCGGCCAAGCCAAAGCCCACGCCCCGGGCGTTGTTGCGCAGCAGGTTGCGCTCCACCACGGTGTCGCGGCTGGCGCGCCAGAAGTGGATGCCGTGTTCCGACAGCCCGCGCTGGCACCAGAAGCCCTCGATGAGGTTGTCGCGCAGGGCCCAACCCCGAGCCTGGTGTGCGTCCACGCCGCCGGTGTAGCAGTTGTTGCGGACTCGGGAGCGCCCCGCGGCGGTGAGCTCAATGTGGGAGCAGGCGATGACGCCGTCATCGGGAAAGTAGCGGGCGTTCGCGCCGGTGTAGGGGTTGATCTTGATGGCCTGTTCGCCGGGGTCGATGATGTGCACGTTGTAGATCGTGGTCCCGGTGACGTCGCCGCTCTCGGTGGACATGACGTGGATGGGGTGATTGTAGGCCTCGCGCAGGGTCAGGTCAGCGATGGTGACGTTGGAGGCCACGATCTGGACGATCTCGGTGGTGAGGTAATTGCCGTCCAGGACCACGGCCTCCCGCTGCCCGCTGGCCGAACGCAGGGTGACGCCGGGCGCGTCCACCCGCAGATAGACGCCATTCAGGCTATAGACGCCGTCAGCCAGGAGGATCGTGTCTCCCGCGGTCGCGGCGTTGACCGCGTTCTCCAGCTCAGAGACGGTGGAAACCCGGATCACGGAGCCGGTGGGCGGGGGCAAGGGCGGGCAGAGATCGGATGGGAGCGACGCATAGACCCGGCTGAGGGGCGTCACGCTCGTCAGCAGAGCCAGGGCCAGCCAACCGGCGAGCAATATGCGGAATACGACTTTGACAGGCATGGGCAACGCCTCTCTCGTGATGATGACGGTGGCTTGGGCTCAGTGGCTCCCGGTGTAAAAAACTGAATCCCGCGTAACGTCCCCGGCACTGGCCAAGCGTACTCAGGCAAATGTCAGAACCCGTGGTCGGTGACGGGGACGTTGCTTCTGGACAGAGCCTGACGCTCCCAGTGTAGCACAAATCGCATTGCGCCGGCATGGCGAGAAGCGAATGATTGGCAGACGCAATCACCATAGATCAGAACAGGAAAGGGGACGAAGGCGGTGCGCCCTCGTCCCCTCTCCTGTTGTTCGTCATTTTGGGGTTCGTCAGCAGCCGCCTTGAACTGCAAGTTCAAGCTGACAGCACAAGTCGGCTACAAGCCGACTGACGGAAACGGCGCGCTCGCCCGCGGGCCAGTCCACTAAGGCTACTTCAAGAAAATAAATACACGTCATGTCCCCGGCACTTTCCAGTCGCACTCTGGTCAGCGCCAAACTCGTGACAAGTGCCGGGGACGTTAATTCCCAGGAAGGGCCTAAAGCGGACTTCTGCTTTCAGCCTGAACTTGCAGTTCAAGGCTTCTTCGGGCAGGGATGCCCGACCTACGGCTCCGCGCAATCTCCCAATCTCTCACTTACTCACCCTTGGCGTTGTCCACCGTCTGTTGCAGGAAATCGCTGAACTGATCCACCGGCAGCGCGCCGGGGATGATGCGGCCCTGCTCGCCGACCAGGACGATAAAAGTGGGTGTGCCTTTGACGAAGGGCGCGCCGTCGTTCAGGTCGCTATCCACCGCGGCCGCGGCTTCATCGCCGGCCAGACAGGCGTCGAAGGCCTCCTGATCCAGGCCCAGCTCGCCGGCCAACTTCTTCAGGGCCGCGTCCGTGTCACCCTGCGCCCAGCGGTCCACGTCCTGGAAGAGGAGATCGTGCATCTCCCAGAACTGGCCCTGCGCGGCCGCGCATTCGGCCGCAGCGCCGGCCGCGGGCGCGGCCGGGTGGATGGGCAGCGGGAAGTGCTTGAAGACCCACTTGACGTCGCCCGTGTCCACGAACTGCTCGTCCAGAGTAGGCTGAGTCTCGGTGACGTGCTTCTTACAGAAGGGACACTGGAAATCCGAGAATTCGATGACCACCACGGGCGCGTCGGGGTCGCCCCGGAAGGCGTCGCCGGCCATGGTGAAGCCCGGCCGGTCGGGATCGGGCGACAACCCTTCCTGGGTCGCCCAGTAGGGGATCTGGTTGTCCGGCTCCGGTTGCTCAGTTACGGGCGCTTCGCCGGCCACGATCGCGTCGATGAAACTGGCGAACTGCTCGAAGGGCTGCGCACCCACCAGGTCATAGCTGTCACCGCTGGCCTCGTCCACGAAGCGGAAGCTAGGCGTGCCGCCAAAGCCATTGGCCTGGGCCTCCTGGATACCGGCGTCGATCAGCGCGTCCTTTTCACCGCTCTCCACACAGGCGTTGTACTGGTCCATGTCAGCGCCAATGCCTTCGGCCAGATCGGCAAAGTAGGCTTCCGGATCGCTGCTCTCAGACCACTCGCCCTGGGTGTCGAAAATCTGTTCATGCATCTCCCAGTAAATGGGCGCTCCTTGGTCGGCGACGCAAAGGGAGGCCACATGGGCCGCGCGCGCGTTGGGATGCAGGTTCTCCAGTGGGAAGTCGCGGAAGACGACCTTAGCTTTGCCCTGGCTGACGTAGGCGTCATTGATGGCGGGCTGGGTCTGGATGGCGTAGCGAGAGCAGAAGGGACACTGGAAATCGCTGTACTCATAGATGGTGACCGGCGCATTCGGATCGCCGCGGAAGGGATAGCCCTCGGCGGTGAAGCCAACCGTCATGCCGTTATAGGTCTCGTCGGCCACTTCGGCCGCGGCGTCTGTGGACGCTGCGTTATCATCAACGCTTTCGACGCTGGCCGCTTCTTCATCCGCCGCCGGGGTTTGCTCCGCCACAGCAGATTCGCCTGTGGCCGTTTCGCTCTCCGCCGACGTTTCCGTCTGGTCTGTCTGGGCCGTCTCCTGGGGCTGGGGTGCGCTTGCAGCTTCATCGATAGGCGCCGCACAGGCGCCCAGGATTGCCATCACGACCAGGGCGCCAACGATCAAGGTCCATGCGGACCAGGACTTCAAGTGCAACTTTGACATTGATTTTTCTCCGATTTCCTTCAAAAAGTGACTGCTTAGCTGGGATTCATGAATAGACCGCGGATTGGGCGGATTGGGCGAATGTTTACGGATTTTTTTGAAAATCCGGCTGTTTCCGCCCAATCCGCCCAATCCGCGGTCTATCATTTAAGTCGTTACCTTTGAAGAACCGTCACATCCACGCCCGATTCTTCAGACTTGGCAACCTGTATCAAAGCAACGATAATAGTGGCACGCAAATATGGAATGAAAATGCCATTAGGCGTCGATGAGAAGGGGGAAGGCGGATCATATCTGGAAGTTGCGGCCGTTATCACGGACAACTTTTTGCTGATAATTGATGACGTAAGCGAGCAATTTGTTGTGCAACTCACGCCAGCCCTTGCTGTGCAGGATGCTGAAAAGCTTCTCATTGCTCTCGACGGCGCCGATCGTCAACATTTGCGGCCCTTCACCGTACATGGTATACAGAACTTCGGACGGCTCGACCCCCAACTGCATGAGCCGAGGGGCGAACTCACGCACGACAAACTCGGAGAACTCTTGCTCCCTGCCGATTTTGATGTCCCACTGCATGATCAGTTTGACCATGATGACCGCCAAATCCATCTTGTCATGCGGGTGACCGCACATAAATCAGTACGCTGTTGACACGCAATTTCTTTTCTTGACACATGATCTCATCTATGGACTCTTCTATGTCCGTGAGCCGACATCACTCACAGAATTCTCGCCAACAATACCAGAAGCCCTCTAAAAAGGCAACTTTTTGGGCATTTATCCTGGTCCTGGGCGCAGTCATGTTTCCCCCCCTGCACCGCCCCTCGTTGGCGGCTACATCGAACGCTCCCCATCTTCAAGGCGGGGCGACTACACCCCAACAGTTGTTCCTAACGTCCCTTGAATCGACTTCCGTTACGCTGCAAACCCACATCGCCGAGTTGACCGTAACCGACGACGGCCAGGGTGGGTTGTCGCTGACGGTGGACGCGCGCTACAGCCTGGACAACCCGGGCGACGAAGCCGTCAATCTCCTGGTGCGCCTGGAGCCGGACCCGGCCGCGGCGTCGGTCACGCCCGCGGGCGTGACCCTGACCAACGACGACGCGCCCGTGACGCTTCAGCCGGCGGAAAACGGCGGCTACAGCGGCCAGATCTCCATCGGCGGCGGCCAGCGGGTGGAGGTGCGTCTCGTCTACGCCCTGCCCCTGGACGCGAGCCTGCCCACCATTCGCTATGACGCCCGCAACGTGGGCGAGTGGCCAGGCCAGGCCAGCCTGCGCATCGCCCTCACCCTGCCGGCGTCGATTCCCCCCGCCACCTGGTTGAACCTGAGCCCGGACGACTGGAGCTACCAGGTCGGCGCGATCAACGGTGTCAAGTGGCTCTATGATCAGCGCCTGCCCGACCAGCCCATCACGTTCCGGTTCATCCACCCCGCCATCTGGAATGAGATTAACGCCGCTCAGCAGGCCGTGGCCGCGGCCCCGCTCACGGCCGCCTACACGCGCCTGGGCGATCTCTATCGCCGCCTCTACGACGCGGCCGCGACCACGCCGGAGACGGCAGACCGCTTCTTCGCCCAGGCCCTGGCCGCCTACGCCGAGGGCGTCGGTCAGGGACGGGCCAGGGGCGCATCGGCAAAAGAACTGGCTCCCCTCTACGCCGGCGAGGCCGCGCTCTATCGCACGCGCATCGTCGATCCCGACGGCGCGGTGGACCCCGACTACGCCCAGTTGATGGTGCAGACGGCCCGGGCCGCGGCCCAGGGGCTACCCGAGGGCGACGTCAAGCGCGCCGAGATGGACCGCTGGCGTTACGAAGGGATAAATATCCTGCTGGACGCGGCCAACGCCCGGCGGGATTGGCCGGCTGCACTGGCCCTGGTCGATGAACTGGCCACGCTGCCACCGGAGGTCGTCGACCAGGCGCGCCTGGAGGAAGCCCGGCGCACCCTCCGCACCCAACAGGCCCTGCAACTGTTGGAAGAGGACGACCGCAACGCGGCCATCGCCCTGGCCGGTCCCGAAATCGTGGACGCTAGCCTGGAAGCGCCGGCGGAAAAACGTCCCCTCTTCGCCAGTTGGCAGGTGACCATGACAGCGGGGCTGGATAGCGTCGATCTGATCTTCCTCGCACGGCCGGCCCCGGGGCGGGAAGAGGAGGCGGCCCAGGCCCTGGCCGATCAGGTGGAGGCGTGGAAGAGATCGCGCGCCGCGCGCCGGGCCGATGTCAAGTTGGCGGATGTCCAGCTCGACGGCGGCGTCCAGGGGGTGCGCCTGGAGGTGGAGTTGCCCGATGGCGAGACCGGCGAAACCTTGGCCGCGCTGGTGCAACCCATTCCCCAATGGGCGTTTCTGCGCGGCGTTCTGGAGCAGACGAAGGTGGAAGGTGAGCAGACGGGCAGGCTCATCTGGCGGGAGACGACCCTGCGCCAGCGCCTCAACCTGCGTGCGGTCGGCGATCAATGGGATGCAATGGCGGTCACCCTCCGCAACGAGGCCGCCCAGATCGAGCAGGCGGGGGAAAGCCAGGACGACCCCGAAGCGGCCCTACGCGCCCGCATCCAGGCCGTCAACTACCGCAATGCAGCCCAGGCGTGGGAGGCATTGGCCGGGGACAGTTGGGCCATCACCACGTTGCGCATCCCGGCCGGCCTGCGCAGCCTCTCCCGCTCCTGGCTGACCACGGTGACAAGCCCGCCGCAGATGTTCGAATTCAGCACCCAGGCCGTCAGCGGCGCACGCCTTCTCATGGCCGCGGCCATCCTCATCGTCGGCCTGCTCCTCCTGACCGCGCTGCTTTGGCGGCTGATGTAACCCGTCTAACAAAATTAGAAAAAACTCATGAACGGCCCCCGGCTATTGATCAAATTCGTTCATACGTGTATGATCAAAAGATGATCTGTTTCGTCGCCTGAACCGTATCTTCTTGATAACCTGAATCTTATTCGGCGCCTATAACGTTTCATCTATACTCATGGCAACGCTAACGTCCAACCAACCGAACAGCGAACGCCTCCCGGTTCATCCCCCGGCAAGGCGCGCGCGGTACAGGGATAACGTCTACTTCCAGGATGGGCACATTGTGACCGCGATCCTGGCCGTCCTTCTTTACATGCTGGCGGCCGTCTCCCTGGACGCGGCCGGCTATGCCGACAACATGTCGCTTCTGGTCCCCGTGACCATGGGCGCGGCCATCCTGGGGCTGCTCATCTCCTTCAGTCGCTTCGATGGCTTCTTCGCCCTCTCCCTGAGCCTCTTCACTGGGTTCGCCTGGATCCTCTTCCTGATGAGCAGGCAGGTGACGCCGACCGACATCCAGCCCTTTGTGGGCAACGGCATCAGCCCACCACAGGCCAAGGCTTACTTCGTCCTGCTGCAATGGGTGAACTGGGTCGAATCCGCGATGCGCAGCCAGGCGGCGGAGGACAACTTTATATTCGTCTTCGAGATCAGCCTGTTGATCTGGTGGCTGACTTTCCTGGGCATCTGGTCCATCTTCCGGTTCGGATACACCTGGCGCGCGATCATTCCGGCTGGCGTCGTGTTGGCGATCAACGCCTTCTTCGCCCCCAACCCGGTGATCGCCTTCCTGATCCTCTTTTCGTTCGTGGCTCTGGTGCTGCTGGTGCGCACAAACCTGGCCGAGCAGCAACTGCGCTGGCGCGATCATCGGGTTCGCTTCAGCCCGGACGTCACCTTCGATTTTGTGCGCAGCGCGCTCTACCTCAGTGCGATCGTGTTGGCGTTGGCTTGGATCGCGCCCAGCCTGGGCAGCAATCCCCAGATCCGCCAACTCACCCGGCCCGTCCGTTCCGCCCTGGATAACATGGGCGAGCAACTGAACGAACTCTATCCATCGGTGAACCGACAGCAGGTGGGGACCAGTTCCTTTGGTTCGTCCCTGACCTTGAGCGGGGCGCGCAACGTGGGAGACCGGCCTGTCTTCCAGGTCGAAAGCCAGGTCGGTCGCTACTGGCGCGCGGTGGCTTTTGATTTCTATGACGGGCGGGCGTGGAAGAACACGACCAAAGAACGGGTTAAATTCAACGCGGATGAACTGATCCCGGCCGCCGACTGGGGCGAGCGGGAAACCATCACCCAGACCGTCACCCTGATGATGCCCACGGGGAATGTGATCTTCAGCCCACCCGATCTGCGCCAGGTCGATACGCCCCTCAACGCGCTTGTGCGCCCGCTGCCCGCGCCCCCCCTGCCCAACGCAACGGGAGAGGAGAGCGCGTTGGAGGTGACCTACGCCCTCTCCAGCCGCAAGCTAGAGGCCTTCGACTCCTACACGGTGGTCAGCAACTACGTCAGCCCCACCGAGCGCGATCTGCGCAACGCCAGCGAGGAGTACCCGCCCCAGATCCTGGAGCGATATCTGCAATTACCGGATGACTTCTCGCCCCAGGTGGCCCAAACCGCACAAGAAGTCGTCGCCGGCAAGATGACGGTCTACGACAAGGCTAAAGCCGTCGAAACTTTCCTGCGCGGCTACACCTACAACGACGCCATCCCCACGCCGCCCCGGGATGTTGACCCCATCGAGTGGTTCCTCTACGACATCAAGCAAGGCTATTGCGATTACTACGCCACTGCCATGGCCATCATGTTGCGCAGCCTGGGCATCCCCGCACGCACGGCCAGCGGCTACGCCGAAGGGACGTACAGCGAAGAGGATGGCGTCTTTTACATCACCGAACGGGACGCCCACACCTGGGTCGAAGTCTACTTCCCCGGCGTGGGCTGGGTGGAGTTCGAGCCGACCGCGGGCGAAAGCGTGCTGACCCGGCAGAGCGGCGAGGATGCGCTGACGGGCAGCCTGGCGGGCGGCCTGGAAACGCCTGACAATCCGTCTATAGATCAAGGTGAAAACCAGTCGCCAGAGGCCAATCTCGATGCCGGCGTCGACAATATCCCCGAGGATGCACCCCTCTTGGACGGCGAAGAGGAGACGGTCAATCCGTGGCGACGCTGGCTGTGGATCGCACTCACGACCCTCACGTTCCTGATCGGGCTGCTGGCCCTGTGGCGCGTTCGCTTCGCCGACTCTGCGCCCCTGGACTTTACGCCCGACGCCGCCCCCATTCTCTACGAGCGCATGGTGCGTTGGGCCGAGCGCATCGGAGTCTTCTTTGGCCGCGGCCAGACGCCCTATGAGCAGGCCGATGTGTTGAGCCGTTCATTGCCCGCGGGCAAGCCCTATATCCAGGAGATCACGGACGAGTACGTCTACTATCGCTTCAGCGGGCGCATGCAGACCCAGGCGAAGAGGGCAAGTGACGGCCAACACACGGAGACGTTCCAGTCCAGAACGCTCGACTCCTGGAAGGCGTTGCGGGCCATGTTTATGAAAGAGTGGCTGCGCCAGAAGACCCATCGCAAGAATCGGCGCAAGAAAAAAGACGCCTTCACGTTGGAGTGACGGGCGTCTTGGAGGTGAAGAGAGAATGGGAGATTGGAGATTTCTGTTCAACCAGAAAGCCATCAATCTCCCAATCTCCAATTTCTTCAATCTCTAACCACCTCTACTGTGTCACATCCAACAAGACAACCTGCGTCTCATCAGGCAGCGCGCCCTTGGTGAGTTTGAGCGCGCTCACCGGCTCCGGCGCGGGCACCCCCAACTCCTTGAGGAACTTATCCACCGGCTCCAGCCCCTCGGCCCAGGCTGCGGTCAAGCCAGGGTGACGATAGTGCATGGGAATAACGATCTTAGGTTCTAGCATGCCGATGACCTCCACCGCGCGGGTGGGGTCCAGGGTCTCGCCGCCGCCCACAGGCACCATAAGCACATCCACCTCACCCAGGTTGAGGCTCTCGATCTCGGACTTGCTGGGGGTCTCGCCCAGGTCACCCAAATGGCCCACCGTATAGCCCGCGATGTCGAAAAAGAAGATGATGTTACGCTCCGGCCGCTGATTCTCCTCATGGCGATGATAGGTGGTGCTGCCGGTGATGAAAACGTTCTTGACCTCGTATTCGCCAGGCCCGGTCAGCACTTTTGGATCGCCGGTGATGCGCGCCAGGCTGCTGTGTCCGGGCCGTTCATGGCTGACGGTTACGATGTCAGCTTTCAGGCGCGGCATGGTCAGGCCGATGGATTTGTCGAAGGGATCGCAGACGATGGTCACCTTGCGCTCCCGAATGCGGAAACAGGAAAGTCCGTACCAGTTGATGTCCATGAAGATGGGCTCCTGATAAATGATAACAACTGTTCAAGCAGGATTTATTGGAACGCGGATTGACGCGGATAAAAACGGATTTTCACGGGCTTTTTTAAAATTCGTGAAAATTTGGTTGCATTCGAGAAATCCGCGTTCCGATGATATTCGCCTGAACCGCCACACGGAACAAATGTTTGCATTCAACTATACCCCAGGTTGAAAACAACGCCAAAAAATCCGGTTGCAGGCCGGGCGCGGGGGTGCTATGATAGGCGCGTTGAGAAAAAAAACAGAGACGCAGAGAGCCGCGAGAAAAGGCGCGGAGGGCCACAGAAATTTTTTAAAGAATTCCCAAGGATAACGCCATGCCAGCCAACCGCTCTGCCGCGCGCCGGGCCGAACGCCGCCGCAAACGCACCCACTCGCCCTTGGCCCACATCCCCTGGCAGCCCACCGAAAACAAACTTCCGCCCCTGGAAGTGCTGACCCCGGAGCAGGTGGAGCGCATTCACGACGCGTCCATGCGCATCCTGGAGGAGATCGGCCTCGTCTTCCTGGATGGCGAAGCGCTAGAACTCTGGCAGAGAGCCGGGGCCGCGGTGGACTGGAAGGAGCAGCGGGTGCGGATCGACCGCGGCCTGCTGCTGGACCTGGCGGCTCGCGCGCCGGAGCGCTGGACCTGGCGCGCCCGCAACCCGGCCCGGGACATCCCCATCGGCGACGATTTCATCACCTTCGCGCCCAACGGCGGCACGGTCTTCGCCCAGGACCTGGACAAAGGGCGCCGGCCGGGGGTGATGGAGGACTACGAAAACTTCCTGCGCCTCAACCAGATAAGCAACGTCATCCACTACAGCGGCGACCAGATCGTCGTCCCCCACGACGTCCCCGTCTCCCATCGCCACCTGCGCACCCAATACGCGGCCGTGACCCTGACGGACAAGGCGCTCATCGGCATGGCCCACGGACGCGTCATCTCCGCGGATGCGGTGGCCATGGCCCGGATCGTCTTTCAGGAGGAGATCACGCAGAGCGACCGGCCGGTCCTGGGCGGCGTGGTCAACGCCAGCAGCCCCCTGCGCTGGGACGAACGCATGATCGGCGGCATCCTCACCTACGCGCGCGCCAACCAGGCGCTGATCGTCACGCCCTTCATCCTGGCCGGGGCCATGAGCCCCATCACCATGGCCGCGGCCCTGGCCCAGCAAAACGCGGAGGCCCTGGCCGGCATCGCCCTGGCGCAACTGGCCCGGCCGGGCGCGCCCGTGATCTACGGTGGATTCGCCACCAACGTGGACATGAAGACGGGCGGCCCGGCCTTTGGCACGCCCGAGGGCGCGTGGGCCATGGCTGCGGGCGCGCAGCTTGCCCGCCGCTACGGCCTCCCCTACCGGGGCAGCGGCAGCCTCAACACATCCAAACTCCCCGACGCCCAGGCCGCGTATGAAACCATGTGGCCCCTGTGGCCGGCAGTGCTCGCACACACCAATTTCATCCTCCACGCCGTTGGCTGGCTGGAGGCGGGCATGGTCTCATCCTATGAAAAGTTCATCATCGATTTGGAGAGTCTGGCCATGTTCGCCCACTTTTTGGAAGGGCAGATCGTGGATGAGGCCACTCTGGCCCTGGAGTCCATAGCCGAGGTGGGGCCGGGCGGGCACCATTTCGGCACCGCCCACACCCAGGCCCGCTATGGCAGCGAATTCTACACCCCCATCCTCTCTGACCGCCAGGACTACGAGACGTGGCGGCTCCGGGGTGCGGAAGATGCGGCCGTGCACGCCAACCGCATCTGGAAGCAGACCCTGGCTGACTATCAGGCGCCGCCCTTGGATGAGGCCATCCGCGAGGAACTGGCCGATTTTGTCCGGCGGCGGCAAGAGGCGTTGGCGGGTGTGGAGCTTTATGGCTGAAGATTGGAGAGATGAGAGATTGGGGAGATCCCGGCGCCTTCCCAGTCTCCTAATCCCCCATCTTCCCAATCTCGCTGATATCATCTGGTCAACCGATCGAGGCATTTCCGGGGGACCCTTTCGTTGGCGCTGCATGCCGCAGCGGTTTCTGCGCCCGCCAGCGACGCAGCGATGGTGGAGGCGTCGGAACGCGGCGCGGATGCCGGTGCATCTCGCTCGACTGCGGGCGCACTGCTCCGGGCGCCGGGGTAGGTGATGGACAGATAGGGAACGTCGTCCGATTCAGAGGTGGCGAACCCGCGCCAGGACGAATCGGTCCCCGAAATTTCAGGGCCGCGCAGCCAGACGCCGTGATTGGGGATGGTCCCGTCGATCCAGCCCTGGACCAACGCGGTGACGTCGAACGCGTACCACTGCCCGGAGGCCCACGGCAAGGTCTGGGAGCCGTAGGCTGCGCCCACGCCCGGCCTTGTGTCCCAGGTGACCGCGCACTCCGACCAGGCCGAGGTGACCGCGTAGGCGGTGATGGTCTGGGAGCGATCCTCGAAGTCCCAACTGTCGACGTGGCGGGCGTTGAGCGCGGCGCTGCTGATGTTTGTCCCCGCGGGGATGTCGGAAAGGTCAAACTTGACCAGGCTACGCACGATCTTGCCGTCCGGGTTCAGGTAATCGTCATAGCCTGCCCACATGTCGGTTGTGTTGCAGGTGTTGTCTGTGGGATAGCCTTGAAGAACGGTGGCGTCCTCAGTGGCATTCAAAGACTCCGGCAAATCAGCCGGTTTGGCCACCATGGGCAGATACATCCGGGCCGTCTGGGGATCTGGCGGCTCGGTGGCCGTCTTCACGCGCAGGCGGTAGGCGTTGGCCGCACACACGCCAGGATCATCGCCCGTGACCTGCTGATTGGTGATGACCGCCACCACCTTTTTGACGCCGGCCGGCGGCGTGTAACTCGCCAACGTCACTTGATTGTTTCCATTCGTCACCCCGGGGAACGGCGTCACTTGCAGCGTAGCGCCCATATCCGCCACAACGCTGACCCGGAACTGGCCGCCGGCGGAGAGATTCTTCAGCACCACGTTGTACGGCCCGCTCTTGGGCAACTGCACCCAGTTCATGGCGTAGTTATTGCGCAGGCTGCCGTTGTAGGCGTTGCCGATGGCGGTGATCTGGCCGTCGTCGCTCAACGTCCCCTTGGCGGCGACATAGCCCGCGGCCTCTTCGAAGCAGTAGGGGGCCGCTGCCGGACAGGACTTCATGAAGCGGGACGCGATGGCGTACTCATGGAAGACGTCCTTGAGATTTGAGCTTTTGGTGGACAGTGCGTTGTCATACGCCTTCTGTCCGCTCTGGCCGGCGCCCACGTTGACCCAGAACTGCTGCATGACGTCTTCGCCGCCGCCGGCCACATTGGTTCCGCCGTTGGTCTCCGCCGCGTAGCGGAAAAAGAGCCAGTCGCTGTAGACGCCACCGCTGTACTCGCCCAAACAGGCGTCGAACGTGGGCCACAGGTACTGATAGTTGTCGTTGGCCGCATCCAGCACTTCGTCCTCCATATAGGCGGCGCTGGATTCATACCACATGCCGTCCTCGAAGGGGAACGGATCGCCGAGGCCAAACTGGATGCTGTGGACGAATTCATGGGCTGCGGTCACATCCAGTGAGAACTGAGCCCCGCCGGGAAAACCGCTGTAATCCCGGTTGAGCACCATGCAGGAGGCGATGGCGTCGGTTTCCACAGCCCCGGTGTTGGGGTTGTCACCCACCAAGCCCGTATACGAACCGCCGTTGGATGTGACGTAGCCGTAAAGCCCGCCTCCCAACGAAGCGGCCTGGACAGGATACTTCCCCCAGGGATTGGCCGCAGAACAACTGCCGGCGTCGCACAGGGGCGGGTTGGCCCAGTCGTAATCCGTCACTTCCACGGCGTACGTTCGCTCCAGCGAATCCAGGTAAGCCTGGGCGTTCAGCCCGCCCCCAATCGAGCCGTAATTGAGATGAAAGTTGGCGCTTTCCAGGCTGTTGACCCCATCCTGCTCCTTACAGACGGTGGCCGCGTCTTCGGCCATGATACGGTCGAATTCCACCATAAACGGGGACGCCGTCGCTCCCTGGGCGTCAACCGCGCGCGAGGCGCGGTTGAGTTCGGCGACCACATCGGTCCCATGCCAGGGAGCGTTGCTACGAAAGCGGGCCGGCAATGAGCCGGGTTCATAGATGGCGTACGCCAGATAGAGGAGCCGCTCTTCGTTCGAGATGTCACCGCTGGCGTAGGCGGCGTCGATCAGCATGGGCGTCGTCGGTTCGTTTTGGGCGTCATCGGTTGCGGCGACAGGCGCGGCGTCCGCGGTCTGGGCTTCCAGGCCCCGCACAGCGAACGCCAACAATGCGAACGCCAACAGCAGCCCGAACAGGACCAGCGAACGCTGGCGTTTTGAGAAGGTTATGGGTTTTTGCATCTCGGCTCCCCTAATAACCGCTCCAGTTCCGACTGAACGTCAGACGCCATGTCACAGAACTGGGGCGAGGTCAACAGCGCGTTCAATTCGCGATCGATCATGGTCCCGCGCCAGGGCGTCTGGCTTTGATAGGCCGGGGGCAGGGAGTCATACTCATAGAGAGCGTAGGCGAGATAGAGCGCCCGCTCTTCGGCGCTAATCTCGCCCTGGGCGTAGGCCGCTTCGATCAGTTCGGGCGTCGACAGAGAAGCCTCATCCGCCGTCGCGGCGCTGGCTTCGGGTTCAGCCTGGGCCAGGGCTTTACCAGTGGATTCATCAGTCGTCGCTCCACTTTGACCAAGACTTTCCGCGATGGTCTGGGCGTCTGCCCTCATCAGCGGCGCGCCGTCCACGCCAACGCAACCGGCCAGCAACAGCCAGGAAGCAAGCAACCCAGCCATTGCCAATCCAATACGGTGAATCATCAATCACCTCCTTGTATGGTCCCCTATCAAGGGACCGAGAACATCCATCGCCCTGACCAGATACATGGGATGGATGGACATGCGCCGGGATGGCCATGCACTCGTTCGAAATTTTGAGACATTGCCAAGGGATGGAACAGAGGGGGAAGAGTTGCGCCAAGTATATCGCGTTCCGAAACTACAGGCAATTCAGTCGACAACATCCCGTCTGCTGACAGTTTTTCTTTCCCCCTCTAAAACTGCTATACTGGGGGCGTTGTCTTTTTGAGCGATTGATTTTGGCATGGATTCGGTAGGTGCGGCTCGTAGCCGCACGATCTGGCTCATCGGAGATTGTGCAGCTACAAGCTGCACCTACACCGATGGGATCTGCATTGGCAGGTTTGTGCGGCAGGGATGTTGCACCTACGAATGAACTATGCCGCTATTTTCACTGGGTGACGGAAGGACGCGGGCGGTGACTCAGGAACTTACACTGCACAGCGTTGGCTGGCCACTGTCGTTGATCTCACCCCTAACCAGCATAGAGGAGTGAACATGAGCGATCGGATTAAATTTGGCACGGACGGTTGGCGAGGTCGTATCGCTGACATCTACACCTACACCAACGTGCGCCGCTGCGCGCAGGGATTCGCCAACTACCTCAAGGCCAATGGCCAGGAGGGCGTGGTCATCGTCGGCCACGACAAGCGCTTTATGGCCGAACATTTCGCTGCGTCCGTGGCCGAAGTGCTGGCTGGCAACGGCTTCACTGTCCACCTGACCGACAAGGCCACCCCTACGCCCGTCATCAGCTACAGCGCGCCGGCCCGGGGCGCGGTGGGAGCGGTGAACATCACCGCCAGCCACAACCCGCCCGAAGACCTGGGCTTCAAGGTGCGTGACCCCTTCGGCGGCGCGATCGCGCCCGACGGCCTGGCCCAGATCGAGTCCCTTATCCCCGACGGCGCCGACGATATCCGACGGGTCCCCCTGGACGAGGCCCTGGCCGACGGGCGCATCCAATATTTCGACGCTAAACCCGCCTATCTCACCCACCTGGCCGACCTGATCGACGTCCAGCCCATCAAGGACGCGGGGCTGACGGTGGTGGTGGACGATATGTGGGGCAATGGGGCCGGCTGGCTGAGCGAAATCCTGGGCGGCGGCGCCACCAAAATCATCGAGGTCAACGCCGGACGCAACCCCCTCTTCCCCGGTATGCTGCGTCCGGAACCGATCCCGCCCAATGTGGATAACGGACTGAAAGCGGGCAAGGAGACCGGGGCGGACTGCGTCTGCATCATGGATGGCGACGCTGACCGCTGCGGCCTGGGCGATGAAAACGGCGAGTTCGTAGACCAATTGCGGGTCTATGGCCTGCTGGCCTATTATTTCCTGGAGGTGCGGGGCGAGCGCGGGACCATCGTCAAGACCCTAAGCACCACGGCTATGCTGGACAAGCTGGGCCAACTCTACGGCGTCCAGGTGGTCAACACCGGGGTGGGCTTCAAGTACGTGGCCCCGGCCATGATGAAATATGACGCCATGATCGGCGGCGAGGAGAGCGGCGGCTACGCCTTCCGCAACCACGTGCCCGAACGGGACGGCATCCTGGCCAACCTCTACCTGCTGGACCTGATGGTGCGCACCGGCAAGAAGCCCACCGAGTTGCTGGCGCTGCTCTTCGAAAAGGTGGGCCCTCACTACTACGACCGCATCGACACCCGGCTGACGGACGACGCCATGAAGGCCGCGGCCAAGGTACGGCTCGACAATGTGGACATCAGCAACCTGACCCTGGGCGGCCACAAGGTGACGGACCTGATCACCACCGACGGCTATAAATTTATCATGGATGACGGCGGTTGGCTGTTGGTGCGCTTCTCCGGCACTGAACCGCTGATCCGGGTCTACACCGAGACGACCGACAAGGACGCCGTGCCCGCGATCCTGGAAGACGGGAAACGGCTGGCGGGGATCGCATGACCGACCGTTTGCACGCGGAGGCTGCGGAAGGCGTGGCGGGCGACGACGCCTCCCGCTTCACACCGGCCTCCACGCTGGTGGACAGCCACTGCCATCTGGACCAGCCCCAGTTCGACGAGGACCGGGACGCGATGATCGACCGCGCGCGGTCGGCCGGCGTTCGCCTGATGGTCAACCCCGGCATCGACCTGGCCGCGAGCCGGGCCGCCATCGCCCTGGCCGAACGTCATGAGGCCGTCTACGCGGCCGTTGGCGTCCATCCCAACGACTGCGATGGTTTCGACGCCGGAACCGTGAAAGAGTTACGCAGCCTGGCGGCCCACCCCAAAGTGGTGGCGATCGGCGAGATCGGGCTGGACTATTACTGGGAAACCGTCGCACCGGCCCAACAGCGGCGAGCGTTGGAGATGCAACTGGAATTGGCCGCGTCCCTGGGCCTGCCGGTGATCATCCACAGCCGGGAGTCCAATCAGGACGTGGCCGCGGTCCTGCGGGCGTGGGTCAACGGCCAGGCATTCCGGTCGTCCCCTTTGGCTCGGCGTTCCTATGCCGGCGTGCTGCATGCGTTCAGCGGCGACCTGGCCCTGGCGCAGGAGGCGTATGGCTGGGGATTCATCCTCAGCCTGGGCGGGCCGGTGACGTTCAAGAACGCCCGCAGCCTGCATGAACTGGTTCCGCAACTGGACATGACCCGCTTGATGCTGGAGACGGATGCGCCCTATCTCACTCCCCACCCCCACCGGGGACGGCGCAATGAACCCGCCTATATCACGCTCGTCCGCGACCGGCTGACTGAACTCTACGGGGTGACGCCGTCGGCGGTCGCCCAGGCGTCGACGTCCCTGGCGCTTCGTTTCTTTGGGCTGGAGGATGCCTACAGTGTTGGAAACCCGTTCACGCAGGGCGCAACGACGCCACAACATGGATGATACGGCCGGATCACCTGTCATGGACGCGCATGCCAACGTACACGGACCCATGCCATTGACCACGCCCGAGGACATCCACACGTTGCTCGCGCCGGTTCACGCCGGCCTGCAACGGGTGGAGATCAAGATGAAGACCATCGACTCCCGCCTGTTCGCGCCGCTCTCGGCGGCTTTTGTGGACCTGATCGGCCGGGGGGGCAAGCGCCTGCGCCCGGCCCTGGTGCTGATGGCGGCCGAATTCAATGACGAAATTCAGACGACGCCCTGCTATGACAAAGTCATCTCGCTGGCTGCATCGGTGGAGATGCTGCACACGGCCACCCTGGTTCATGATGACGTGATCGACGATGCGCTGCTGCGCCGGGGCGCACCCACCCTCAACGTAGAGTGGAGCAAAGGGGCTACGGTGCTGGCCGGCAATTATATGTTCGGCCGGGCGACCCAGTTCTCGGCTGAAACCGGCTCCATGCGCGTGATCCGCATCTTCAGCGAAACCTTGCAGATCATCGTCGACGGCGAATTGCGCCAACTCTTCGCCCGCAACCAATTCCACCAGGAGAAAGACAATTATTATCGGCGCATCTACGCCAAGACGGCCAGCCTCTTCTGCGCGGCCACGGAAGGGGGCGCCGCCCTCTCCAACCTGCCGGAAGGGGACGTTAAACAGTTGCGGGATTACGGCTATAACCTGGGCATGGCCTTCCAGATCGTGGACGACATCCTGGACTTCACCGGTGACGAGCACAGCTTGGGAAAGCCGGCTGGCAGCGACCTACGCCAGGGCACCCTGACCCTGCCCTTCTTCTACTGGCTGCGCACCCATCCCCGGCCCGAAGCGGTCATCGCCGAGTTGGAAGAGCACGCCGACGCCCGGGACGAGGGCGACGAGCAGGGCTGGATCGACGCCGCCAACCGCATCGCCGCCCAGATCCGCACCAGCGACGCTATCGAAGCCGCACGGGCCGAAAGCCACGAATTCCTGGCCCGGGCCAAACAGAACCTGACCGGCCTCCCCGACAACGTCTACAAGGCGTCCATGCTTGGCCTGTGCGATTTCGTCGAGCAGCGGACCTATTGAGCGGATGAGATAGGTCGGGCCAGCATTCCGGGAATGGGACGGGAATGCTTGGGCCTACGAAATCTCTCTGTCCCATTCCCGGAATGCTTTACCCATGCCTACCTGCGACCTCTCCATCATCATCGTCAGTTGGAACGTGCGCGAACTGCTGAACGCCTGTCTGCAATCCATTGAACGCGCCAGCCAGCCCCTGGGTGCAGGCGAACCCCATCTGCGCCTCTTCGGGCCCCAGGACCAGACCAGCATGCTGGAAACCATCGTGGTGGACAACGCCAGCAGCGACGGCACGGCGGAACAGGTCGCGGCCCGCTTTCCCTGGGTCAGGCTTGTGGACAGCCAGGAGAACCTGGGCTTCACACGAGGCAACAACCGTGGCTATGCGAAGAGTGGCGGCAAGTTCATCTACTTTCTCAACCCCGACACCGAGGTGGACGAGGACGGGCTGTGGCGACTCTACAGCCTGCTGCGGGCGTCGGAGGACGTGGCCATGGTCGGTCCCCGGTTACAATATGGTGACGGCGAACTCCAGCCCAGCGCGCGGCGCTTCCCCACCCGGCTGACTGGCTTCTTCGAGAGCACCTGGCTGGGGCGGGCCTGGCCCGGCAACCCCTGGGCCTCGCGCATGCACATGGCCGACTGGCAGGTGGATTTCGTCCATGATGTGGACTGGCTGGTGGGCGCGGCCATGATGTGCCGCCGGGCCGCGCTGGAGGCGGTGCGCATGCCGGAGATGGACGGGCCTTTCGATGAGGGTTATTTCATGTACAGCGAGGAAGTGGACCTCTGTCGCCGGCTCAAGGGGGCGGGCTGGCGCATCCTCTATGTTACCGACGCACGGGTGATCCACCACGAGGGGCGCAGCAGCGAACAGGTCGCGGCTGTGCGGCACATCTATTTCAACACCAGCAAAGTGCGCTATTACGGCAAGGTCTTTGGCCGGCGCTGGGCGAACCTGTTACGCCGCTACCTGTTGCTGGAATTCCGCCAGCAACTGTGGCTAGAGCGGGCCAAGCTGCTCCTGGGCAGCCGGCGCGATCTACGGCGCCAACGCATCGCCGCCTACAAAGAGGTGCTCGCGTCCCGACTTATTCCTCTTGACTGGTAAAACGCTAAGGGTGCGTCCTAAATGAGTTGATCCAAACCTCCGGTACCAACCCATTTAGGACGCACCCAAACGCCAATCCAGAATTCGTTGACATTTGGGGCGCACCACCGGTTGAAACCGGTGGCTGACAGGTAAAGTACGCTAAAGCGCACTACGCCGACCCAAGAGGTCTGCATACCCAACCTGCTTTAGCAGGATTTTGTGTTTCAGACCGGTATTTCAATGCCGGGAGGCCTTCCACAGTAGGAGCCTCATTCACTCCCTTACCCCCCCACCCTGTCACCCTGTCACCTTGTCACCCCCTCACCCTGTCATCCTGTCACCCTACCCTCCCAACTCCGCCCGCAACTCCTCCGGCGTGGTCACGGGCAGACGGCAGGCGAAGTTCTCGCAGACGTAGGCCGCGGGCCGGCCATCCACCAGGCCGCGATCGGCCAGCAGGGGGAGCGGGCTTTCCTCGCCCGGCCGCTTCAGGGCCAGCACCGTGTTGGGGAGATAGCGAGCCCGCACCTGACGCAGGAGGACGCGGGTGGCTTCCCGCGCGGGGTCACCGACGATGGCAACCTCGCGAGAGGGGCTGAGATAGGCGTCCAACGCACAGAGCATGCGTCCGAAGCCAGCGGGCTGGCGGGCTAGGCGCGGCTGGACCAGGGCCAGGATACGTCCGACTTCTTCCCGGTAGTCGTGCTCGCCGGTGAGCGCAGCCAGCCGCAACAGGGTCTCCGCGGCCAGGGAGTTACCGCTGGGCAGGGCGTTGTCCACGAAACCCTTACGCCGCACCACCAGTTGCTCGTGATCCACGCCGGTTTGGAAGAAGCCCCCCTGTTCCGGGTCATGGAACTGGGCGAACATGATCCCGACCAGGCGGCGGGCCTCGTCCAGCCAGCGCAGGTCGAAGTCAGCTTCGTAGAGCGCGATCAGGGAGCGGGCGAAGGCGGCGTAATCCTCCAGGTAGGCGTTGAAGCGGGCCTGTCCCTGGCGATAGGAGCGGTAGAGGCGCCCGTCAGCCTGACTCATGGAATGCAGGATAAAGTTGGCCGCGTCTCTGGCCGCGGCCAACGCGTCGCTGCGCTCCAGGACCACGCCGCACTCGGCCAGAGCATGGATCATGAGGCCGTTCCACTCGGTCAGGATCTTGTCATCCCGGGCCGGCTTCACCCGCTGTAGCCGCAGTTCGAAGAGGGTGCGCCGGCCGATGGCCAGGGCCTCCTCAACCTCGTCCCGGCTGAGGTTGAAGCGCGCCGCCACCTCCTCCACCGTTTTGACCACGTTGAGAATATTCCGCCCCTCGAAATTGCCCGTCTGGGTGACGCCGTAGTATTCCTCGAACACCGCCGCCATCTGTGGTCCCAGCGCAGCCTCGATCTCCGCCGGCGTCCACAGGAAGAACTTACCCTCCTCACCCTCGCTGTCCGCGTCCTGGGTGCTGTAAAAGCCGCCATCGGGTGCGGTCATCTCCCGCAACACATAGTCGACGGTCTCCTCCACCACCCGCCGGTAGAGGGGGCGATGGGTAAGGCGCCAGGCGTCCAAGTAGGTGCGCAGGAGTTGGCTGTTATCGTAGAGCATCTTCTCGAAATGGGGGACCAGCCAATGGGCGTCCACGCTGTAGCGATGGAAGCCGCCGCCAATCTGGTCGTATATCCCGCCGCTGGCCATCTTGAACAAGGTCAATTCGGCCATATAGAGCGTATCTTCCGCCCCAGTTCGTACGTCATACCTCATAAGAAAGTCGAGGGTCATGGGTTGGGGGAACTTTGGCTGGGCGCCGAAACCGCCGTTTTCGCGGTCGAACGCCCGGCCTAAGAGCGCGGCGACCTCATCCAGGGTCTCGGAATCTGGTTCGGCGTGGGATCCCTGGGGGCGTCCCCTATGATTGAGTACAGCCGTCAGCCGTTGGGCCTGACCCACCACATTTTCGCGATTCCTGTGATAGGCGTGGGCCACAGACTGTAATAGTTGTCGAAAGCTTGGTATGCCATAACGGGGTTCGGGCGGGAAGTATGTGCCGCCATAGAAGGGTTGGCCATCCGGCGTCAGGAAAACGCTCATGGGCCAGCCCCCTTGGCCGGTCATGGTCTGGACCGCGTCCATATAGATGGCGTCGAGGTCAGGGCGCTCCTCCCGGTCGACCTTGATGTTCACAAAGCGTTCATTCATCAACGCAGCCGTGGTTTCGTCTTCAAAACTCTCACGCTCCATAACATGGCACCAATGACAGGCGCTGTAGCCGATGGAGAGAAAGATAGGCTTGTCCTCGGCCTGGGCTTTGGTGAACGCCTCCTCTCCCCAGGGATGCCAGTCCACTGGATTGTGGGCGTGCTGGAGCAGGTAAGGAGAGGTTTCGTCGATCAGGCGGTTGGTGTGTTGTGGGTCCGACATAAGAGCTCCTCATGGGTGACAGCCCCAGCCATTTAGCGACTGTTCAGACAGGCTTCGGTGGAACGCAGGATCGGTGGTTGCAGGAATTGTAGCATATCAGAGAGGAAAGGGCGTGTGACGAATATCGCTATTGTGTAAGGAGAAGGTGGGGAAAACGGTGGTTGTCAAGCCCCGGGGGCTGTGCTATAGTAGTCTGACAAATGACGGTGTACGCTATTGAATTCTTCCCTCTGCCGTTCATATCCCATTCGCTTCTCGCATCTATGAAATTTACGTCGCGCTCCCCCCGAGGATACATTATGTTCGTCACCGGTTGATTGCGCCTCCGTAGTCGAGTCCAACAGCGGTTGACGCGGTGATCTGACGCCAACAATCAGAAAGGAAACGAAGTCAATGAGAAACCAGACAACTCTACCAAAGCTGACCCTGGCCATTGTGCTGGCGTTGCTCCTCATGGGGCTGGCTACGCTGGCCTTCGCCCAGGACGCACCGGACGCGCTGGACGCGCCCACGGCGGGGAGCGATTTTCCGCTGCCCCTGACGCCCAATATCGACGGTAGCCAGAATCAGGCTGATGAGCCGCTCTTTTTCGTGGGCGACTACTGTGGCGGTTTCGGCGGCGTCAGCCTGAGTCAGCAGGCTGTCGGCACGTTCACCGTGCCCGTCACCGGCCAGGTGAAAGCCGTCTATCTGGTCTGGTCCGGCCGCAACAAGGAAAATATCGGAGACAACGCTATCTCCATCAGCATCAACGGCGGTCCGGCGCAAACGGTGACGGCCAATCCGGCTACGTCCCTCACGGCTACGTCGAATGCCGGCTATTACTGGTTCACCTATTCCTATGACGGCAGCGCGGACAATTGGCCCTTCCAACAGGGCGACAACACCGTCACGGTGAGCGGCCTGACCGACGGCGCCAGCCAGACCTTCGAACCCCATGGCGTGGGCATGTTGGTGATCGGCGAGGATGAGAGCATGTGCCCCTTCCAAGCCATCGGTCTTTATTACGGCAATGATGTGCTCTTCCATGGCTGGGACGGGGCCAGCGGCCCCAATTCCGAGGTCACCTGCCTGGACGTCCTGTCACCGCCCGACCCGGTGGAGATCGACATCCAGATGTTCGTGGGCGGTGTGGAAAACGACATGCGCTCCGACGCGGTTTGGATAGAAACAGGAAGTGGAGCGCCGCCAACCAATATTATTGGCAATGTAGATGCGATAGAAGTGCAGATGGCCCTGGAAGGACTCCAGGGATTCGAATTCGACAACTATGACACCGTCGTACAGAATCCCCAGCCGATCATATTGGATCCGGGCGAAAACTGGGCCTGCGTCCAGATCGAGTCGCCGCCCCAGCCCTATCCGGGCAAGGAGCAGGGGATCAGCGCCACCTGGATCAACCTGGCCGTGCGCGTGCCGTTGCTGGAGATCAACATCACACCCGACGGTCTCAACCCGGTGGGGACGCCCCACACTTTCACGGTCACTGTCAACTCCAGCACCGGTTTCGACTCGCTGGTGATCACGCCGACCGTACAGCCCGCGCCCACCAGCCAGAGCGACACATGCGCCACACCGGACATCAACGGCGGTGTGGCCACCTGCACGATCACCATCAACAGCGATGTAGCTGCAGTCTACACCGCCACGGCGGAAGCCGCCGTCGGTCTCACCTTCAGCGGCCAAAGTTACACCGCCTATGTGAACACCAGCCAGGCCCGGGAGAGCAACGGAGCCGCGGTCAAGACCTATTATGAGGCCCCCACCCCGGCTATCGACCTGGAAAAGGCCACCAACGGCGAAGACGCTGACACACCCACGGGCCCTTATGTGGATGTGGGCGGCGCGGTGACCTGGACCTATCGCATCGAGAACACAGGCGACATGGACCTGATCGACGTCACCCTGGTGGATGACAGCGGCACGCCAGCCGATCCCAGCGACGATTACACATGCAATGTGGGCGATCTGGCGGTGGGCGAGGTGGACGACGCCACCTGCACCCGCACCGGCGTGGCCGAGGCTGGCCAGTACGCAAACATCGCCAATGTGGAAGGCACGCCGGTCATCGAAGGCGTGCCTTCCGGGGACAAGGTGACGGACACCGATCCCAGCCACTACTACGGCATCACCTCCAGCATCGACATCGAGAAGGCCACCAACGGCCAGGATGCGGACAATCCCACCGGTCCGTACATCGATGTGGGCGACCCGGTGGCATGGACCTATGAAGTGACCAACACCAGCAGCGTCACCCTCACTGAGGTGACCGTGGTGGACGACCAGGGCGTGGCCGTCACATGCCCCACGGACACGCTGATCCCTGGCGAGAGCATGGTCTGCACCGGCGTAGGCGTGGCGGTGGCGGGCCAGTACGCCAATGAAGCCACGGTCACAGGACGGGACCCCACGGGCAAGCCGGTGACGGACAAGGATCCCAGCCATTACTTCGGCTCCGACCCGGCCATCGACATCGAGAAAGCCACCAATGGCGAGGACGCTGACGAGCCAACCGGTCCCAGGATCGAGATAGGCGCGCCCGTCAACTGGACCTATGTGGTCACCAACATCGGCAACGTGACTTTGACCAATGTGGTCGTGACCGACGACAAGGGCGTAGACATCACCTGTCCCAAGGATACGCTCGCTCCCGGCGAAAGCATGACCTGCACCGCCCAGGGCATATCCGTGGTGGGTCAGTACGCCAACCTGGGGACGGTGGTTGGCGTCTCGCCCACGGACAAACAGGTGACGGACACGGACCCCAGCCATTACTACGGCGGCGAGGTCACCGGCATCGACGATCCGGACATCTCGGGTCCCGACAGTTACGACAGTTTCATCTACCTGCCGCTGATCACCTTCCAGTAGCGCAGGTAGCGTAGTTTCGTGATCCGATAGAACGCGGGTTGAGCGGATTGGGCCGATTTTCACGGATTTTGAAAAAAAAAATCCGCGTTGATCCGCCCAATCCGCTCAATCCGCGTTCTATCGCGTCTTTTGACAGAAGCGCGCCCGCTGGCTATACTGCATCCATCGCGCGGGAGTGTCCGCCGGCGCGCGGACGAGTGGAGCGCCGTGGGGTTTCCACGGCGTTTTTTGTCGCCACGCCATCACCCAACCGCCTCTGCACCACGCCAGGAGAAACGACATCATGCAGTTAACGCCAGACGAAGTTCGCCACGTGGCAGAGCTGGCCAAATTGCGTCTCAGCGAAGAGGAAATCGCCGAGTACGCGCAACAACTCTCCGCCATCCTGGAGTTCGCCGACAGCGTCCGGGAGGTGGACACCAGCGGCGTCCCGCCCACGCCCTACGTCCATCCCCTGGTCAACGTCATGCGCGCGGACGAGCCGGAGCCCGGCCTCTCCAACCAGGAGGCCCTGGCCAACGCGCCCGACAGCGCCGACGGCTTCTTTCGGGTCCGGGCCATCTTCGGAGATCATAGCCAATAGAACGGCAGATTGTGCGGATTGAGCGGAAAAAACCGGATTTTAAAAAAAATCCGTGAAAATCCGCCTGATCCGCACAATCCGCAGTCTATCCAGATCGAAACTGTGAGCAACCCACTGTGAGCAAAGACCTATACCAACTCACCATCCACGAGGCCCTGGAGGGCCTGCGACGGGGCGATTTTTCCTCCGTGGACCTCACCCGCGCGGTGCTGGATCGGGTGGAGGCCGTGGAGGGCGACGTCAAAGCCTATCTGACGCTAACCGCAGCGCGCGCGCTGGACCAGGCCGAAGCCGCGGACGCGCGTCGGGCCGGGGGCGAAGACGCGCCTCTGCTGGGCGTTCCCCTGGCCATCAAGGATGTGCTCTCCACCAAGGGCGTGGAGACCACCTGCGGCAGCAAAATTTTGCAGGGCTATATTCCGCCCTTTACCGCCACCGCGGTGGCGCGCCTGGAAGCGGCCGGCATGGTCATGGTCGGCAAGACCAATACCGACGAGTTCGCCATGGGGTCCAGCACGGAAAACAGCGCCTACTTCACCACTCACAACCCGTGGGACCTGGAGCGAGCGCCCGGCGGCTCCAGCGGCGGCTCCGCGGCCGCGGTGGCCGCGGGCGAAGCCCTGGGCGCGCTAGGCTCCGACACCGGCGGCAGCGTGCGCCAGCCGGCGGCCTTCTGCGGCGTGGTGGGCATGAAGCCCTCCTATGGCCGCATCAGCCGCTATGGCCTGGTGGCCTACGGCAGCAGCCTGGACCAGATCGGCCCCATCACCCAAACGGTGGCGGACGCGGCCCTGCTGCTGCAAGTCATCGCCGGTCCCGATCCCCGGGACAGCACCTGTCTGCCTACGCCCCCACCCGACTACACGGCCGCGCTCAGCGGTGACGTGCGCGGGCTGCGGGTGGGCGTCCCCCGCGAGTATTTTGGCGAGGGGATCCAGCCGGAGGTGGAGAATGGGGTGCGCGCGGCTATCGACCAACTGGCGGCCCTGGGAGCGGAGATCGTGGAGGTGAGCCTGCCCAACACGGACAAGGCCGTGCCCGTCTACTACCTGGTGGCCACGGCCGAGGCCAGCGCCAACCTCTCCCGCTATGACGGCGTGCGCTTCGGCTTCAGCGCCGGCGCGGATGACATGTTCGAGAACTTCCGCCAAACCCGGGGCCAGGGCTTCGGGCCGGAAGTCAAACGCCGCATCATGCTGGGGACGTACGCGCTCAGCGCCGGTTACTACGACGCCTATTACGTGAAGGCCCAGCAGGTGCGCACCATGATCAAGCGTGACTTCGAGCGCGCCTTCGAGCAGGTGGATGTGATCGCGGCCCCGGTGACGCCCACCACCGCCTTCCGCATCGGCGAAAAGATCGACGATCCG
>JAJRVT010000353.1 GCA_024277175.1 Chloroflexota bacterium | reverse complement strand
GTGAAGCCATCTGGTTATACAACTATGAACGACCTCATCTTTCGCTCGATTATCGTAAACCCGCTGAAGTCCATTTTCAAGCGGTTGGCTGATGTAACCTAGTCACGTATTGGTGTCAACATATTTCAGGACTTGACACCCACGCGTTCGTTATTGACCATTAAAAGACGCCTTGGATCTGCAACACGCCGAGAAGGATGATGGCGCCGCCGATGGTGAAGAAAATGGTGCAGCGGGCGAAGCGGCTTGTGGAGTCCGGTGCAGCCTTGGCCCGGAGCCAGCCCCAGTTGACGGCGATCAGTCCGATCAGCATCAGCCCGGGGTGACGCCAGCTCCGCATTGCGTCCGCCATATCCCACCGACCTTGCAGCAGCCAGACCGCGGCCCCCAGCAACGCACCCAGGTTCACGGCTGTGACAAAGTAAACGCCGATGCGTTGGTCGGTTGGCGTCCATTCCCGCTTTTCCAACCAGCCGATCAGACATTTGCCGATGGCTACGCCTCCGCTGATCAAAATCACAAAGCGCCAAATGGCGTGAGCCAATGCCAGCCCTTCGATCATGCCTTCCATGGTTTCACCCTCTCCCGGTGTCTGGTGTCTTCGTTTGTCTCTGGCGGTGTATGTAGAAGATTCGCCCCTGGCTTTCTATTCTGTGGGAGTTTAGCATGCATGGTTCCTCTTCTCAAAAGGCGAAGCGGGCGTAAGCCTTTCTTTGTGGCCCATGCACCCTGGAAGCGGGGGCAATCACTCGCTTGTGAATCGTAGGCGAATTGCGTCTTGACATTCGCTCAGGGCAGGCTATGATTATTTTTTATGAAAACAGCGATGACGCCCCAGGAAAACGGGATCTTGATTGAGCGTTGCCTTCGCGGCGACGCGGAGGCTTGGCGCGCGTTTGTGGATCGGTACGCACGATTGGTTCACTCCATTCCGGTCCGCTACGGTCTTTCGCGGCAGGAAGTGGATGATGTGGGACAGGAGGTCTTCCTGGCCTTGGCTCAGAATCTGCATCGCATCGAGGATCCGGAACGCTTGCCCGCCTGGCTGCTGACCACGGCCCGGCGGGCGAGCTGGCGTGCGTTGAAGGATCGCAGGCGGGAGCAGCCTGGCGTCGACGGGGATATGAGCGAACTCGATTTTGATCCCGCGCTCGCGGCGGGAAACATCGGCGGCTCCGCGCCCTCCATGCGCGATCTTCTCCTGGGGTGGGGGCGGCAGGAAGCGCTGAGCCAGGCCATGGCCCGCCTGCGTGAGCGTTGTCAGGCCCTGCTCACACTCCTTTTTCTGGATCCCGACGAGCCCTCCTACGATGAGATCAGCGCCCGCCTCGGCATCAGCAAAGGGAGTATTGGGCCTACCCGCACCCGCTGCCTGGCCCAATTGCGCACCATCCTGGAAGGACTTGGCTTCAGCGCTGCGGATATTTGAGAAACGTTCGCACGATGGACGCCTGACGCATTCCCTACGCAAGTTCGATGCAATCCATGTATTTTTCTCGTGGCGATTCGTCTCTTACAGAGTAGAGCAATGAAGTTAAACCTGCAACCTGGAACTTGCGACCTGTAACCCTTCGAGGCCCGCCATGCCGCACTTGACCGATGAACGTCTGACCGCCCTGGCGTTCGAATCCATCGACCCCACGTCTGCCGAAGCCGCGCACCTGGATGCGTGCCCGGACTGCGCCCAGACTTATGCCGAGTTGGCGCTGCTGGCGGCTGAATTCAACGTGGCCGCGCGCAGCCAGCCCGCTGCGGATGCCGTGCAGCGTTATTACACTCTCTTTGATCATGTGCAGCAGCAGTCCCATGGGTTGAAGGCGCTTTGGCGGGACCTGATGGCCGCTCTCGTCTGGGACAGCCGCCAACAGCCGACGCTCCAGGGCGTCCGCAGTGTGGCCGCCACCGAATATCGTCTTCTCTATAGCGCCGGTCCCTTGGAACTGGAGCTGATGGTCGAATTGGAGGGCGCGCATCGTCATATCGAAGGCGATCTGATTGCCGCCGCTGAAGAGACGGTGACGCCGGCGCTGGTGGAGTTGATGAGTCTGAGCCAGGATGACGGCGCACCGAGCCTGTTCGAGACTGAGACCGCCAACGGTCGCTTCCGTTTCCAAAATGTGGCGCCGGGCCGTTACCGGCTGACGGCCACCACCCTCCCGGGCCAGGTTGTCGTCGTCGAACCCTTGGAGATTACATGACGCAGGACCATGCGCACCCCGCAGATCCATTGTCAGACAATTTACTTGCGGAGCTGGCTTCTCTGACGCCTGATGTGGGCGCGGATCTGCTCCGCCGTCAGGAGGTTGACCAGGCGCAGATCGTCGTGGCTCTGGCGCAGGCCGCGCTGGCTCGCGCCGAGCACGCGCCCGGGGATGCAGCGGCGTGGCTGGCTATTGCCCGCGCGCTCGACGCCCGGGGGGAGGATACCCTGGCCGGTCAAGCCTGGGTCGCCTACGCCCAGGCCCGACTCCACCTGGTGAACGGCGATCTGGCTGCGGCTGAAGCCAGCCTGCGCCTGGCCCAGGAGCGCTGGCGCAGGCTGAACGATGTGGCGGCGCTGGCCCGCAGCCAACTGGGCTTGACCCAACTCCTGGCCATGCAGGGGCGCTATGACGAGGCCCAGACGGCTATCGACGGAGCCATCGCTGCGTTGACCCAGGCGGCGACTGGGAATGCGGCCATGCTTTTTCAACTGGCTGTGGCCCACCGCAATCGGGCCACCTTGTTCAGCGTGCAGGATCGCCATACCAAGGCGTTGAAGTCCTCCGACGCCGCGGTCGTGGCCATCATCCAGGCGGATAGCCATATGGGGGGCGCTATGCGCGCGGCCCTGGACGAGGAACTGGCGCATATCAGCCTCAACCGCTCGATCCCCCTGATGCATCTGGGCTATATTCGCCTGGCCGAGTCCGCGCTGTTGGGCGCAATTCACACCTTTGAGCGCATGGATAACCGGCTCGACCGGGGGCGGGCGCTGACCAATCTAGGCAGTCTCTATGTGCGCACCGGACGTTACGCGGACGCACTGGCCCGCTTCGAGGCCGCAGGCCATGATCTGATCCCGGATGAGGACTTGGCGGCGATCGATATCGTCAATCTGCAGGACAGCGAGACCCTGGAGCGACTGCAACGTCTCGATGCGCTTTTGCTGGACCAGGCCGGCGCTTACCTCGCCCTCAATTTGCGCCCGGAAGCCTCCGCTGCCCTCGCCCAGGCGGAGGCGCTCTACCGTCGCACCGACCAGCCCTACCAACTGGGGCAAACTCTCTATACGCGCGGCGTCTTGAACCTGGGCGATGGCGACCTGGCGGAAGCCGCCGCCGCCCTGGGGCTGGCCCTGGCGCGCTTCGAGGAATTGGACAATCGGTACTGGATCAACCGCACCCGGTTGGCGCAGGCCCGGCTGGCCTATGCCCGGGGAGATGGGGAGACCGCCGTCCAGATACTCGACCAACTGCTGGCCCCCATGTCAGGCGCTGACCCCGCGGCCGGCGTCAGGGATGACTGGGACGCGGGCGCGCTGGCAGAGGCCTTCTTCCTGCGCCTGCGTCTTCATTTGGATGCCGGAGAGATCGAGGCCGCGCGCGCGTTGGGTGACCGGATCGAAGCCCAGTTGGCGACCTTCGACGATGGCGCGGCCATGCCTCATCTACGTTGGCGTCTGGCCTTTGCCAGAGGACTGACCGCACGCTCAGTGGGCGACTCATCCGCGGCCCGGAGCCGCTTTTGGGAGGCTGTGGGGTTGATTGAAACCCAGCGCATTAGCCTTCCACTGGAAGAGGCGCGTTCGGCCTATCTGGAGGACAAAGCGCATGTTTACAGCGCATTGGTGACCGCGCTGCTGGAGGATCAGACGGCCGACGAGGATGCCATCGCCGCAGCTTTCAGCGTGGTGGAGCGGGCTCGCTCGCGCGCCTTGCTGGAGCGGTTGCTGGCCGCCATGTCCGGGGAGGAGGCTGAGCCCGCCGCCGATCCCAAACTGGAGGAGCGACGGGTGATGGCCCGCAGGC
>JAJRVT010000352.1 GCA_024277175.1 Chloroflexota bacterium | reverse complement strand
TATCTATTCAGGCACGAACTAAATAGACCGCGGATTGGGCGGATTGAGCGGGTCAAACCGGATTTTTCAAAGAAAAATCCGGCAGTTTTAGCCCAATCCGCCCAATCCGCGGTCTATGGTGAATAGTTACGAACGCGGAATAAATCCGCGTTCCCATCATAGCCGCGAATCAGGCCGTGCGTAGCAAACAGAGCACAGTAGGACAGGCATAGGAGAGGAGAGACGACATGGTGGATCCGATTCAGATCAACGACGCGCTGGAACAGACCGAAACCCTGCTGCGCGCCCATGACATCGACGGCGCGGCCGCGTATCTGCGATCTCTGCACCCGGCCGACAGCGCCGAAGTGATCCGACAGTTGGAGCCGGACGAACAGGCGGCCATCGCCGCCCGCATCCAGCCCCTGGAACTGGCCGACATCTTCGAGCAACTGGACGAAGACGACGCCGCCGAGGTGGCCGAACATCTGGACACCGAAACCCTGGCCGACGTCCTGGATGAGATGGAGCCGGACATGGCTGTGGACCTCCTGGGCGAACTGGAGGACGAAGAGGTCGACGAACTCCTGGCCGAGATGGAGGACGCCAGCGAGGTGGAGCATCTGCTCCCCTATGACGAGGACACGGCCGGCGGCATCATGAACTACCCGCCGCCCTCCCTGCGCCGCTGGATGACGGTGAGCCAGGCCTTCGACTATATCCGCGAACATTATGTCGACGAAGAGGAACTCCTCTATCTCTATGTGCTGGACCGTCACGATGTGCTCATCGGCGTGGTCCGTCTGCGCGCGCTGATCCTGGCCAAAGCCGACCAGACCATCGAAGAGATCATGGACCCGGATGTCATCTCCATCTCCGTGGACGCAGACCAGGAAGAGGTGGCCCAACTGCTGGCCCGCTACGACCTACTGGCCATCCCCGTGGTGGACGATCAGCATCGGCTGGTGGGCGTCATCACCGTGGACGATGTGATCGACGTCATCGAGGACGAAGCCACCGAGGACATCTACCGTCTGGCCCAGGTCTCTGAGGACGCGGAAATTTTCAGCCCCATCCCCCGGGCCATCCGCAACCGCGCGCCCTGGCTCTATATGAACCTGGCCACGGCTCTGATCTCGGCCTCCATCGTCACCTTTTTCCAGGGCACCATCGCCCTGGTGCCGGTGCTGGCCGCGTTCATGCCTGTGGTCGCGGCCCAGGGAGGCAACAGCGGCAACCAGACCATGACCATCGTGGTGCGCTCCCTGGCCCTGGGCGAGATCTCCCTCAAGGACACTTGGAAGGCGTTAGGCCACGAGATCACCGTGGGCATCCTGCATGGCCTGATGCTGGGCCTGACCCTCGGCGTTGTGGCCTATCTCTGGCATGGTAATATAATACTGAGCGCGGTGATCTCCCTGTCTATGCTGATCACCATCTTTATGTCGGCCCTGGCCGGCGTGCTGGTGCCCGCCACCCTGGAGAAGGTGGGCGTGGACCCCGCCCTGGCCTCCAGCATGTTCGTGACCGCGACCACGGACATGACCGGCTTCGCCACCTTCCTGGGCCTGGCGACCGTTGCCGTCCATTTGCTGGTACAATAGAGGATAGAACGCGGATTTTGCGTATGTAGCGGAAAGGACCGGATTCAAAAAAATCCGTGAAGATCAGCCAAATCCGTCAAATCCGCGTTCTATCCATTTCCGATCACTACAGCTATCCAAAGAATCCGAACCATGAAACTCGTCGCCGATCTGCATATCCACTCCCACTACTCCCGGGCCACCAGCAAACATCTTGATTTCGAACATCTCTACCGGTGGGCCCAGATCAAGGGCGTCGACATCGTGGGATCGGGCGACCTCTCCCACCCCGGCTGGCTTCAGGAGATGCGCGACAAGCTGGAGCCGGCCGAGGATGGCCTCTTCAAGCTCAAGGACGAACTGGCCGCGTCCATGGACGCGGAGGTCCCGCCGGCCTGCCGCGCGCCGGTGCGCTTCCTGCTGACGGGCGAGATCAGCAACATCTACAAGCGCCACGGCAAGGTGCGCAAGGTCCATAACGTGGTCTTCGCCCCTTCCCTGGACGCGGTGGCCCGCTTCCAGGCCCGGCTGGAGCAGATCGGCAACATTCGCTCCGACGGCCGGCCCATCCTGGGGTTGGACTCCCGGGACCTGCTGGAGATCGTGCTGGAGACCGACGACCGCTGCCACCTGATCCCGGCCCACATCTGGACGCCCTGGTTCTCCATGCTCGGTTCCAAGTCGGGCTTCGACACGGTGGAGGAATGCTTCGGCGACCTGACCGATCACATCTTCGCGCTGGAGACGGGCCTGTCGTCGGACCCGCCCATGAACTGGCGCGTCTCCGATCTGGATGGCTATACGCTGGTCTCCAACTCGGACGCGCATTCGCCCCCCAAGCTGGCCCGGGAAGCCACCCTCTTCGACACCGAGCGCACCTATGACGCCCTCTTCCAGGCCATGAAAAGCGGAGACCCGGCTACGTTAAAGGGCACCATCGAGTTCTTCCCAGAAGAGGGCAAGTATCATCACGACGGCCACCGCAAGTGCGGCATCAGTTGGACGCCCAAGGTCACCCTGGCCCACGATGGCCTCTGCCCGGTCTGCGGCAAGCCGGTCACCGTGGGCGTCCTCCACCGGGTGGAGGAGTTGGCCGACCGGGAGGAGGGCGGAAAGCCGGCCCGCACCCATCCCTTCCACAGCCTGATCCCCCTGCCCGAGATCATCTCTGAACTGGTGGGCGTGGGCGTGAACTCCAAGCGGGTGCAGCGGGAGTTCTTCCGCCTCCTGGGCGCGCTGGGATCGGAGTTGGACATCCTCCAGGAGCTACCCTTGGACGAGATCGCGGCTGTGGGCGGCGAGCGGCTGGCCCAGGGCATCGGGCGCATGCGCCGGGGCCAGGTGGAGGCCCAGGCAGGCTTCGACGGCGAGTATGGGGTGATCCGCATCTTCAGCCAGCAGGAGACGGGCGGGGAGGCGTTGCAGATTGGGCTGTTTGGGGGAGGGCGCGGAGAGATTAGGGAGATTGGAGAGATTGGGGAGATTGGCGCGCCCGAAGGGCCTTCGTCGCCCGTCGTTGGTCCTTCGTCGCCCGTCGTTG
Organism: Chloroflexota bacterium; assembly: GCA_024277175.1. Taxonomy (GTDB): domain Bacteria; phylum Chloroflexota; class Anaerolineae; order Caldilineales; family Caldilineaceae; genus JAJRVT01. The sequence goes on along the minus strand of JAJRVT010000352.1, from coordinate 26,537 downwards.
GTCCTCCGTCGCCCGTCGTTGGTCCTCCGTCGCCCGTCGTTGGTCCTTCGTCGCCCGTCGTTGGTCCTTCGTCACTCGTCACTCGTGACTCGTCGCCCCCCGAACCCCGGGTCATCCGCGAACAGGCCCTACTCTTCGACGAACAGGAGGCGGTGGCGCTTGAGTTGCTGGCCGGCCTGAACGAGGAGCAGCGCGCGGCCGCACTGCACGAGACGGGTCCCCTGATCATCGTGGCCGGGCCGGGGACGGGGAAGACGCGCACGTTGACCCATCGCATGGCCTATCTGGTGCGGGCGCGCAACGTCTCGCCGACCAACATGCTGGCCATCACCTTCACCAACAAAGCCGCGCAGGAGATGCGCGAGCGGCTGACCGTACTGCTGGGCCAGGCCCTGGCCGGCCAGCTTTGCATCAAGACCTTCCACGCCTTCGGGGCCATGCTCCTGCACGAGTTCGGGGGCAGGCTAGGGCTGGACGAAGACTTCGCCATCCTGGACGAGGAGGACCGCAGGCGACTGTTGCGGCGGCGCTTCCCGGAGCTGGGCGTGCGCGAGGGCAACCGGGCGTTGGAGGCGATTTCGGCGCTGAAGACAGGGCGGGAGGGTGAAGAGATTGAAGAGATTGGGGAGATTGGAGTGGCGGCGCTTTTTGAGGGGTATGAGGCGGCGCTGCGGGAGAGTAACGCGGTGGACTTCGACGACCTGATCGTGTTGCCGCTGCAGTTGCTGGAGGAACATGCGGATGTGCTGGAGACCGTGCGCGGGCGCTATGGCTGGATCTCGGTGGATGAGTACCAGGACGTCAACCACCTCCAGGTGCGGCTGCTGAAGTTGCTGGCGGGCGACGGCCAGCGCCTGTGCGTCATCGGCGACCCGGACCAGGCCATCTACGGCTTCCGAGGCGCGGACCGCCGCTACTTCCTGGCCTTCGCCCAGGACTACCCCGGCGCGACCGTCAAACATCTCAGCCGCAACTACCGTTCCACCCAGACCATCCTGGAGGCGGCCCAGCAGGTCATCGCCCGCAGCCCGGACCGGGAAGCCCTGGCCATCTGGTCCGACTTCGTGGTGCGCACCCGGCTGGACGTGCGCCACGCGCCCACCGACAAGGCCGAAGCCGAGTACGTGGTCCACCAGATCGAGCGCATGGTGGGCGGCACCTCCTACTTTTCCCTGGACTCGGGCCGGGTGGACGACCGGGTGGACGAGGGAGACGAAAGCCTTTCCCGCTCCTTCGCCGACTTCGCGGTCCTCTACCGCACCGGCGCGCAAAGCCATACCCTGGCCGAAGCCCTGGACCGCTCCGGCATTCCTTACCAGACCGTGGGCCAGACGCCCCTGACCGCGCACAGAATCGTGCGCCTGGCCCTGGCCCATCTCTGGCTCCTGCGCTCGTCCTATTCCGCCGTCCACCTGGATGCGATCCTGAACCACGAGCGGGAACTGTTCGATCCGGCCCAACTGACGACCCTGATCACCGAAACCCGGGCGCTGGGAATCCCGCCCTGGCGGACGCCCGCGCCCGTGGTGGTGACGCCGGGGCAGCGGGAGGCGTTGATGGGGTTGGCGGGGATGATTGGGGAGATTGGAGAGATTGGGGAGATTGGGGTGGCGGGGCTGGTGGAGGGTGTGGCCCGGCTGTTGGGGGAGCGGAGCGCGCTTTCGGATGCGGATGGGGCGCGGCTGAAGCGGTTGCAGCGGCGGGCCGTCCTTTTCAGCCACGATCTGGATAGATTCCTGGAAGCGGCCGCGCTCCAGGCCGAGACGGACGATTACGACCCGCGGGCGGACCGGGTGGCGCTGATGACGCTGCACGCGGCCAAGGGGCTGGAGTTCCCGGTGGTCTTCATGGTCGGCTGCGAGGAGGGGCTGCTGCCCTATGTTCGCCCGGGGACAGAAGAAGGCGCGGCGGACGAGGTGGATGTGGACGAAGAGCGCCGCCTCTTCTACGTGGGCATGACCCGGGCCAAGGAAAAACTGATCCTGACCTCAGCCCGGCGACGTTTTCTCTTCGGCCAGGCCATGGAGAACGAGCAGTCCCGCTTCGTGGAGGACATCGAGCAGGCGCTCAAGGTCATGCAGGAGGACGAGCGGCGCAAGGCGAAAGAGAAGCCGGATCATGTGCAGTTGAGTTTGTTTTGATGGGCTATGTGGCGATGACTTTTGGAACGCGGATTTGCACGAATAGATACGTTCTAAGAGGCTGTAAAACCGTTAGAAAAGGAGAAGAAAAGTATGGCTGGAGCGAGGATGCACGTGGGCGTCCAGGGGATCGGGACCTCAAAGATGGAGCTTCAATTTCTGGCGCGACATGGCGTCGCGCACATGGACGCGCTGGTGGATGATATCGACGCGGACACCCTGATCCGGCATCGGGAGGAGGCCGCGGAGGAAGGCGTCAGCCTCGAAATGATCCACATCGACATCCCCAGCAGCATCACCCTCGCCCAGGATCCCCAGCGGGACAGGGACATCGATCAGGTCTGTACGACCATAGAGAACGCCGGGCGAGCCGGGTTGCGAGGGCTGAACTACAACTTCCACATCCTCCCCTACCAGCGGACCGCAAGCGTCCCCGGGCGCGGCGGTTCGATCTACAGCGCCTTCGACCTCGAAGCGTACGACAATGAGACCCTGTCTGAAGCCGGGCGTGTGGGGTGCGAGTCGGCTATATCATCGCCATGATCGAGGCTGTGAATAAAGAGTGACACTTCCATATTCATACGCACCGATATCCACACCCTGGCCTTGGGGCCGCGGGTCGTCGTTGAAATCGAACGTCGGTGCGCCGTCGGATATGCCGGCGTCGATGGCAGGGGAACCGCTTTGCAGGGTGAAATCCCCGTGCGCGGCATGGGTGAACAGCGGATCTCCCGTGAAATTGCTCGAAGAGCGGTTGTTCTCGCCTGGGTTCAACCGCAGCGGAGGGGCATCGCTCCCCGTATCCACCACAAGATTGTTATACACACGGCCGTTTTGGAACATGGGATCGGTTCCGATACCCGCCGCCCAGACAGCGTCGATCTGACAGGACCGATACACCGTATTGTTGAAGATATTGATATTCGTCTTGGGCTGTGAGGCCTCCCCATCCATGTCCGCGCTTAGAATCCCATGCCAGCCGACGTCAACGATCACATTGTTGTAGACATTGATGTCATCAACAGGCCCGCCCTGTTCTGCACCGATCTCGATGCCGACGCCTTTGACATTGCCAACATAGTTGTTGAAGATATCGATATCCTCGGCCAATGTCTCCCACGCATCCACATAAATGCCCCCGCTCGGGATATCGACAACCGTGTTGTGGTGAATGGCTCCGTGACGCACGCCGTCTTTGACATCGATGCCCAGAGGGCCCCCATCCCATGCTTCCCATTCCTGGGCTTTTACGTAATTGTTCCGCAGTTCAAAGTGCTCAACACCCTGCCTCAGGGTAATATCCTCGTGCCAGATATTGTTGCCGTCGAATCTCCCCTCCTGGGGGTAGGTGACCTGGTTGTTTTCGATGAGGATATTTCTGATGTGGTAGTTCTGATCCCATGGATATCCGAAGTTGCCCTGAACATTGATACCGGACCCTCGTGTATGCTCCGTTTTGCAATTTCGGATCACGATGTCGTGGCTATCGCCCAGCACCATAATGCCGTGGGTCCTGGCATTGACCACGTCGATGTTGTCAATCACGATGTAATTCGCATTGACAACGCTCAACAGGCCATAGTCATAATCATCATAGCCAAACGACCCATCCAACACAGCCCCCTCTTCGCCAAGCAGCGTGATGTATCGATCAGCGGAGCCGGCGTTGCGGAGTATGACCGCCTCAGCATACACGCCCGGGGCCACGTGGATCATCCCCGCAGTGACGGCAGTCGCCGCGTGTGAAATGGTTCTCCACGGGGCTGAAAGGCTGCCGTCGCTGGCATCGTCACCGTCGGTGGACACGTAGTAATGGGGGTCCTGGTAACTCTTTTGCACAAAATCAGCGGCAATGATCTTGTCAGCATCCATTGTCATCATCACAGGATTGATCTCCTTGAACCGATCGCCGCGCTCCCTGCTGAATGGCGCACCGGTCTCAGGCGTCGCCGCCAGCCCGTCCACCTTGGCCCGGGCATCAGACCCAGCGTTATAGGTTGCCTGATCTCCGGGTAAAGAGCAGGCGCCCAGCAGCGCAAGCAGGCCGGCCAGGCAGATCAGTTGTTTGATACGGTTCATGTTGGCGCTGTCCTTGTCCCGCGTCCCGGTTCTGGCGTTTTCCGGAAATCGGTGATTATTCAGGGGCGCATTCAATAGAACGCAGATTGAACTGATTGGGCGGATCTGCACGGATTTTTTAAAAGAATCCGTGCAGATCCGTTTAATCCGCCAAATCAGCGTTCTATTCGGCCTATGCTTGAATAGATACGAAATCGATAGGGTCCCCGCGAGAGTATAACAAACATGGGGGGAAAGTTGCCAAGTCGAAGGCGGTCTCCAGGAGGCGGATATCCCGGGATATTATCCAGCGGATGAGCCGCGTTCCCATGGAGACCTTGAGCTATCAGCAGCCGATCAGCGCCTTGAAGGGTTTGTATGAAAATGCAACATGATCGCTGCGCACGAAGGCGATCGTTGGCGAAGAATCATGACGAACTAATCACCACTACAACGAATGCAGACAAGAACGAATTATTGTTCACGTTTTCACAGATTTCTGTCCAAAATCGGATTCTCTCAGCCATGGAAAGTCAAATTCCTTCACGAGGTCATCGCGGAAGGATCCACTAGAATTTCACCCGCAGTTTCCTGATCCCCCAAACACACCGTTTCTTTTGTCAATTTGCACCGACGGCAAATAGACCTCCGTCCCAGCGCCGTCCGCCGGGATGGCCGCCCCGTCGGACGCATCCACCCCGGCCGCCATCATCCGGGCTTCGCCGGCCACCACAGGCAGATAGACCTGCTCCGCCCCTGCTGAATGAGCCCCCGCCGCCGTTCTCGCAGACACGGGCGCCAGCGACACGTTGTCCAGGTAGAAATCATCCACGCTGCTGAACCGGAAGCGCAGGCGGCCGTTGGGCGAGGTCACGTTCTGGGCCGTGAAGATCAATTCATGGGTCTGCCAACTGGCGGTCAGATCCACGGTCACGTCGTCCACCCCGTAGTTGGTGTAGGGCGAGGTGTGGCGATGCACGTAGAGCCGCACATCCTTGCCGTTGACCGAGCGTCCATCGAAGCGCAGGCGGTAGCTGACGCCTGTAGTCAGGCTGACGTTGGTCTGGTGATGAAGTTGTGGTTGAAACAGGGCCGGGCTGTCGAGCGAGGATGTGCGCCGCCCGGGGGTCCGCCCCCGAAGGGTTCAGGGAAAGAGAATTCCCCACCACCAGCCTAGCCTGGCGCAGCCAATCCCCCCGATCGCCAATCCTCAATCGTCAATTTCCCCCTCCCCCAACACCTGCCCCAACACATACCCCATAGCCCGCAGCAGACCGGCTTCGGACGAGGTGGGCTGGGTGCGGCGCAGGAGGCGGTCGACCTTGATACGTTTGGCCGGCTCCTGGCCGGGCTTGAAGAAGCCAGCCTTGCCCAGCGCATCCAGGATGGAGCCCACGGCCTCTCGGAACTGGGCCTCGCTGGCTGGTGGGTCCTTGGGATCGAAACGCCGCGCGTGGATGGGCGGAATGACGTCGCCAGCCGCGGCCAGACGCAGTTCATAGGCCGCGAGCAGCACGGCCTGGGCCAGGTTCAGGGAAGCGTAGACCGGATCCGTGGGGATGACGAGTTGACGATGGGCGCGCTGGACGATGTCGGAGGGCAGGCCATCATCCTCGCGGCCGAAGAGAATAGCCGGCGTCCCCATCTGAGTGTGGGCCAGAATCTCAGGGGCCAGGACCCGGGGCGTGTTCACCAGCGGGCTGAGCTCCCGGTGGCGGCGGGTGGCCGCGACCACCAAGGTTACATCCGCGAGCGCGTCGACCAGATTGTCGAAGAAACCGATGTTGGCCTGGAAATCCTCGCTGCGGTGCGCGGCCGCGGAGACCCGCTCCGGATCGTAAATCCGCGGGCTGACCAGGCGCAGACGGGCCAGGCCCATGTTCATCATCGCGCGCACCACGCCGCCGATGTTGTCCGGATTCTGCGGCTCCACCAGGACGATAACGACCTGATCGAGGGAGGAAATGGGTGTTGGTGAAGAGTGTGTAGTAGACATGGAGAGTAGTATAACAGTCAAACGACCAACGCCAAACGACCAACAACCAACGCGCGCGTTCTATCGTTGACCATTGATCATTACCCATTGATTGTTGACTCTTCCCCCGCTTGCCTGTATACTCATGCCCACAATTGCACAGACCAACGACAGTGCACCGGAGGAGTACCCGTCCGCATCAGCAGGCCAGCGCCAGAGAGTCGGAGTCACAGGCTGCAAGCTCCGATCGCAGAGGCCGCGGGGAAGGTCGCCGGGAAGGTTGGCGAGGGGAAAGAATAATCAATGGTTAATTGTTAATGATCAATTGTCAATGGACGCCCGCTACAATTGACAATTGATCATTAACAATTAACCATTAGTACCTTCGCCCGGGTTCGCCCGTTACAGCGCCAGAGTGGGATTCATCCGTGCGTGAAACGTAATGCGTGAAACGTGATGGCGGATCTAAACAAGGTGGTACCGCGAAGCCGCTTCGTCCTTGTGACGGGCGGCGTTTTTTATTGGCGAGGGGCAAGGGCCAAGCGTTGACTTGCGATCTGGAACTGGCTATTTGCAACTTGCGACTTTACATGCGACTTTATCGGAGAAGCGATCATGACCGGAACAACCATGCCCAAAGCCTATAACCACATGCAGGTGGAGGAGGAACTCTACGCCTGGTGGGAGGAACAGGGCTTTTTTCGCCCCGAAACCCAGATCAAACTGGGTCAGGTCAACCCTGACGCCGCGCCCTTCGTGATCTCCATGCCGCCGCCCAACGTGACCGGCGCGCTGCACCTGGGCCACGCTATCACCAGCAGCATCGAGGACCTGCTGATCCGCTATCATCGCATGTTGGGCGACCCGACCCTGTGGGTGCCCGGCACCGACCACGCCGGCATCGCCACCCAGAGCGTGGTGGAGCGCAAGCTGGAGGAGCAAGGGGTCACCCGCCTGGAACTGGGCCGCGAACGTTTTGTCCAGGAGGTCTGGGAATGGAAGGACGAGTATCACGACCGCATCACCGGCCAGCAGAAACGCATGGGCATCTCCTGCGACTGGAAGCGAGAACGCTTCACCCTGGACGACGGGCTGAGCGACGCGGTGCGGGAGGCCTTCATCACCCTCTACAACGAGGGGCTGATCTACCGGGACACCTATCTGGTCAACTGGTCACCCGCTCTCCACACCGCGGTCTCCGATCTGGAGGTGGAGTACCATGAAGAGCCGGGTAAACTCTACTACTTCAAATATATGCTGGCCGATGGCGAAGGCGAATACATCCCCGTGGCCACCACCCGGCCGGAGACCATCCTGGGTGACACCGCGGTCGCGGTCCACCCTGATGACGAGCGCTATCGCCACCTGATCGGTAAAGAGGTGGTGGTGCCCATCCTGGGCCGCCGGATCCCCGTCATCGCCGATGCGTATGTGGACCTGGAGTTCGGGACTGGCGCACTCAAGATCACGCCCGGCCACGATCCCAACGACTATGAAATCGGCGAGCGCCACGACCTGCCCATCATCAACATCATGAACAAGGACGCCACCCTCAATGAGGAGGCGGGTCCCTACAAGGGTATGGACCGCTTCGAGGTCCGGGAAAAACTCTGGGCGGACATGAAGGCCGCAGGGCTGACCATCAAGGAAGAGGACTACACCATTCGCGCGCCTCGCTCCCAGCGCGGCGGCGAGATCATCGAACCGCTGGTGAGCACCCAGTGGTTCGTGAAGATGAAGCCCCTGGCCGAGCCTGCCATGGAGGTCGTGCGTAACGGAACTATTCAGATCGTGCCCGAACGTTTCGAAAAGATCTACTTCCACTGGCTGGAAAACATTCGCGACTGGTGCATCAGCCGCCAGCTCTGGTGGGGGCATCGCATCCCCGTTTGGTACGGTCCCGACGGCCACGCTTTCGCGGCCCGCAGCGAGAGCGAAGCCATGGAACAGGCCATCAAACATTATGGAGACGCCGTGCCCCTGGAGCAGGATCCGGACGTGCTCGACACCTGGTTCAGCAGCGGACTCTGGCCCTTTAGCACCCTGGGCTGGCCCCGGCAGACCGCTGATCTGGCCACCTACTACCCAACCACGGTCATGGAGACGGGCTACGATATTATCTTCTTCTGGGTGGCGCGCATGATCATGCTCGGCCTCAAATTCACCGGCGAAGCGCCCTTCACCACCGTCTACCTCCACGGCCTGGTCCGGGATGAAGAGGGGCGCAAGATGAGCAAGAGCCTAGGCAACGTGCTCGATCCCCTGGACCTGATCCGGGAATACGGGACCGACGCCCTGCGCTTCTCCCTGCTCACCGGCGGCACGCCCGGCAACGACATGAAGCTGAGCATCACCCGCATCGAGGCCAACCGCAACTTCGCCAACAAGATCTGGAACGCGGCCCGCTTCGTGATCATGAACCTGGCGGAGGCTGACTTACCGCTGGACGAAGGGGACAACGCCTTTGCGACCACCTACGCCCTGCCCGCGGACGATGCCCTCTCCCTGGCCGACCGCTGGATCCTGAGCCGGCTGGCCGCTGTGAGTGGCGAAGTCACCCGCCTGATCGACAACTGGCAACTGGGCGAGGCCGGCCGCCAGCTCTACGAATTCCTCTGGAACGAGTACTGCGACTGGTACATCGAAGCCGCCAAGGTGCGGCTCTACGGGGAGGATCCGGCCGCGGCCCAGGCCACCCGCCAGGTCCTGGCCCACGTGCTGGAACAGAGCCTGCGCCTGCTGCATCCCTTCATGCCCTTCGTCACCGAGGCCATCTGGCAAAACCTGCCGGGGATGGGGCGCGGGGGCGTGGGCCTGATCCTGGCCCATTGGCCCAAGGCGGCCGGCGTCGCCGACGAAGAGGCCGAAGACGCGTTCGGGCGCGTGCAGGAGATCGTGCGCGGCATCCGCAACGCGCGCAGCGAGTATGGCGTGGAGCCGAGCCGCCGCATCGTGGCCCAGTTCAGCGCCGGCGAGTTCGCGGATCTTGTCCGCGAGACCCTGCCCGTGATGTCCAGCCTGGCCAGGTTGGACGCAGCCCAGGCCACTGTGTCTCAGACATTGGAAGCGCCCGACAAGGCGGCCACCCTGGCGGCCGGCGGCGTGACCGTCTACCTTCCCCTGGCGGGCATGGTGGACCTGGACGCGGAACGCAAACGTATGGAGAAGGAACTGGCCAACATCAACCGGCAACTCCAACGTATCGGCGGCATGTTGAGCAACCCAGGGTTCACGGGGAAAGCGCCGGCCGCAGTGGTGGATCGGGAGCGGGCCAAACAGGCCGAACTGGAAACGCGGCGCAGCCAGTTAGCCGAGCGTCTGGCCGATCTGGCTGAAGTCTGATCCATGTCTCTGAGGACGCCCTCTTTCAGGGATGGGCTGGTGAAACGCTGAATTTTGCAGATCGGTGAAAAATATCACAGATTTCAAAGAAAACCTGTGGTATTCTGACTATATCTGCGGGAATCAGCGTTCCAATCATGACGGCCAGGCGGGATCGCTGAAGCGTAACCAGGACGCGTAAAAAAGCCCCGAAGGTTTGTGATAATTTTGACAAGGTTTACACGCCTATGCTATAGTCTGGAACTAAATTGCACCCTGGACAAACAGTGATTTTTAGCCCCAGCGTACACAGCGTCACAGGTGTCGACAACGAACAGAGATGAGTTTCATGCAAATGACGGATCGATGACGCCAACGGTTTAACCGGCGGTTGGTCGATCGTTTTGTTTTGCAGGAAGGAGATCGGACCTAATGTCTGATGATGAACGCGCCCAACGTTTAGCTGAACTCAAGCGAAAAATGCAGGAATCCGCTAAGGCGAAAAAAGCCCAGCAGAGTGCGACGGAAACTGTAAGCAAACCGGCCGTAGAAAAGGTCAAAGACACGTCGTCGGCGGAGGTGACCGCAAGCGCCGCGCCTGCGACCGAGACCCCGGCGGCCGTTGTGGTGGAAACCGCGAAGCCGGCCGCGGCCTCCGTAGCGGCCGCAGAGCCATCGCCTGTGACCGCATCCGCCTTCAAGGGTGGACGAGAACCCACGCCCGACGATCGGGCCAAAAGCCAGATGAACCGGCGCGAGTTTCTCACCTACGCCTGGGGCGCGGCTTTGGGCCTGGCCGTCCTCCAGACCGCGGCAGTCAGTTTCTTCTTCATGTACCCGCGCTTCAAAGCCGGCGAATTCGGCGGCGCCTTCTTCATGGGGCCGGAGACCGCCGTCCCTCCCACGGACGCCCCGCCGCAGAACGAGCCCGACGGCAAGTTCTGGTGGGTGAACGTAGAGGAGGAAGGTCCTCACGCCATCTACGTGGTCTGCACCCATCTGGGCTGCCTCTACAAATGGGTCGATGAGAACTACCGTTTCGAGTGCCCTTGCCACGGCTCCAAATTCACGCGTGAAGGGTTCTATATCGAAGGCCCGGCCCCCCGCTCACTGGATCAATTCGAAGTGACGCTGGTGGACGGAACGTATGTGGTCGATACAGGCGCCAAGACCCTTGGCTCGCCGGCGGATGAATCACCCTTCAAGGGAACCGGCTGAGGCCGTCCTATTTCCCCAAAAGAAGTCGCAGGTTCCAACCAGGTTCCAGACCTAGTGCGAGAGAAACGGAGTTCAAATGGCTGTACAACCTGAAGTCGAAAAGAAGGGGCTATGGCGTTCGTTTACAGAAGGCGCCGACGATATCTTCACCCGGATCACAGCAGGCATCAGCGCCGGTGAATTTCGCCGCATGCTGCGGGGCGAACCGCCCGGTCGGCCTAATCCGCGCCTGAAGCCCCATTCCGAGGCGTTCCTGCTGCACATCAAGCCGACCTATTATCACGAGAGCGTCACCCGCTTCACCCACACCTTCCGGCTGGGGATCCTCTCCACCTACCTCTTTCTTTTCGAGACCATCACGGGCATTTTCCTGATGATCTGGTATACGCCCTCGCCCGACCAGGCCTACGCGGACATGATCGCCATCCTGAGCAATGTCCCTTACGGCCAATTCATGCGCGATCTGCACCGTCTGGGCGCGGAGATGATGGTAGCCATCGTCACCCTCCATATGGTGCGCACTTATCTGACAGGCAGTTACAAGCCTCCACGCCAGTTCACCTGGTTCACCGGAGTCATTCTACTTGTCGTCACCCTTTTTCTCAGCTTTTCCGGCTATCTTCTGCCCTGGGACCAATTGGCCTTCTGGGCGGTGACCATCGGCACGTCCATGGCGGAGGCCGTCCCCCCCAAGATCGTTGGCGAAACCGTCAACCTCTTGGCGCGCGGGGCGCCTGACATCAGCGCCAATGGGTTGTTGCGTTTCTACCTGCTACACGTGCTCTTCCTGCCGCTGGTGCTCTTCCTCTTCTTTTTCGTGCACTATTATAAAGTCGTGCATTTTGGCATCAGCCTGCCGGCTTCCGAGGAGGAAGTGGGACAGGACACCGCCAACAAGGTGCCTGCTGACAAACGCGTCTATTTCCTGCCCGATGTACTGATCGACGAAACAGCGGTGTTGATCGCGTTCACCACGCTGATGATCTTCCTGGTGACCTTCTTCTTCTCAGCCCCGTTGGAGTCGATCGCCAACCCCCAATCCACACCATTGCATACGGTGGCGCCGTGGTACTTCTACTGGCTACAGGGGATGCTCAAGATCGCAGACAAGACTTTCGCCGGCGTCATCTTGCCCGGCGTGCTCCTGGTCCTGCTGATGGCCATCCCCTACCTCGATCCCAACCCCAGCCGACGCGTGAGAGACCGCCGCGTCGCCATCATCAGCGGCATTGTCGCCGGTGTGGTGATGATCATCCTCAGTTGGATGGGCACGCCCCAGTATGCGGCCCAGGCTGCACCGCCAGTGGAAGTGGTCCAGGAAATGATGCCTGAAGAAGGCGCAGGCATTGTACGCGAAATTGGGTATGACGAAATCCCCAACGGCGTCTATGACACCCGCAACGACCTGCCCGCCATGTATCCGGAAGAAGAATATCCGGGCATGCATGAAATCCTGGTCGAATTCGAAGACAACATCAAATATTGGGACAAACGGGATTCCGATTTCAACGAGGCCTATGGCGTTTTGACCGTCTCCCAGGAACAACCCAATTTGAAACGACTGGATTGGGACATCCGTTGGCTGGACGCCGAAGGCGTCGAAGGGTCTTTCCAGCGTTCGTTCTGGCTGCACAAAGATTCCCTTTACTGGGAAGAATATGGCCTGAAGGACTTCGGCTACCTCATGCCCACAGAAGAGGAGCAGTAAACCGCCATGCGTAAACCCTGGTACAGTATCTTTTACGTCAAATCGCCAATCGCAAAGATCGGGCTGGGCATACTGGCAGTGTTGGCTGGCATCGTCCTTGTCCTCTTCCTGATGGCGACGGAAAACAAGCGCATGGACGCGCAGACCGCAAGTTGGGAGGGACGCAGCATCGAAAAGGGCGCCTCACTCTTCATCGCCAACTGCGCGAGCTGCCACGGGCTTGACGGCAAGGGGCTGCCCGTTGTAGCGCCGGCCCTGAACAGCCGCTATTTCTTCAGCCAACGCATCGACGACGTGGGTTTCACAGGCTCACTTAAACAGTACGTCAAGGGCACCATCCATTCCGGCCGCCCCAGCAAGGTCTCCACCCAGTGGGTGAACATCATGCCCACCTGGAGCAATCAAGTCGGTGGCCCTCTACGCGAGGATCAGGTCGACCAGTTGGTTGATTTCGTGTTGAACTGGGAAGAAGAGGCCATGGCCCAAACCCCGGAAGAGGACCCCTGGCAGTTCTTCCAGGACTCGCTTTCCAAACAACTACCTTATAGCCCGGACGAACCTGGCTATGACGAGAAGGTGGCGGAAGCCATCGCCGCCGCCGAAGCGGCTGGCGCCGTCGGCTATGAAATCGGCGGCGTAGCGGCTGAGGCCCCGACCGAAGGCGAGGGGGACGCGGCCGCCGGGCCCCGGGCGCCGGAAGATCTTTTCGCAAGCCTGGGCTGCGCCGGCTGTCACAACATCAACGCCGACCAGACGGATGAGAGCAAGGGACCCGTCGGACCCAACCTGGGCAACCTGGCCGACCACGCCGGTAGCCGGGTGGATGGCGAAGACGCTGAGACGTACGTCCACCAGAGCATCGTCGACCCCGGCGCCTTTGTGGTGCCTGGGTATATGAACGGCGTTATGCCCCAGAACTTCGCCGACCAGATGAGCGAGGACGAGATCCAAGGCCTGGTCGAATGGCTGCTGAGCCATTAGGGCCAACAGAGGGCAGGGGCTAAACAGCCGCCCCACTGGACTCAACGGCAAGAGAGACGTCTGGCGCGAAGCCAGACGTCTCTTTTTAGCGTTGCATAGCCAAGTTCGTAGTGAGCGCTTTAGCGCTCTTCCAACCAGGCCTCGCGCCAACGCGCATACGACAAACGGTCATCGCCTACCGAAGACGGAAGAGTATTCATGGCATCCACCGGTTCGAGTTATAATCTGACCCAGGACCCGCTCTTCCTGATCACAGCCGCCTTCTTTGCACTCCTGACCACAGCCATGCCTGCGTTCATGGGGCAGATGCGGGTCATGCCCCTGCTCCAGACCCTGGTCCTGACGATCTTCCTAGCCATCACTCTGCGCAAAGGCGGCATAGGAGCGGCGCTCATGCTGATGGGCGTCTGGCTTGCGGTGGAGATGGTGACGCTGACGCTGATAACCGGCTTCTTCATGGAGCAGGTGGAACGGGCCATCCCAGGCGGCTTCGATCTAGGCGTCGGGCTGGTCGCCTGGCTGTACGCCGGCGATCCCCTGCCCAATGGTTTGGACAGCGAACCTGTGGCGCGGTTGGTCGAGATCGTCGGCGTAGCGGCCGGCGCGCTGCTGACAGGCGGCTTGCTCGGCGTCTGGCTCCTGATGCAGGCCGCCAACCAGGCAGGCTTCAGCATGGGCGTCTTCCTGGCCGGGATCTTCCGCGGCGGAACGCTGCCGCTCTTTTTCCTGTTATGGACTGTGCTGCGCATAGCCGGTTACGCCGGTCTGGTTGCACTCCTGGCTGAGCCGCTCTGGACCCAAAATTGGTCATTGAATTTTTATGTCAAACAACGCGGTCGCCTCTTTCTGATCGCCATCGCGTTCATCCTGGCCAGCCTGACACTGGAAATCCTGCTGTCCTGACGGCCTGATACATCACTCGTTACGATTCCCGTTTTCACGATTCACGTTTTCACGATTCAAACCTATGCGCATCAAACGCGTCGTCATCCAAGGGTTCAAAACCTTTGCCACCAAAACCGAATTCGTCTTCGACCCTGGCATCACCGCGGTGGTGGGCCCCAACGGCTCTGGCAAGAGCAATATTGTGGACGCCATCCGCTGGTGCCTGGGCGAACAGAGCTTCAGCCTGCTACGCTCCAAAAAGACCGCAGATATCATCTTTTCCGGCAGCGACAAAAAGGCGCGCCTGGGCATGGCCGAGGTCAGCCTGACCCTGGACAATAGCAACGGCGAAATCCCTATCGACTTCGAAGAGGTGGTCATCAGCCGCCGAGCCTACCGGGACGGCTCCAACGAGTATCTGCTCAACGGCCAGCGGGTGCGACTGCTGGATATCACCGAACTGCTGGCCCAGACAGGGCTGGGGAAACGCACCTACGCCCTCATCGGCCAGGGCTTGATCGACAAAGTGTTGAGCCTGGCCCCGGAAGACCGTCGTGCGCTCTTCGAGGAAGCGGCTGGCATTACCGCCTATCAACTCAAGCGCGGCGCCACCCTGCGTCGCCTGGAAGCCACCAAACAAAACCTGACCCGGGCCCAGGACATTATCGCCGAACTCAGCCCGCGTCTGAAATACCTGCGCCGGCAGGCGGACCGGGCCAATGAGCGCAAACAGATCGCCAATGACTTGCGCGACATGCTGCGCATCTGGTACGGCTACCGCTGGCACGCGGCCATCAACAAGCTGGAACGACTCCGCGCACAGGAGAAACAACTCCACGCCAGCATGGCCGAGCGCCAGGCCGCGTTGACCAAGCTGAGCGCACACATCGACGCCCTGCGCAGCCGCCAAAGCGCGCTGCGCGCTGAACTGGGCGCACAGCACCACGCCAGCAGCGATCTCCACCGCCAGGCCGAGACCACCGGCCGCGAGTTGGCCGTGGCCCGGGAGCGCATGCGCCAGATCCAGGCCCGCCAGGAAGAAGCCCGTCGCGAGCTCGCGCCCCTGCGCCTTCAGCAGGAGACGCTGGAGGCCCGCCTCCAGGAGACGGAGCAGACGCTCCTGACAGCCCAGGCGGAAGTCACCCAACGCCAGGCCGATGTCGACGCCATGCAACTGGCCCTGGCTCGCCGCCAGAACGAGCGCAGTCAACTGGCCGCCGCACTGGACCAGGCCCGCCGCCGGCTGGATGACGCTATGCGTCAGCAGAGTGAGAGCCAGGCGCGTCTGCAACAGATCGCTGAACGCCGCGCCATCCTGCACCAAGAGGAACTGAACCAACGTCAGGCCCGGGAAAGCGCGGCCCAGGAAAGCGCGCAATTAGAAAACGCCCTGGCGGAGGCCGAGAGCGGGCTGGCCCAAAATGAAGCCCAGGCCCGGGAATTACAGCATGAAATCGAGCAACTGGAAAGCCAGATCGGGGGGCTAGACGCGAAACGCCGGGCCGCGGAGCAGGCGCGCCAGGAGGCGGACCGGGCCGTGGACCGTCTCCAGACCCGGCTGGACCTGCTGCGACGTCTGCGCGAGGACGGCGCCGGCTACGCCAGCGGCGTGCGCGCGGTCTTGCAGGCCAGCAGCCAACAGCCCCGCAGCCACGAGCAGGCCCAACTGGACGGCATCCTGGGCACGGTGGCCTCGCTGGTGCAGACGCCGGCGCGCCTGGATAAAGCCATTGAAACCGCGCTGGGTGGTGCATTGCAAAATGTGGTCACCCGCAGTTGGAACGACGCCCGGGCCGCGATCGAATTTTTGAAGCGGTCAGGTGCGGGCCGGGCCACCTTCCTGCCCCTGGACCGGTTGCACACGCCGTCGCCCATCGAAGCGCCGGCCGCGCCGGGCATCCTGGGCAACGCCGCCGCCCTGGTCGACTGCGACCCCCGGGCTGCGGATGCGGTGCAGCAGTTGCTGGGGCGGGTCTGGATCGCGGAGGACCTGCCGTCCGCGCGCCGGGCGCTGGATCAGCGACGGGGCGGACCGCGGCCCACGGTCGTGACCCTGGCTGGCGAGATCATCCGCCCGGGGGGCGCGGTGACGGGCGGCAGCGATCGCAACCGCCGCGATGACTCCATCCTGGCCCGGGAGCGGGAGCTGCGTGAGGCCCCCGCACATCTCGAAAAAGCGCAGGCCGAGGCCCAGGCCCGCGCGACCCAGGCCAACGAACTCGCCGCCCGCCAGGAACAGCTTCAAAGCCAGGTCCAGGCCAAACAGAGCGCAGTGGCCGATCTGGCCCGAGGCGAACGGCAGGCGCGCCAAAAGGCGGAGGATCTCCGTCGCCGGTTGGATCGAGCCAAGCAAACCGTCGACTGGCAGGCCGGACGCCTCCAGGAGACGGAAGCTGAACTGGCCAAACTAGCGGAACAGGAGACGGCCTTACAAGCCCGTTTGGTCACCCTCGCCCAGGAACAGCAAGGCGGCGAAGAAGCGTTGGCCATCGCCCAAAATGAAGTCGAATCCGCGGGCGTCGACGATCTGCTCAGCCAACTGGCCGATCTGCGGGCTCACGCCGCCGAAGCCCTGGGGCGTCTACAAAGTCAACGCACATTGAAAGAGAGTCAGGCTCGCAGCCTGCAAAGCGTGCGCGATCAGATCAAGGCCAAGGAGCAACGCATCCAGGAGCTGACTGCGGAGGCCGACCGCCTGGCCCACCGTATCCAGACATTGAACGCGCAAGAGGATGAGTTGGGCGCGAAGATCGACGAACTGCGGGCGAAAATCGATCCGGCTGAAGCTGAACTGACCCAATTAGAGCGCCAGCAAGCTACGAAGGAGGAGGACGAACGCGCCTATCAGGAGGTCCTCCGCCGGGAGGAGAGCGCTTGGAACCGGGTCCAACTCCAGCGACAGCGGGCCGAGGACGCCATCGAACATCTGCAGAACGAGATCGAACACGATCTGGGGCTGGTGACCCTGGAAGAGCACCAGGACCTGGCCTACCAGCCCCCCCTGCCCCTGGCGGCCTTCGTCGAAGAACTGCCCACGGTGGAGACGTTGCCGGAGGGGCTTGGCGACGAGGTGAAGGTCATGCGCGCCCGCCTGAGCCGGGTCAGCAATGTCAACCCGGACGCGCCCCGGGAGTACAAGGAAGCGGCGTCGCGCCACGAATTTCTCATCACCCAATCCGAAGACCTGGAAGCTGCGGCCGCCGATCTGCGTAAAATCGTCCGCGATCTGGACCAATTAATGGAGGTGGAACTGGCGCGCACGTTCACTGCCGTGGCTGAACAATTCGAACATTTCTTCAAATTGCTGTTCAACGGCGGCACGGCCAAACTGGTGCTGACCGAACCGGATGACTTGACCAACACCGGCATCGAGATCATCGCCCGCCCACCCGGCAAGCGCCCCCAGAGCCTGACGCTGCTCTCCGGCGGCGAACGCGCCCTGGCCGCCTGTGCGCTGATCTTCGGGATTCTGCGCGTCAGCCCCACGCCCTTCTGCGTGTTGGACGAGGTGGATGCGGCCTTGGATGAAGCCAATGTGGACCGCTTCCGCATCACGGTGGAGGAGGAGTTGAGCGCCGACACCCAGTTCATCATCGTCACCCACAACCGCCGCACCCTGGAAGGGGCCAACGCTATCTACGGCGTTACCATGGGTGATGACGGCGTCAGCAAGGTGATCAGCCTCAAGTTGGAAGGGGATAAGATGGTGCAGCAAGATGGCGGGAAGGGCGAAAAAACGCGCGCCCTCAAAGAGATCGAAAATCTGGTGCAGATGTAGCAATAGACCGCGGGTTGACCCGTTCGATCCGCCCGATCTGCGGCCCATCATGAAGGGTTGCTACTTACGCAACAGTTCGTCGGGATCATCCAGATCAGGGTCAGAGACGAGTTCCTTTTCGTAATCATACTCCCGAACAAACTGTCCCAGGCGATGTAAAGCCATGGCCGCGGCCTGCTGGGCCGCCGTCCGTTTGCTCTTCCCCCGCCCAAGCCCCAACCGGATCTTACCCACACTTACAACAACGATAAAACACTTGTCATGATCCGGACCGGTGCTGCGCACGGTTTTGTATCGCGGGGTCAGGCCAAACGATTCCTGGGCGTACTCCTGAAGGCGACTCTTGGCGTCCAGGTTCGTGGAGACCTGGGTGACGTATTCCAGATCCTCACTCAGGGTGGAGAGGATGAAATCGGTCGCCACTTCCATTCCCTGATCGAGATAGACCGCGCCCGCCAGCGCCTCATAGACGGCGCACAGGGTGGCGGGACGCTTGCGGCCGCCGGTCTCCTCCTCACCTCGCCCCAACAGGAGATACACGCCTAAATGCAGTGTTTCCGCCACCCGGGCCAGGGTTTCGCGACGCACAAGCATAGAACGAAGCCGGGTCAGATCGCCCTCGCTGCTATCGGGAAAAAGGGCGTAGAGGTGCAGGCTCGTGATGAGTTCGATCACAGCATCGCCCAAAAATTCAAGACGCTCGTTATGATTCAAGTCGGCGTCGGTCTCATTGAGATAGCTGCGATGGGTGAAGGCCTCTTGCAATAGGGTCCGATCAGTCAGGACAATACCGGTCTGCTGCTCGAAATAAGTTGGTTCGTCAAATGAAGGCGTCATATCGATGGTATCCGTAGTGTCATTCTCGCCAGGCAACTGGTCAGTCAGGTTTCAGTAGAACGCAGGTGGCTGTTCAGCCGTCCTTTTTCTTGATCTATTATAATACAGGGGGAGGATTTTTGAGCCCATGTCCGATGGGGATGGCGACAACGGTCTCGCCGGGGGCGAAGGCGGGCTTGAGTTGATCCAATGCAGCGCCAATGGTGGCGCTGGTCGGCTCCACGAAAATGCCCCGGGCCGCCATGCGACGCTGGGCCTCCAGGACGTCCTCCTCCTCTACGGCGATAACCGCCCCCCGGGAGCGAAAGATCGCCGCCAGCAGGGTCGCGTCCCGAACTGGATGGCTGACGGCGATGCCACTGGCCGCGATCTCCACGCTCTGTGGCCGGGGCCGGCAACGATCCCAGCCACTGTGGAAAGCCTCATAGATGGGCAGATAGGGATCGGCCTGGACCGCGACCAGCCGGGGCAGCTTACTGATCAGCCCCGACGCCTGCAAATGCTGGAAGCCGCGCCAGACGCCGACCAGGACGCCGCCATAGCCGGTGGGAGCGATCACCCAATCGGGGACCTGTCCGCCAAGTTGCTCCCAAATCTCCCAGGCGCAGGTCATCTGGCCCAACAGCCAACCCGGGTGCCAGGCATGGGAGGCGTAGGCCACGTCAGGATCATAGCGGGTCACATTGAATGCGGCCTGGGCCGCGTTGACGCGCGGGCCGGGCACCTCCACCAGATCGGCCCCGTACAGGACGATCTGGGTTTTGGTGGGGGTGGGGGTGCTGGTGGGTACATAGACGCAGGCTTCCATGCGCGCGCGGCCGGCGTAACAGGCCATGCTGGCGCCGGCGTTGCCGCTGGAATCCTCCACGAGGCGGGCGACGTCGGGCAGACCGGCCAACCAGTTGATGAGCACACTGAATCCCCGGTCCATATAGCTGCCGGTGGGGTGCATACTGTCCATCTTCCAGTAGATGGGCTGCCCGTCCCAGGTGTCCTCGATCAGGGGCGTCCACCCTTCGCCTAAGGTGATCAGATCGCGACCGGGGGCCACGACCGGCAACATGGCCCGGTATCGCCACAGCCCCGGCTGGCTGGGATCGATGCGATTCAGGGAGAAACGCGGCAGGTCACCGAATTCCAGGGGGTCATCGGTGTATGGACAACGCAGCGGACGCCGGCCCGCCGGGGCCCTGAAATCACTGGTGGGACAATAGACGATCAAAACGAACCCAATTCCTCATTCAAAATAACAGCGGCTGCTCAAAACAGAAAGAAGCGGCAGACGCCCCCAACTCAGGGTAATAGTGTCGCTCAGAATGGAGCACTTGTCAAAGCCGATTAATGGGAGGCGCGCGTTTCACTCTGGAGGCGAAATTCAACGCCCGTATTTTGGCGGCTTTCGCGATTACGCGTATACTGAATGGCATGAAATCAGGTTATTTTTTGTGGACGACAGGCAAAAAAATAGAAACCGGCGCCCTCGCCCTGGTCATCGCCCTGGCGATCATCCTGCTGATGGCCGGCCGCGCCCAGGCGTCTGAACCGTGCAATCCGCCAAACGTGATCCCCCGCGACGTCTGTGACATGGACGCTTTCCACGGCAGCCCCCCGCGCCAGGTGCCCAACGGCTGGACCGAGTTCATCCTGGAGGGCAACCCGGAGTTCAGCGCATCCGTGGACACCTTCTTCGGCGCGCCCAGTCTCATGATCCGGGATGTGGGCAACCCCTTCAAAGTCGGCATCTACACCCGAGTGCCGGTGACGCCGGGCGCAGGCTACCGGGCCAGCATCTCCTGGGGCGCGCCCAACGCGCCCGACACCTTCGGCCGCCAGTTGGGCATCGACCCCACTGGCGGCACGGATCCCAACGCGCCCACGGTTATCTGGGGGCCTGAGCACTGGGGGCCAGGGCGGATCCTCAACTACCCGCCGCCGGACGTCAACATCGATGTCAAGGCCCGGGCCATCAGCGACGTTATAACCGTCTTCTTCAAGGTAAATCACCCCCAGAGCACGGGCGACAATCTGATCTTTATCGACGCCATTGCACTATACCCCGATGAAAGCGCGCCCCAGGTGGAACTGCCGCCCACCGAGACGCCCACGCCAGAGCCTCCGGTGCAGGCCGCCGCGGTTCCGCCCACCTGGACGCCATCGCCAACCCCGTCACCCACGCCGTCGCCCACGCCTACATTCACGCCCACCCCCACGCCGACGCCCACCTTTACGCCGTCGCCCACGCCCACATTCACCCCCACCCCCACATGGACGCCCTGGCCCACGGCCACCCCCGCCGACACTGACCTTCTGGGCGCGACGCAACTGCGCGTGGCCAATGCAGCCCGCAGCGGTTCGCCCGCGATGTTGTTGATCCTGGGATTGCTCAGCTTCGGCGGCGCCGGCGTCCTGGGCGGCTCCTACCTAAGCATACGCAGGAGAGGAAAGAAATAGACCGCGGATTGGGCGGATTAGGCTGACAAAACCGGATGTTCAAGAGAAACTCCGTGTAGCTCCGCTCAATCGGCCCAATCCGCGGTCTATCCCATCACCGGCAACAGGACGATCTCGCCAAATGTCCCGTCCTGGACTGCGGTCAACTCCTGCTGTTTGATCAGCTCCAAGACGGCCAAAAAGGTCACGATCACCTCGACCCGGGTGCGGTTGCGACTGAGGAGTTCGACAAAGGAAACCGGCTCCGGCCCCCCCTCCCCTGCCGCCTTTTCCCGCTGAACGCTGGCGATATAGTTGCGCACATTTTCAAGCTGATCGGCCACGGTGATGGTGTATGTCTTGACGCTGGGCATGGGTGGGTCGGACGGAATGCGGGCCAGCGCGCGGCGCAAAGCCCGTTGCAGGGCGTCCAGGTCCACATCGCTCAGATCGAGACGGCGCTCCAGGTCCGGGCCGGGCGCGGTGCGCACGTAGGCCCGCAGCCCCTCCTCCTCCCGGGTGCGCAGGCCCGCGGCCACTTCCTTGAAGCGGCGGTATTCGATGAGCTGGCGCACCAGCGCGTCGCCGGCGTCCTCCTCCTCTTCGTCATCATCCGGTCGGGGCTTGGGGAGCAGCATACGCGATTTGATGAAGAGCAGGCGCGAGGCCACCACCAGAAAATCGGCCAGCGCACCCGGCTCGATCTCCTCTAACTGTTCGATGGTGCGCACATACTGGTCCGTCACCGCCACCAGACTGATTTCGCTGATGTCGAGTTTCTCCGTCTCGATCAGGCTCAGCAACAGGTCCAGCGGCCCTTCGAACGCGGGCAACATTACCGGGTACGCAGCCCCCAGCACATCTTTCTCACCGAGTATCGATCGGGCGGATGACATTGGCGGTCTCCTGAAAAGGGAGTTTCATTGGAACGCGGATTTACGCTGATTAGAGTCGGATTTTCACGGATTTTTTCTGAAAAAATCCGTGAAAATCCGACTCCATCTGTGAAAATCCGCGTTCCAATAGCGCTCGCTGAATAGATACCATCGTTCCATTAAAAATCCACATCGAAGCTACGGAAACGCCGGTTCAGGCGCACCAGCTCGGCCAGCATACGGCTGGTCTCATCCTCATCGCGACCGGCGATGCGCTCCACCTTGCAGCCGGCCGCGCGCAGCATACGCTCGGTGGCTGCGGACACGCCGGCCTCGCCGCCGACGATGGTTACATACTCGGCGTTGCGCGCATCCTCGGCGCTGAAGCCAATCGTCGGGCGGAAACGGGCCACATAGCCCACCGCGTTGATGAAATCCCGCCGGGCCAGGGGACCAGGATAGGGGCGCTGCCAGAAGAGCAGATAGTGGCGGATGCTCTTGACGCCCACGCCGCTCTGCACCTCCTCGATGCGCGCGAAAAGGTCGTCCCGCCAGCGCCGGCCGCCGGTCCACTCGCTGCCGGGGCAGACGGTCACGTTGTCCGGGAACTCCCGGTGCCCCCAGATCCGGGCCAGGGGGATATTCAGCTCCTGCATGAGCCACGCGATCAGATGCGCGCCCGCCCGCACCTGGACCGACGTGGGGACGCTCCCGTTCATGAAACTGCCGGCGAAGGCCACGCCCACGGTGTAGTCGTCGTGGCGATAGACGTGGGAACTGACCGTCTCCAGCTCGTTGGTCTGGTCGATGCTCCCGTCAGCGTGGATGAAAAAGTGATAGCCGATCCCCGGCCACGCCTCCTTGCCCCGGCTGGGGTCGGCCTCCACGTGCAGCTCAGCAATGCGCATGGGGCCAATGGTGGGCAGGGTGGCCGTGTGATGAACCGCGACATGGGTAATGCGGGAACGGGGTCGGCGGGGGTAGCGCAGGGTGGGGTGGCGCGGAAGCGCATCCACCATATCCCGCAACGCCGGCTGGGCGATGACCACGTGCGACCGCTCCTGAGCAGGGTCGGCGGCCTTGGCCTGCATGGTTTCGACCTCGGCCTGAAGCCGTTGGCGCTGATCCTGCAAGGCTCGGTTGTTATGCTCCAGCACTTGAAGCCGCCGCTCCAACTCGGCCAACTGGGTCAGCAGCGCCTCCTCCACCTCACTGGGATCCACCAGGCCGCTGGCCCGGCGCACCCCGGCCAGGAGCATGGCCTTCCAGCGCCCGCCCTCCAGCCACTCCCGGCCTGGCGAATCGTGCTCGACCAGCTCGCTCAGGCCGCGAATGCTCTCCACGTCCAACTGGGGATAGCGCCGCATGAGCCACGCGATCAGCTGCGAGCCGGCGTAAAGCTGCTCGCCGGTGGGGATGGCGTCGTCGAAGTCGCCGGCGAAGGCGATGTTGATGGCGCGGGCGATATAGCGCTGATCCGTGGCCGCGACCTCATCCAGCGGCTGGGTCTGCATGATGACGCCGGTGGCGTCGATGTAAAAGTCGTAGAGGATGCCGGGCCAGTCGGGCATGTGCGACTCGGCGATTTTCGTCAGGGGCGTATCCGGCGGCGCACCCGTGTGGTTGATGACGATATATTCAATCTGATCCGGCCGGCGCAGCGCGTAGCGGCGCGCGTCCCTGGGCAGCCGCTCGATCATATCGCGCATGGGCGGACGCCCCTCGTCTGCATCGGGCCGGGCCTGGAACTGCTGGCGAAGCTCGTTGAGTTCCAACTCAAGCTGCTCGTTGCGGGTGCGCAACAGCCGCTCGGTCTTGCGCACCTGGGCCAGTTCATCGGCCAGCGCCTGGATTTTGACCTCCAACGCCTGGATGGCCTCCTGATCCTCGGCGCGGCGGACATCGGCCGCGCCACGCTGGAGCACGGCCAGGTGAAGCTGCACCTGCCTGCGCAGGATCTCCCGCCAGTGGACGCCATGATAGAAGGTGCGCCCCGGGCTGTCGCTGCGCACCAGTTCGCCCAGCCCGATGATAGCGTCCGGATCCAGGCCCAGGTTCTGAGCCAACCAGGCGCAGAGACGGCCGGTTGCGTCCAGTTGCGCCAAGGGCGGCGTCTCGTCGTTGAAATTGCCGGCCAGCCCGATGTTGACGCCTTGCAGCGACCAGCGCTCTCCCGGCTCGGCCGCCTCTTCCAACTGACTCACCTTGTAGACCTGGCCGCCCTGATCGACCACAAAATCATAGGCGATGCCGGGGTAGCCCCGCTTGATGTGGGCTTTGGCGATGGCGTCCAGGCGCATGCGCGGGTCCGCGGCCGTGTGGCTGATCACCAGATAGCGCACCTGGTCCAGGCTACGCCGGGCGTAGGCCGCGCCGCTGTGGGGCAAGGCCGCGACCACATCCTTAAAGAGAGGGACCAGCCCAGACTCTTCGGCGTCCGCATCCTGAGTGGCGTCACGCACCGGCGATTCCGCCTCCACTGTCAGCCAGCGGGTCAACACCGGCGAACCCTGCTCCTTGAACCAGGTGACGCCCTCCTGAACCATGTCCAGCTCCAGGGTGTAGTTGCCCGGCTCGTCGGGCAGCGCGATGCGCGCTTCCAGGGTGATGGTGGCGCCGGGGGGCGCGTCTTCGGGCATGTCGGTGCGGACGTCCTTCTCCTCGGGCATGGGCAGACGGCGACGGCTGCGATAGTAGTGATAGCCCAGGCGGAAGGGGTTGCCGCCGCCCCAGCGCCAGGTCAGGGACCCCTCGTTGCGTACGGTGATGGTGGCGGTGATGGTCTCCCCGGCCAGCATGCGCGCGGGGAAGCGGTCGTCCAACCAGGCGACGCGATAGGGCGGACGCTCTTTCTCCGGCTTTGGCGCGGGCGGCGCGTCCACGGCTGCGGTCACCGGCGCAGGCTGCCCAGCCGCCTGATCCCGCCAGCGGTAGTCGTGCTGGAGCGCCTGCTGAAAGTCCTCGATCACGCCCTGCTTGCCTTCGATGAACCAGCGATCGATACGTGGCCAACGGTAGAGGATCATGGCCCGGATCTGCTGGTTGCCCGCCTCCTGATTCCAGGCGTTCACATCCGCATACGCGCGCTGGATCCAACCGCTGTTGCGGTCCTCCCAGGGGTCCACTGGCCCGGCTTCGCTGATGTAGGCGGCCAGACTGCGCATGGATTCGGGAACCGCACGCATAAAATCCTGATAGACGTGGAATTCCCCATGGCGCTGCTGGAATGGGGGGGGCAGCCGCCGCTCGCTGTCAATGAGCGCAGGGTCGTTGCCGTGGGTGTAGGCGTGGAGGACAAAGCCGTCGCAATTGTCCGGACCCAACATCTGGAGAATGTCGCGGAAATAATCGACCCAGTCGCCGTTGGGATTGCCGGGATAGATGGTCTGGGTATTCCAGGGGGCCACCGCGCCCACCAGCACCTGGTCGTCTTCATGGCCGGGCTGGGCGCGGATGGCGTCCCGGCAAAGTTTGTACGCGCGCGCATACATTTCCGGCGTGATGGCCTCTCCGGGGCTGATGACCGCGCCTCGGGTGGTGCGGATGGCGGTCGAACGCGCGGGCAGAGCGTTGAAGCGCACGCCCACGCCCCGGCGCATGGGGTCGGCCACCTCAGGCGGGCCGCTGCGCACGGTGTTGTGGCGGGTCCAGTCGATGACGATGCCAGGGCGTTCGGCTGCGTAGTTCATCTCATTGCCGATGACCCAGATCTTACAGCCGCGGCTGGTGGCCGCGAAGTTAGCTGCGCGGCGCGCGAACGCCTCGTAGTGGCTGCTGTGGGGGAGCGTCCCTTCCGGTTCATAGCCATTGCTGATGCGGCAGATGACGCCCAACCCCTGGTCGCTGAAGGGAGAGAAGTCCACCCCGCTGCGGTCCTGGGGATCGTAGCCGATGGCTTCGGAGAAGAAGATCCAACCGGGGCGCCCAGCGGCCAGCATATAGCGCTCGCCGCCAGGTTCGTAGATGCCAAAGATGTATTCAGAATCGAACAGCCGTTGCGTCATGTATCTTTCATGGCCGTGTGAATAGACAGATGAAATCGGCTTCGATTATACCATATATCCCCGCCACGCCGCGTCTCTCCCCACCGTAGGTGCGACTTATAGCCGCACGATCCCGCCCACCGTAGGTGCGACTTATAGCCGCACGATCCCGCCCACCGTAGATTCTCTCTTTGATGTCAAGTCCCTAATTGACGAAATGTGAGAGCAAACGGATAAAGAACAAAGGTTTAGATTACATAACGCATAGGTCATCAGGCAGGCATCGCAAACGCCGGGTCAAAGGGACGATCAGAGCGGAAAATGGCCCACGACCAGACCAGGATTTT
>JAJRVT010000351.1 GCA_024277175.1 Chloroflexota bacterium | reverse complement strand
TACCGATCGGGACGCGCCGGCTGAGTTGGTCGACGCCGTGCGCCGGCAGGGCGTGGAAGTGACGATCGTTTAAGGGTGAGCAAAATTAGAACGCGGATTTCTGCTGATTAGAGCGGATTTTCACAGATTTGCATTCCGTGAAAATCCGGCTCCATCCGGGAAGATCCGCGTTTCAATCGCACTCGCCAAAAAGTCAAGTTCAGGATCACGTAAAGGAAGGCCAGCATGACTACAGGGCAGACGCCCGTCATGGAAATCCGACATGTCTTCAAGCGTTTCGACGCCACCCAGGCCCTGGACGACGTCTCGCTGATCCTTTATCCGGGCGAGGTCCACGCGCTCATCGGCGAAAACGGGGCAGGGAAGTCCACCCTGATCAAGATCATGACCGGCATCCACCGGCCGGACCAGGGCGAGCTCCTGCTGGACGATGAACCCATCGAGGTTCATAATTCCCAGGAAGCCCAGGGGTATGGCATTGCCGCCATCTACCAGGAGCCCATGGTCTTCCCCGATCTCAACGTGGCCGAAAACATCTTCATCAGCCACCGGACCTTCGGCCCCATCGTACGCTGGAAGCAGATGTACAGGGAGGCCGAGCGCATCCTGACCCAGCTGGACGTCAAACTGGATGTTCGCCAGCCGGCCCGTGGGCTGACCCTGGCCGCGCAGCAGGCCGTGGAAATCGCCAAGGCCATCTCTCTCCAGGTCCGGGTGCTGATCATGGATGAGCCGACGGCTTCGCTGTCAGCCCACGAGGTGCGCCAGCTTTTCAACATCGTGGACGCGCTCAAGGAGCAAGGCGTGGCCATCCTCTTCATCGGCCACCGGCTGGAGGAGGTCTTCGAGATCGGCGACCGCATCACCGTGCTACGGGACGGCAAGTGGATATCCTCCACGCCTCGGGCGCAGGTGACCGCCGACGCCATCATCCGCGACATGGTGGGCCGGAAGGTGGAGGACTTCTTCGTCAAGAGCCAGACCGAGAGCGGTGAACGGCTTCTTTCTGTACACGGCCTGGGCAAGGAGGGGGTCTTCCAGGACATTAACTTTGACATTCACCAGGGCGAGGTATTGGGGTTCGCCGGCCTGGTGGGATCCCGGCGCACCGATGTGGGGCTGGCCCTCTTCGGCATCGAGCAGGCGGATGAAGGCCAGATCATTTTCGACGGCCAGGAGCGCAAAATCGGATCGCCCCAGCAGGCCCTGGATCTGGGGATCGCTTACATGTCGGAAGACCGGCGCAAGCTGGGGCTGGTCATGCCCATGTCCATCACCACCAATATCTCGCTGCCCACCCTGAAGAACTACCTCTCCTCCCTGGGATTGATCAAACACAAGGACGAGATGGCTACGGCAGAGCACTTCCGGGAGGAGCTCACCATCCGCTCGCCATCGGTAGAGGTGGAGGTGGAGAAGCTCTCCGGCGGCAACCAACAGAAGGTCATGTTGAGCAAGTGGCTCAACGCCAACCCCAAACTGCTGATCCTGGACGAGCCCACCCGGGGCATCGACGTGGGCGCCAAGGCGGACGTCCACCATCTGGTCAATGACCTAGCCGCCCAGGGGATCGCCATCATTCTGATTTCATCCGATCTGCCCGAAGTCCTGGCCATGAGCGACCGAGTGCTGGTCATGCGCGAAGGACGCCAGATGGGCGTCTTCACCCGGGATGAAGCGACCCAGGAAGTCGTCATGACCGCGGCCATGGGGCAGAATCACGCCAAAAATCAGACCGTCGTGGAGACGCGCGCATGAAATCGCTACGAAGCCGGATCCGGCCTGAACAACTGCGGGAGTTGGTGCTCTTCCTCCTGATCATCCTGCTGTTGCTCTTCTTCAGTACCCAGATCGACAACTATCTCAACGCCCGCTTCTTCAACCGGGTGACCACCAGCGCAGCCATCATTATCGTGGTCGCCGCCGGCCAAACCCTGGTCATCCTCACCCGCAACATCGATCTCTCGGTGGGTTCCATCGTGGGCTTCACCGCCTACTTCGTGGGCCACCAGCTTGCGCTTAACAACGGTATGGACCCCTGGGTGGCCGTACTCATGGCCATCGGCGTGGGCGCGCTCATGGGCGGGCTGAACGGCCTGTTGGTGGCCTATGGCGGGGTGCCCGCGATCATCGTCACCCTGGGCACCCTGGCCATCTACCGCACCCTGCTGGTGGAATATTCCAACGCCCAGACCGTGCTGACCTCCACCCTGCCCGAATGGCTGCTGAATCTGCCCAGGGCCGAGATCTTCAGCGTGGGCAAGATGGATTTCCGGCTGCTGGTGGGGCTGGCTCTGCTGGTGATCGTCATCTTCCAACTGCTGCTCATGTACAGCGCCTATGGCCGCCGTCTCTACGCCATTGGCTCCAATCCGGACGCAGCGAAGATCGCAGGGTTTGCGTCCAGACGCATCGTCTTCACCGCCTTCAT
This sequence comes from Chloroflexota bacterium, assembly GCA_024277175.1. GTDB lineage: Bacteria > Chloroflexota > Anaerolineae > Caldilineales > Caldilineaceae > JAJRVT01. The sequence continues at coordinate 3,105 of JAJRVT010000351.1, read as the reverse complement.
CCTCTGCGGAGCGCTTTCCGGGCTAGCCGGTTTCATGTTCCTGGCTCGCTTTGGCAACATCACCGTGGTGGCCGGGTTGGGCATCGAACTGGAGTCGGTGGCTGCGGCCGTGGTGGGTGGCGTCAACATCTTCGGCGGCTCCGGCACCATGATTGGGGCCATGCTGGGCGCATTCCTGATCAACATCCTGGAGCAGAGCCTAATCCGCTGGTTCGCCATCAGCGAATTCTGGCGCGACTTCCTGCTGGGCTTCCTGATCCTGCTGGCTGTGGCTTCGGACACGCTGATCATGAACCGGCTGCGCAGCACATGGGAGCGGCGCCCTCTCGAAAAGATGGACAACGAAACAGACAGCGGCTCCGGCCCCAACCGCCCCACGCCGTCGAAGGGAGGCGACCATGTCGCGTAACTTGCAGCGTTTGAAAAGCTGGGAGGGCGTCCTCCTGCTCATCCTCGTGGCCACCATCATCCTCAACAGCACCCTGGCCCCCTCCTATCTGCGCGTGGGTAACTGGATCAATCTCTTCGAGCTGTCCATTGAGAAGATCATCGTGGCCCTGGCCATGACCTTCATCATCATCAACGCCGAGATCGACCTGTCAGTGGCCTCCACCATGGGGCTGACGGCCGGCGTGCTAGCCTGGCTGCACATGCAGGGAGCCCCCTTTCCGCTGGCCGTTATCGCGGCGCTACTCATGGGCGTGATCGCAGGGGCGTTCAATGGCTTCTGGATCGCCTATGCAGGGCTGCCCTCTCTGGTGGTGACCCTGGCCACCATGATCATGTATCGGGGCGGGGCGCGCATCCTGCTGGAAGACCGCTCCATCGGCGAGTTTCCAGCCTGGTTCAGCCACCTGGGGCAGCAGCCAATGGTCGGCCCCCTTCCCTTCGCGCTGATCCTGTTCTTTGCACTGACAATCCTGGCCATCGTCGTCCTCCACTATTCAGGGTTTGGCCGTTATGTCTACGTGATCGGCAATAACCGCGATGTAGCCGAGTATTCGGGCGTCAAAGTCCGACGGGTGAAGATGATCCTTTTCATCGTCTCAGGGACAGCCGCTGCCTTGGCCGGCGTGCTCTTCGCCGCCCGGCTAGGCGCGGTGCGGGGCGACCTGGCTAACGGCTTCGAACTGGACATCATCACCATGGTGCTGCTGGGTGGCGTCAGCATCTTTGGCGGTCGGGGGAGCATGGGCGGCGTCCTGCTCTCCATCCTGATCGTACTTAACCTGCGCAACGGCATGTCCCTCCTCAACCTGACCGGCCATCTCCAGAGCGGCGTCATCGGCGTCCTGCTGATCCTCTCCGTTCTGATCCCTAACATGGCCGCCGGCGTTCAGGGGTGGCTCCATCGCCGTCGCCAGGCGAAGATTGTGCATGAGACGTGAGGCGTAAAACGTGAGGGGTGGCGAGAGATTGGAGAGATTGGAAGACCGGAATCTCCTCAATCTCCAATCGCTCACCCCCTCACGAGTCACGTTTTACGCCTCACGTCTCACGCCTTACATTTTTTTTCTACTTTCACCAAGGAGGATTCGCATGAAAAAACTGTACAGCCTGATCGCAATTCTGATCGTCGCCACCATGGTGCTGGCGGCCTGCGGCGGCAAGAAGTCCGAACCGGCCCCAGCCGAAGCGCCCGCGGCAGAAGAGGCTGCGCCGGCCGAAGCCACCGAGGCCCCGGCTGAGGAAGCTGCGCCGGCAGAAGAAGCGGAAGCCCCCGCTGAAGAGGCGACCGAAGCGCCCGCTGAAGAAGAAGCCGCCGCGCCCTCCGGCGAGGTGGTCAAGGCCGAGCCTGGCCAGGCTGTCAAGATGGTGCTGCTGCCCAAGTTCCTGGGCATTCTCGTCTTCGACCAGGCCAATGAAGGCGCGCAGGAAGCCCACGCCGAATTGCAGAACCCGGAAGAGCTTCAATTCCTCGGCCCGACGCCTGAGAACAGCGTGGCCGGCCAGATCGACATCGTCACCACAGCCGCCACCCAGGGCATGGACGCCATCATGATCTCCAACAACGCCGGCGATCAGATCGCTCCCGCGGCCCAGGCCGCCAAGGACGCCGGCATGACCGTCGTCACCTGGGACTCGCCCATCCCCTCGGCTGAAGGCGAAGACGTCTTCGTGGCCCAGGTCGACTTCGACGAGACCGGCAAGGTCATGGCCGACATGGCTATGGACATCATGGGCGACGAGGGCGGCCAGTTCGCAGTCCTCTCGGCCTCACCCGACGCCTCCAACCAGAACGCCTGGATCGCAGCGCTCCAGGACGTGCTGGAGAATGACGACACTTACGCCGACCTGGAACTGGTGGACATCGTCTACGGCAACGACCAGTCCGAGGATTCCTACAACCAGGCCCTGGCCCTGGTGGACAAGTACCCCGATCTCAAGCTGATCATGGCCCCCACCACCGTGGGCATCGCGGCCGCGGCCAAGGCCATGCAGGATGAGGACCTCTGCGACGAGGTCAAGGTCTCCGGCCTGGGCCTGCCCGCGGAGATGGTCTCCTACACCCTCAACGGCTGCGCGCCCGAGTTCGCACTCTGGAGCTTCAAAGACCTGGGTTACCTGACCTACTACACCACCTATCTGCTGGCCACCGGCCAGATGGAAGCGGCTGAAGGCGTGACCTTCGAAGCCGGTCGCATGGGCGAATACACCATCGAGAAAGATCCCACCCGCGACGCCGGCCTGCGCGTCCTCATGGGTCCGTTCACGGTCTATGACAAAGACAACGTGGAAGCTGACGCCGGCGGTGCTGAAGCGGCCCCGGCCGAAGAAGAAGCGGCCCCGGCCGAAGAAGAAGCCGCCATGGGTCCGGCCGAAGCCACGCCCGGCCAGGAGGTGAACATGGTGCTGCTGCCCAAGTTCCTGGGCATCCTCGTCTTCGACCAGGCCAACAACGGCGCGCAGGAAGCCCACACTGAACTGGAAAACCCCGGCAAGCTGGAATTCCTCGGCCCCACGCCCGAGAACAGCGTGGCCGGCCAGATCGACATCGTCACCACAGCCGCCACCCAGGGCATGGACGCCATCATGATCTCCAACAACGCCGGCGATCAGATCGCTCCCGCGGCCCAGGCCGCCAAGGACGCCGGCATGACCGTC